>NZ_WHTD01000064.1 GCF_009379765.1 Actinophytocola sp. | reverse complement strand
TGCGGTCCCTGTCGTTGGCCGCCGCCGGTACGCCGACGGCGAGAACGGTGGCTGCCGTGGCCACGGCAGCGCTCACGATGGCGGTCATCAAGGTCGATGCTCGTCTGTTCACAGTGCTGACCCTTTCGCTCGGTCCACTCTGTGGACCGGATGAACCATGTTGGGCTTGTAAAGCACGATGGAACGAGCTTACGCTGAACCGCCACACAGTCCATATAGTCCGCTAGACGGACCTCATTGCCCAATCTTCCAACGACGGAGGTAGCGCGGCATGGCGGAGATCCAACGCAGAGAGCTCATGAAGGGTGCGGCGGCGGCCGCCGTGGGTGTCGCGGTCGGCACATCCGTGACGTCCGGCCTGCCCGCGGCGGCCGATCCCGCGGTGCACGGGCACACCCGGCCCCCGATCGCCACCACACCGGGCGGCCGGGACTTCCCCAAGATCGGCGGGAACCTCGGCAACCAGAACTACTCGGCACTCGACGACATCCATCGCGGCAACGTCAGGAAGCTCGGCGCCGCCTGGGTCAACCGGATCGAGGGCGGACTCACCACGGGCACCAACCAGAGCACCGCGGTCGCCGTCGACGGCGTGCTCTACATCGAGTCCGCGCTCGGCAACGTGTTCGCCGTCGACGGCGCGACCGGCACGACGAAGTGGGTCTACCGGCAGACCCGCGGCACGCTGACCCGGCGCGGTGTGGCGGTGGGCCAGGGCATGGTCTTCACCCACGGCAACGGAAGCTGGATCATCGCGCTGAGCCAGGAGACCGGCGAGGTCGTGTGGGAGAAGCAGGTCACCGAGTACGGCAACATGGAGAAGGTCGCCGTCATCTACCACGACGGCCGGCTCTACTGCGGCACCCATGACGGTGACCGTGGCGCGGGGATCGCGCTCGATGCCGGCAACGGCGATGTCGTGTGGCACTTCTGGGGCGTACCCGGGCCGGGCGAGATCGGCAACGACACCTGGGAGGGCGACTCCTGGCAAGCCGGCGGCGCCACCCCGTGGATGCACCCCGCGGTCGACCCGGACCTCGGGCTCGTCTACTGGGCGTTCGGCAACGCCCGAGGCAACCGGTCCTCTCAGGACGGTTCACAGCGTGGCGGGCTGAACCTGTTCTCCAGCTCGCTCGTCGCGATGGACATGGAGACCGGTGCGTACCGCTGGCACTTCCAGTCCATCCACCACGGCATCTGGGACATGGACAACACCATGGCACCCGTGCTCGCGGACGTCCGGATCCGCGGGCGGATGCGCAAGCTCGTGATCTACGGCAGCAAGTGCGGCATGTACTACATCCTCGACCGCGAGGACGGCTCCGCGCCGCTGGGCATCGACGAGCGCCCCGTGCCGCAGGACCCGCGGCAGAAGACCTGGCCAACCCAGCCGTTCCCCCGCCAGGGCCCGTGGACCGAGAACACCGTGGTCGACCAACCGCTGGGCACCAGCATCCCGGGCAACCCGAACCGGGCCGTGCCCAACTATGTTCAGGGATCGCTCTACGACCCGCACTGGGACATCCCCATCCTGGTCGATCCCCGGCCACGGCGGCGGCGCGGACTGGAGCCATCAGTCGTTCAGCCACAGCACGAAGCTCGTCTACACCGGCTTCGGCTACGTGGCCGCGGCACACTCGCTGACCGAGTCCAGCAACGGCCTGCGGCCACCCGGTGAGTACCAGACCGGCGGGATCGTCGCGGTCGACCCGAGCACCAACAAGGTGCGGTGGAACAAGCACATGCCCTACTCGCTGGCGCACGGCAACGGCATCCTCACGACGGGCAGCGACCTGATGTTCATCGGGCAGCCCGACGGCAACCTGCTCGGCCTGGACGCCCGCACCGGCCGCGAGCTGTGGCGGTTCCAGACCGGCGCGGCCATCAGCAGCAGTCCCATCATGTACGAAGTGGACGGTCAGCAGTACATGGCCGTGTACGCCGGAGGAACCGGCATCCCGTACGGCAACTCGGCGCCGCGCGGCGACTTCCTCTGGGCGTTCAAGATCGGCGGCACCGTCGGGCCGGCGCCCACCCCGCCGCCACCGGTCATCCGGCGCCCCGTCTCGGGTGGACCGGTCGACGGCAGCGCGGTCGCCGACACCGTCGTGATCGGACGGACGTACGACGCGGACACCGGCGAGGTCGGCACCACGGAGTCCACCGCGGTCAACGCCATGGCACCGACCCACCTGCGCGTCCCGGCCGGCACCACCGTCACGTTCACCAACCCGGCCGGCAACGCGAACACCCGCGGCGCGACACAGTTCTTCGAGGGGCTGTTCGACCGCAGGCTCGCGCCCGGCGAGTCGTTCACCCACAAGTTCAGGAAGAAGGGCGAGTACTTCTTCAACGACCCGTTCAGTCCCCGGTCCACGGGCAAGATCGAGGTCTACTGAGGCACCGGAAGGGGTGGGCCCAGGTCGGGCCCACCCCTTCCGCGCGACCATCGATCGGCGTATAAGTAACTATCTAGTTCGTTCGCAAACTGTCTGGCGGATGGGGAGCACATGGCGTTACCGCGGAACGACACCGGCTACCTCGTCGGCTTGATCGGCTCGGGCATCGGTACGTCGCTGAGCCCCGCGCTGCACGAACGGGAAGCCGACGCACTCGGCGTCCGCTACCTGTACCGCATCCTCGATCTCGACGAGCTCGGCGTGCCGGCGACGGCCATCGGTGACGTCCTCGCGGCCGCGAGACTCGCCGGCTACCACGGGCTCAACATCACCCACCCGGTCAAGCAGCTCGTGCTCGACCACCTCGACGAGCTCGCCCCCGATGCCGCCGCGGTCGGCGCGGTCAACACCATCGTGCTCACCGACGGCCGATCGGTCGGGTACAACACCGACCTGACCGGGTTCGCCAGGAGTGTGGGGCACGGACTGCCCGACGCCGCGCTCGACTCGATCGTGCTCCTGGGTGCCGGCGGCGCGGGCGCCGCGGTCGCGCACGCTCTGCTGACCCTCGGCGCGGGAACGGTGCGGATATTCGACCTCGACCGTCGCCGCAGCGACAAGCTCGCCGCCTCCCTCACGGGCCGGTTCGGCGCGGGGCGAGCGACCGCGGACGAGCTCGACGGCGGTGCCGCGATGGCCGACGCGCTCCGGGAGGCGGACGGACTGGCGCACGCCACGCCCATCGGGATGGAGGGACATCCCGGGGTGCCGGTGCCCGTCGAGCTGCTGAGACCCGACCTGTGGGTCGCCGACGTGGTCTACCGGCCGCTGGACACCGAACTGCTCACCGCCGCACGGGAACGCGGCTGCCGGGTGCTCAACGGCGGACCGATGGTGGTCTTCCAGGCCGCCGACGCGTTCCGGATCATCACCGGCCGCGAACCCGACACCGATCGCATGCTCCGCCACTTCGACGCGCTCGTACCCGACACACACGCTGGGAGGCAGCCCGATGCTCACCGCTGAACTCCGGACGACGACCGCGGAAGACCACCGGCAGCCACTCGCCGGCCCGACGCTGAACATCGCCACCGTCTGTCTGTCCGGCACTCTCGAGGACAAGCTGATCGCCGCGGCCGCGGCCGGCTTCGACGGTGTGGAGATCGTCCAGGACGACCTCATCGCGTCGCCGTGGTCGCCACGGCAGGTGCGGCAGCGTTGCGCCGACCTCGGTCTCGCCATCGATCTCTACCAGCCGTTCCACGACTTCGAGGCGGTCCCGCCGGACGTGCTCGCGGCCAACCTGCGGCGCGCCGAGCACAAGTTCGACGTGATGGAGCAGCTCGGCGCCGACACGATGCTGTTGTGCTCATCGGTCTCACCGGACGCCGTGGACGACGACGACCTCGCCGCCGAGCAGCTCCACACGCTCGCCTCCCGCGCGGCCGAGCGAGGACTGCGGATCGCCTACGAGGCACTCTCCTGGGGCCGGTTCATCAACACCTACGACCACTCCTGGCGCATCGTGCGCCGCGCCGACCACCCCGCGCTCGGCCTGTGCCTCGACAGCTTCCACGTGCTCGCGCGCGGCAGCGACCTCGCCGGCATCCGCATCATCCCCGGTTCGAAGGTGTTCGTGCTGCAGCTGGCCGACGCGCCCGCGTTGCGCATGGACATGTCGCAGTGGAGCCGCCACCACCGGCTCTTCCCCGGCCAGGGCGGGTTCGACCTCGCCGGGTTCGTCGGGAACGTGCTGGGCACGGGATACGAAGGCCCGCTCGCCCTCGAGGTGTCCAACGACGTGTTCCGTCAGGCCGACCCACGACGTGCGGCGATCGACGCGATGCGCTCGCTCGTCGCCCTGCAGGAGGCCGTCGGCACCCAGGGGCAGGTGAAGCACCGGCGGCGACTCACCCCGGAGAGCCTGCCACCGGCTCCGGCGCTGGCCGGGCACGTGTTCACCGAGCTGGCCGTGGACGACGTCTCCGGGCCGGTACTCGCGCGCACGTTGACGGCCCTGGGATTCGCCCACGTCGGCGAGCACCGGTCCAAGCCGGTTCAGCTCTGGCAACAAGGTGACGCCCGCGTCCTGCTGAACTCCGCCGCCAGGGCCACGGCGGCTCCGGGAACCGCCGAGGTCAGCGCGCTGGCCGTGGAGAGCTCCGACCCCGCCGCCTCCGCGACGCGCGCGGAACGGCTGCTCGCGCCCGTACTCCCCCGCAGCCGCCAGCCTCAGGAGGCGGACCTGTGCTCGGTGGCCGCGCCCGACGGGACCACCGTCTTCTTCTGCCGCACCGGCGACCGGGACAACGACTGGCTCGCGGACTTCGCCCCCACGGGGACCCGGCCCGGCGACCACGGCCTGCTCGTGGGAACCGATCACGTCTCGCTCACCGAGCCGTTCGACGACTTCGACCAGGCCACCCTGTTCTACCGGTCGGTGCTCGGGCTGCGTGCCCAGCCCGCAATGGAGCTCGCCGCGCCGTTCGGGCTGATTCGCAGCCGAGCGGCGACGGATCCCGCCCACCGGGTGCGGATCACCCTCAACGCCGCCCTCTTCCGCCGCGGGGAGTGGGCTCCGGCGGTGCCCGACCCGCAGCACATCGCATTCGAGACCACCGACGCGATCGCGAGCACACGGGCCATGCGAGCGCTGGGCGCCCCACTGCTGGACATTCCCGACAACTACTACGACGACCTCGCCGCGCGCCTGGAGCTGTCGCCGGACCTGCTCGCCGCCATGCGCGAGCACTCGGTGCTCTACGACCGCGACGAGCACGGCGAGTACCTCCATGCGTGCACGGAGATCCTCGGCGCACGGGTCTTCTTCGAGGTGGTGCAACGGATCGGCGGATACGCCGGTTACGGCGCAGCCAGCACCGCACCGGTCCGCATGGCCGCGCAGCGCAGGCGCCGCCTGGTCACGACGACGATCGGCCAACAGCCGCCGGCGATCCGCGAGGACGACCGGGAGACGCACGACTACTCCATCGCACACCTGTCGGCGCTGAGCCTGTCCCCACCCGAGCTGGTCCGGGCCGCGGCGAGCGCCGGCTACCGGTACGTCGGCGTCCGCCTGACCCGGGTCACCCCGGACGAGCCGCACTACCCGATCGCGACGGACCCCGCGCTGTTGAAGGAGACCAAGGCGTCGCTGGCCGCCGCGGGCGTCCGCGTCCTCGATGTCGAGCTGGCCCGCATCGGCCCGCACGACGACCCGCGACGCTATCTGCGCCTCCTCGAGGTGGGCGCGGAGCTGGGCGCTCGCCACGTGATCACCCAGCTGCCCGACGCCAACCGGGACCGCAAGACCGAGCACTTCGCCCAACTGTGCGACCTGGCGGCGCCGCTGGGACTCACGATCGATCTCGAGTTCCCGTCCTGGACCGAGACACCCAACCTCAGCGAGGCGACGCATGTGCTGCGCGAGGCCGACCGCCCCAACGCGGGCATGCTGATCGACCTCCTGCACTTCGCCCGGTCCCAGTCCAGCATCGAGGAGCTCCGGCAACTTCCCCGCGACTGGTTCCACTTCACCCACGTCTGCGACGCCCCCGGCCGGATACCCACCACCGTGGAAGGCCTGATCCACACCGCCCGCTTCGAACGTCTCTTTCCCGGCGAGGGCGGGATCGACGTCCGCGGCATACTTTCCGCCCTCCCACCCGACATCCCCTACGCCCTGGAGATCCCCCGCGCGAGCCTTGCCGCACAAGTGGGAGAGAAGGAGTGCGCCCGGCTCGCGATCAGGGCCGCACAGCGGCACCTGGACCCATCCCGGTCGACCAGTGCGGGCCGGCCCGCCGAGTCTCAGTAGCCGCCCGGGCCGTCTCCATAGCCACCGTCGTTGCCAGGCGTCGGCGACGGAGTAGGGGTGCCCTCGCCGTCGACGGTCACCGCGTGCCACACGAAGTGCACGCCGCCGAAGTCGTCCTGGAGGTTGTTGCCGTCGGCGTCTCCCGCGGAACTGTCCAACTGGAACGTGTAGAGCGGTTTTCCTTGGTAGGTGAGCTGTTCCTGCCCGTTGTCGGCGCGGTGGAGCACGTCGAGCTCGGTCACGCCCGGCACGGACGGTGCCGCGCCGTCCGGGATCTTTGCCGGGAACCAGAATCTGAGGCAGGCGTCGACGCACCGGACGGTGCCGTCCTCCTCCTGCTCGGCGAAGTACAGCGTCTTTCCTGACACGTCAACGAGAATCTTGCCGAGGTCCGGATGATCCTGGGTCCGTACGGCAACCGTCACCGACGATGTGTCGCCACCTCCGTCACCGGCCCCGGTGCCGTCGTCGGTGGTCCCGCCGGAGCCACATGCCGCGACGACGGTGGCGGTGCCGAGCAGCGCGAGCGCGCGAAGCGCCGCGCTCGCCCACCTCACGGCCGCACCGTCCTGCATGGACATTTGTGTCCTCCTTCGTCTGCCGCTGAGCGCGAGTTCCATGGCGGTGGTTACGCGGCAGAGCGTGGAAGGGTTCACCGCAGACGGCGGGAATGTGGCGCCCGCGACCACACTGAACCTTTCGTAGCCGTGGCGCGTAATACATCGAACGCAAGTCAATCGACGATCTCCGTGGAGGGCCCACAGGTAGTACCCGGCGCACGCGCCCGCCACCCCGCGTTCGGATTCGTTCCGGTTGGTCGACACCGGCCGCGTCCGGCGGGCACCGTGCTGTCGTCCGTGCCGTACATGGGGTCTGGAGAAGACAATGCGAATGCGTGGTGCGTTGTGCACGTTGGCAATGGTCGCGGCTGCTGGAACGCTGCTTCCGGTGGGAGTCGTACAGGCGACTCCCACCGGGTGTTCGATCACGCCGGACCGGTGGTCCGCGTCGGTCACCTGTACCGGGGGAACCGGCACGGTCTCCGCCCAGCGTCCTCCTCACGCCGCCTTGTCACCGGGTGCCGCGAACGCGAAGGCGACCGCGGTGAGCTTCTCGCTCTGCTCCCAGAGCCGCTTCGCCACCGCGGAGTCCTTCGCGCGTGCGGAAGGGCGGGCGCCCAGTTGAGGTCGTCGAAGTCGATCCGCCCGCTGCTCTGCGCCCTGCTCGCCACCACGACGACCCGCGCGCCCGGCGTCCGCTCCAGCATCGGCAGGAGCCGCCCGGTGAGGGCGAAGTGGCCGAGGTGGTTCGTCCCGAGCTGGAGCTCGAACCCCTGCTTCGTGCGCCCCAGCGGCGGCACCATGACCCCCGCGTTGTTCACGAGGAGGTCGAGCCGGCCGTCGTCCGCCTCGAACGCGCCGGCGAACGCGGCCACCGAGTCGAGATCCGCGAGGTCGAGCGGCGCGAACCGCGCACTGCCGGCCGGCATCTCCGCGCGTATGGTCCGCGCCGCCGCCTCCCCCTTCTCGGGGTCGCGGCACGCCAGCACCATGGACGCCCCGGTCCGCGCGAGAATCCGCGCGGTCTCGAAGCCGATGCCGGTGTTGGCTCCGGTGACGACCGCGGTGCGGCCGGTCTGGTCAGGGATGTCGGCGGACGTCCATCTCGCCACCGCAGGCTTCCGCACACCGGCATGGGGCGCTCGACCGGTCCGGCGGCGTCCACGGGGTTCGGTTCCGCCGGGCCATGGGGTTCGTCGCCGCCGACATCGAGGCGGAAGGGCGGGTAGCGGTCGGTCATCAGCGCGGCGTAGCCGGCGACCCGCAGTGCCCAACGGTTGATCCCGATCAGGAGATCGAACAGCGGACGGGGGTAGGTGCCGGTGACGACCAGCATGATCCCGGCGATCAGGACAAGGATCCCGACGATGCTCCCGCCCCAGGCCCATCCGGTGTCGCCGAGCTGCCAGGTGAACCAGGTCCCGCCGCCGAACAGGATGGCCAGGATGAGGTAGTGCGGGAGGGCCAGCAGCCACCACTTGACCAGCGCGAGCCCTCGGGACAGCTGCGCGGGATACTCGACATCCAGGCGAGCCGGGTAGTCGGGTTCCTCGCCGAGGGAGAACGGCGGGTATCGGTCGGTGCCCAGGGCGGAGTAGGCGTAGAAGCTCA
Source organism: Actinophytocola sp. (assembly GCF_009379765.1). Lineage (GTDB taxonomy): Bacteria > Actinomycetota > Actinomycetes > Mycobacteriales > Pseudonocardiaceae > Actinophytocola. The sequence goes on along the minus strand of NZ_WHTD01000064.1, from coordinate 33,016 downwards.
CCCGCCAGCCCCACCGCATCACCCCGAGGTTGAAGTCGAAGACCGCGCGCGGGTACCGGCCGGTGATCACGACCGCGACCAGCGCGAACAGGCTCATCAGCCAGAAGGCCGCCCCCAACACGATCAGCGCCAGTGCGTGCGGCACGAGCAGCAGCCATTTCACCAGCCACAGCCAGCGAGACAGCGGATCGTCCAAACGGGCGCGTACCTGAACCGGGTAATCCTCGAACCGAGGCGCTTGCGCTGGTGATGGGGTTGTCTGAGCCATGGCGACCAGCCTCAGTCTGTACAATGTACAATAACTGGACGCTGTCCAGAGACGTTCGCATAGGAGCAGGTAGGAGTAGTCGTGGTCGATGCGCGCCCCGTTCGCCCTGGTCCCCGCCGGACCTTGAGCGAGCAGGCCATTCTCGACGCCGCGCTGGCCCTGCTCGCCGAGCTCGGCGCCGACCGGGTGACCATCCGGGGGATCGCGACCCGGGTCGGCATCGCGCCCAACGCCGTCTACACCTACTTCCCGGACAAGGCGGCCGTGCTGGACGGCCTGGCCGAGCAGCTTCTCGGGCGGGTCGACGACAACCTGGTCGACGACGATCGGTTCACCGACTCGTCGCGGCCCTGGCGGGAGCGCGTCCATTCCCTCGCGCTCGAGCTGAGGACCGAGCTGCTCGCCCACCAGGGCGCCGTACATCTGCTGCTCCGCAGTTCCCTCGACGGGCCGAACGCGAACGCGGTCGGTGCCACTCTGCTGACCATCCTGGCCGACGCCGGACTCGATCCGGCGTCCGCGGCCAAAGGCTCTCACCTGCTCAACGTGCACATCCTCGGATCAGTCGCCCTCGAGACGGCCGACGCCGCGGCGGCCACCGACCAGTTCCTGTGGGGCCTCGACCGGTTGCTGGACGGCCTCATCACCTACGTCGGCGCCCAACGGGACGACCGAACCGGGCCGAGACCGCGGTGAGTGACCCAATAGGACAACCGCCCCAACCGTCTCCTCGTGCGCACCTCGCACGGTCGACCGGCACATGGCCGACCACGAGGGGTTCTGCCCGCGCGCACTAACCGTCCATTGTGGAGGTTCTTGGCTCCTTCGGCTCGCGGTCACCATGTCCGAGACTGATCAACGAAACGTGGGCAGCACAAGTTGATATCGTTCATCTGGTCCCCTGGAAACCCCCTCCCCGCCGGCACCGGCGGCTCCGAGAACTACACCGCCGGTCAGGTCCGAGAGCTCACCAGGCGGGGCATTCCGGCGCAGGTGGTCACCATCGGCCTTGGGGCCGACGACGGCAGGGGCGAGTTCACCGACGTCCCTTTCCGGGCACTGTCGACGTTGTCCGAGGTCGGTGACCTCGACGGCACCGTCGTCTTCGTCAACGAGCCGCACCCGGTGCCGACCAGCAGCCCGGCGTTCCTGATCCTGCACAACCCGCCCCCCATCCGGGAACAGAAGAAGGCGTTCACCGTGGAGGGGACCCGGGATCGCGCGCTGATCGCCACCAGCCGGTACGCCGCGGCGCTGTGGTCGAGCTACCTGGACGTCGATGTCGCGACGGTCAACGTCGTGTACCCGTTCGCCGAGCCGTGCTTCGCCGCGCAGCCCCGACCGGGCAGGACGGCCGGGAAGACGCGGATCCTGTTCGCCGGCAGGCTGAGCCCCGAGAAGGGCGTCTACACCCTGCTGGAGACCCTCCACATCGACATCATCGAGCAGGACCTGGACCTCACGTTCACCGCGACGACCGCCGGTGCCGACAAGCCGCAGGGAAAGATCATCGAGCGGCTGCTCGGCGAGCACCCCGGGATCTCCGTAGTGGCCACCCGCAAGACGCCGGCCACGATGGCGGCCTTGATGGCCGACCACGACATCGTGGTGATGCCGTCCAACAGCCAGTACTGGCACGAGACCTTCGGCATCGTCTCGATCGAGGCGCAGCACTCGGGCTGCTGGGTGATCGCGTCCGACGACGGCGGTCTTCCCGAGACCGACTGCGGCGGGGTGGTGCTGGTCAAGCCGGACAACGCCGAGGCACTCGCCTGGGGCATCCGCGAGGCCGTGGCCAGCGGGCCGTTCCCGCCGGCCGCCAGGCAGGACGCCGGGACGAGGTTCACCGTCGAGCAGTCCGTGGACGAGCTGCTCAAGGTGTTCGCCCAGCCGCAGCCCATCCCGCCGGCGACGATCGTCCGGCAGCTCGAGGAGCTGGTCCTGGCGCCGTCGGCCGAGCCGCCACACCCGGTCCGGACCGACGGTCAGCTGATGGAGACACCCGTGTAGAGCAGGAGAAGGCCGGCCCGGAAAAGCGATATGAGGTGATCGGTATATTCAAAATAGGCGTATGCTGAATTTATCCGGACACGACGACATCCACCTTCGATGTGCCAGCTCTTCCGGCAATTTCGAAGACGGTCAGTCATGTCGTCTTCCTTCCACGCATCCGAAACCCCACCCGGACCACCGGTGTCATCCGCACCGCGGCCCGGGACCACCGGCGCCCCGGCGACCGCCGAGACGGAGACCCGGCCCGGGCGCGTGCCGCGTACCCGCGCCGGTATGGCGTGGGTAGCGGCCGGAACAGCGGCGGTCATCGCCATCGCGTTGATCATCTTCGTCGCGCAGAACACCCGCAGCACCGAAGTCACGTTCCTGTGGATGAGTAACCGCGAATGAACAGCCAGCAAAGGAGAACCATATGACCGACACCAAGTTCGTCTCCCGCTACGAACAGCGGGTCACGTTCGTCCAGGACGTCCTTCTGAAGAACTCGAAACTCGGTGACAAAGCCTCGCGCGAGCTCGCGGTGCAGGTGGTCTACGCCATCGACCACATTCCGGAAAGTACGCGCTGAGCCGGCGGTTGCGCCGCCCGAGGCGGTCGGCGCAACCCCCCCTTGGTTGCTGATCCGACCATCTCGTGCAACCCTGGTAGTAGATCGCGGATCCACCGCGACACCCTTGCCACCCGGGACCCCGGTGCTGTGCAGACGCACCCAGGAAGCGGTGGCCATCCATGACCTCGCTCGACACGTTGCACGCGAATGCCGGCAGCCGGGACTATGCCGAGTTGACTCAGAGGATCCGGAAGATCGGGCTGCTGCGCCGGCGGCACGGGTACTACGCGGTGAAGATCAGCCTCAACGTCCTCGCGTTCGCCGGGGGCTGGGTGGCCTTCTTCCACGTCGGCGACTCGTGGTGGCAGCTGTTCCTGGCCGTCTTCTTCGCCGTGATGTTCGCCCAGCTGTCCTTCATCGGGCACGACGCCGGACACAAGCAGATCTTCCGCACCCGCCGCGCCAACGACGTGGTCGGCTTCTGGCACGGCGGGATGGTCGGTCTCAGCTACGCCTCGTGGATGGACCAGCACACCCGCCACCACGCCAACCCCAACCACGAGGACGACGATCCCGACATCCACATCCCGGCGATCGCCTTCACCGTCGAGCAAGGGCGGACCAGGCGCGGCCTGCTGCGCTGGATGGTCAAGTACCAGGCGTTCCTGTTCTTCCCGCTCCTGCTGCTCGAGGGTTTCAGCCTGCACGTGTCCAGCGTCAAATCCTTGTGGCGCAAGGACCTCAAGGCACGGTGGGTCGAGGCCTGCTTGCTGACCGGGCACTTCGCCGCCTACCTGACCGCGGTGTTCCTGGTGCTCTCCCCCGGGACCGCGGTCCTCTTCATCCTGGTCCACCAGTGCCTCTGGGGCCTCTACATGGGATGCTCCTTCGCTCCCGGACACAAGGGCATGCCGACGCTGGCCGCCGGCCACGCCCTGGACTTCCTTCGCAGGCAGGTACTCACCTCACGCAACGTGCGCGGCGGCGTCTGGGTGGACTTCGCCCTCGGCGCGTTGAACTACCAGATCGAGCACCACCTGTTCCCCACCATGCCCCGACCGAACCTCCGCCTGGCGCAGCCACTCGTCCGCGCGTTCTGCGACCAGCGGGGCATCGAGTACGCCCAGTGCGGATGGCTACGCACCTACGGTTATGTCCTGCAGCACCTGCACGCCGTCGGTGCTCCGCTGCGGCTGGCCGGCCGCTGACCGCGGACCCGCGACGGGGCACCAGAATCGTTGTACCGAACGCATTTCGCGCGGTGGCGGTCAAGCCGACACCGTCCTCGGGAGCGGTACACACCGATCGTCACGCGATCGGGGACTGGAGCACCGATATGACGTCGGCCCGCGATCTCAGACGATTTCCCTTCCAGCGCGGCATCCTCCGCTCAGACGACGCGGCGGACCGGTGGGAGGGCGACGGCGGCCACGTGTACCAGCGTGGTGGCAGTGATACCGCGGCCGGCGCACGAGGAGCACGACGCTCAACCGGCGCCTCGGAGGCGCGGAACGGGTAGCTGGTCGGCGCCGTCCTCGAAGGCCGTGGCGTGGTCGCGGGCCCACCGGACGAGCCCGGCGATGTCGATGTCGTGTGGTGGTTCGTCATGGTAGGGCTCGATGTGGTCGGCGCCGCGTCTGAGCAAGGTGACCGCGCCGGTCATGTTGCCGCGGGCGGCGTGGGTCGCGCCGACGGCCAGCTGCGCCATGCCCTTCCACAACGCACGGTGCGCCTCGGGGCCCGTCTTCCACGCGTCTTCCAGCACTTCGTGGGCATGGAACGGCATGCCGTCGTCGAGCAGACGCTGAGCCTCGGCAAGGGTCTGCTCCGGCGACAGGAGCACCCCCTCGGGCTGGCGTGCGACGCCGGTCGCCCCGCGCGGCAGCGGTCGGCCCAGTCCGTCACGCGGGCGGGCGTTGCGGGCGCGGCCCCCGTCGTCACGGTCGCGACCGTCACGGTCGCCACTGGCTTCTGAGTCCACCCCGCCATCCTCCCACCCGTGGCCGCCCGGGGACCTGTCGATGAGACCGGGGAGACCGAACGACCGTGACTCCCGGTCGGCGCCGACCGGGAGTCACGTTCACTGCTGGTGGTGCCTAGCGCGGTACGTCGTTGGTCGCGGGGATCTGCGGCCGGACGGCGTGCACCTCGATGCGCTTGGGTTTGGCCTCCTCGGCCTTGGGCACCAACACACGCAGCACACCGTCTTCGAACGATGCGTCGATGGCGTCGGCTGTCACGTGCAGCGGCAACGTGATCGAACGACGGAACAGTCCGTAGCGACGCTCGACCAGGTGGGTCTGTTCGTCCGCTGAGTCCGGGGCCAACCCTCGCTCGCCCTGGATGGTGAGCAGACCGTCTTGGTAGGTGATCTCCAGGTCGTCGAGCTTCACTCCGGGGAGTTCGACCGCGACGATGTAGGCGTCCTTGCGCTCGGAGATGTCGACCGCCGGTGTCCACGCGGTGCTGGTAACACCAGAACCTGGCTGCGAGAACTCCTGTCCGCGGGCCTGAACCAGCATTCTGGTCAGGTATTGGTTCGCCTGGTCCTGTGCGGCGCGCAGATCGTGAAAAGCATCCCAGCGCGTCATGACTTCCATTACTAACTTCCCTTGCTCATTTCATCTGGCGGCTCGGGATGAATGCCCTCAAATAAGAGAGAACACTGTTCACTTGTCGAGCAACCATGTTCACTGTATCGTGAACACAGTTCACTGTCAACGTTCGACAGGAGAGATACGTGATCGACGACGACGCGATGCTGTGGTTCAGTCCCCCCGAGACCACCGAACAGCGCCGCCACACCCTCACCCGGCAGCGCGTGGTGACCGAAGCGCTCACCCTGATCGCCCAGGACGGCGTCCCGGCGCTGACCATGCGCGCCCTCGCCGCCCGCCTCGGCGTGGTGCCCGGTGCGCTCTATCGCCACGTGCCCGGCAAGGAACGGCTTCAGGACCTCGTCCTGGACGGGGTCCTCGCCGAGGTCGACTGCGACGTCGACCGTGATCTGCCCTGGACCGAGCAGATCACGGTGCTTGCCCGGCGACTCCGGACCGTTCTGGCGGACCATCCCGGAGTCGCCGGCCTGCTGGCCACGCGCGACCCCCTCGGGCCGCACTCCCTCGCTCTGGCCGAAGCCTTCCTGCGACCACTGCACACCGCCGGCCTCCCCCACGACGAGGCAGGCCAGGCCTTCTTCCTCGTCGTCGGCTACACAGTGGGGTTCGAGGTCGGCAACACCAACACGTCAGCGAACCACCAACGGGTGCAGGATCCGACGAGCCGACATCAGCTTCACCAGTTCCTCCGGTCACTACCCGAGGACCGTTTCCCCACCCTGGTCGCGCTCGGTCCCCAGATGTGGGTCGACAACCGTGACGAACGGTTCACGACGGGCCTCGACGTACTCATGGAGGGTCTGAGACGGCGAACGACCCCGCAACCACCCCGACCATGAGCCGCGCGGGTCAGAGCCAGCCTCGGCGTTTGAATATCAGGTACAGGCCGACGCATACCGTGGCCATCAGCAGCAGCGCGAACGGGTAGCCGGCCGTCCAGCCCAGCTCGGGCATGTGGCGGAAGTTCATTCCGTACACGGTGCCGATCAAGGTCGGGGCGAACAGGATCGCCGCCCACGAGGAGATCCTCTTGATCTGCTCGTTCTGCGCGTTGCTCGCCTCGGCCAGGCGTTGCATCTCCGCGTTCTGCGCTTGGGTGACCAGGGTGGTGTTGACGGTGAGGATGTCGGCGAGCATGCCGCGGAAGCTCTCGGCCTGCTCCACCACGATGGCGGCGTGGTCGGCCACGTCCCGTAGGTAGCGTTGCAGTTCCTCGTCGATGCCGTACTTGGCGAACCCGGCGGACAGGCTGTCGAGCATCGCAAGGAGCGGACGGGTGGCGCGTTGGAACTCAACCACCTCACGAGACAGCGCGTAGATCCGCCGAGAGGCGTTCGGATCGCGGCCGAACACCTCGGTCTCGATCTCCTCGATGTCGTTCTGCAGTCCCGCCACCACGGGCGCGTAGCCGTCCACCACCGCGTCCAGCACGGCGTACAACACTGCCTCGGGACCCAGCCGCAACAGGTCGGGCTCGTCCTCGACCCGACGTCGTACGGCGGCCAGATCCGGAGCCTCGCCGTGCCGCACCGTGAGCACGAAGTTCGGGCCGACGAACAGGTGCAGCTCGCCGAAGTCGACATCCTCGGTGTCGTCCCGGTACTGAGCCGACCGCAGCACCACGAACAGGGTGTCGCCGTAACGCTCCAGCTTCGGGCGCTGGCGGGCCGTGACGGCGTCCTCCACCGCCAGCTCGTGCAGCCCGAGCTGCTGGGCCGCGGACATCAGCTCCTCCTCGGCCGGCCGGTAGAGGCCGATCCAAGCCATGCTGTCCGGTTGCCGCTCCAGCTGCTGGAACGTCTCGGCCAGCGTGGCCGGGGACGCGACGGGCAGCCCATCCAGGTAGACGACGTTGTTGATGATGCTGGTGGTGGCCTCCGGCATCTGCCGCTGACTCGGATGCGCCGGGTCGGTCATGCCTGGGGCGGTGTGTCAGGCCTCGTGCGCCGGTCCTTCCGAAGCAGGTCGTCGTCGAGCAGCCCGTCGATGATCTGGGCGGCGACATCGCTCAGGCGGCGGCTGCGGCTGCGGGCGTAGCCGCGCATCAGCTGGAACGCCTGGTCCATGGGCAGGCCGGTCCGTTGGGCGAGGACACCCTTGGCCTGTTCCAGCTGGACGCGGCTGTTCAGGGCGGTCTGCAGCTGCGTGGCCAGCAGCTCGCTGGCGGCGATGGCACGTTCCTGGATCAGGCCGACGGTGGCCACGTCGGCCATGGCCTGACCGATCCCCAGGTCCGCCTCGCTCAGCCGCCCTGGTTCGGTCCGGAACAGGTTCAGTGCGCCGATCGTCTCCTCGCGCAGGCGCATCGGGAGTGCGTGCGACGAGTGGAACCCGAGCTGCTGCAGCTCCTGGGTGAAGGCCGGCCACGACGATCTCATCGCGGGCAGGCCGTCCCGTGCCACGGGGCGTCCGGACCGGAAGCAGTCCAGGCACGGGCCTTCGTTGTTCTGCAGCTCGTAGAGCTCCAGCAGGCGGGCTTCCTCGGTGGAGGAGGCCATCACGTGCAGGCCACCGTGCGCGTCGGCCAGCATGATCCCGGCAGCGTCGGCGTCGAGGAGCTCGACACTGCGGCTGACCAGCGTGTGGAGGAAGTCGATGACGTCGAAGTCGGCCACCAAGGTGTCTGCCAGGTCCACAAACGTGGTGGCAAGGAGTTGTTCTCGGCTCGTCATGAGCCCGCTGCCTCTACTCTCGCGGATCACGCCGATCCTGTTGCGTCGTGGCGCCGGACTCGCTGCCGACGAAGTGCATGCGGCGGCTGACCACATCGGCGGCGATGGAGGACACCGTCTGCTCCATAGCGTACGCGTAGGCGCGGAGCCGCAGCAGCGCGTCGGCGAGGCTGATGCCGAGCTGGATCGAGATCATCCCGGTCGCCTGATGTACCTCGGCCCGGTTGTCGATCGGCCCCATGAGCGCCGAGCGCGCTCCATCTTCGGCGGCGTGATCCTGCAGGTTCAGGACCACCACGGTGGCCGCGTCGGCGAAGGCCAGCGCCTCGGCGAGGTCGGGAGGGCTGAGCTGTCCCGGGGTGTCGCGGTAAAGGTCCAGAACGCCGACGCGGATGGCGCCGACCCGCATCGGGAACGCGAAGACGGCGTGGACGCCGGCGTCGAGCACGGCTGCGCCGAACCGCGGCCAGCGTGGCGTGCCGGTCGCCACCAGGTCCGGTTCGAGCACCGGGCGGCCGCCACCGGACGCCTCGACACAAGGCCCCTCTCCCAGGGCGAACTGCAGTTCCTCCAGCTGCCGGGCCCGCTCGTCGGTGACCGCGAGTACGACTCCGCTCGGCCCGTCGACGGTCATCAGCGCCACTCCGACACCGCTGACCGGCAACGCCGACAGGCATGCCGCACACAGCCTGTCCGGCAGCGTGCGCTGCTCCCCCCCATGGGCGAGCACGGACAGGATCTCGGCGACCCGGGGATTGCGCATGCTATCCGTCCGGTCCGCTAACCGGGCCGAGCGGCGCGTCGGCGAGCTCGGGGTAGATGTCGAACACGCCGTCCAGGCCGGTGATCGTCAGTGGCAACAGCACCACGCGAGCGCACGCGACCACACACAGGCTCCTCCCCGCCGCAACCGCCGCCTGCTTGGCGTTCACCAGCACGGTGAGTCCGGCGGCACTGAGGAAACTCACCCCGGTCAGGTCGACGGTCACCTGCGAGGCGGCGTCGTGCAGGTGCGAGAGGAGAACGTTCTGCAAGGTCGGGCTGGTGGACATGTCCAGGTCGCCGCGCACCTCGAGCACGACCGTGTCGGGCGAGACCCTTCGGGTGGTGACCGTCAGGAGGTCGTCCCGCGGGGAGGTGGCCGCAGATAGGGGATCATCCGACGCTGTGGACGGGAGGGCGGCGGTCACGGGGTCGTCTCCTCGGTCGGGGCATCCTTGTGCCCCGTCCTGTCCGCCGAGGCGGCGGCGCGGGCCAGCCGCGCGGGGTTGGCCCAGTGCACGTCGGAGATCCAACCGAGCCTCTGGAAGATCCAGATCGTCCTGGCGGAGATGTCGACCTGGCCGCGCAGCACACCGTGCCGGGCGCAGGTGGGGTCGGCGTGGTGGGAGTTGTGCCAGGACTCCCCCATGGACAGGATCGCCAGCGGCCAGAAGTTGGCGGCCTTGTCCCGAGAGGCGAACGGCCGGTCGCCGATCATGTGGCAGATCGAGTTGATGGACCAGGTCACGTGGTGCAGGAACGACACCCGCACCAGGCCGGCCCAGAAGAACGCCGTCAGCGCACCCCACCAGGACCAGGTGAGCAACCCGCCCAACGCGGTGGGAACCCCGACGCTCAGCACGACCCAGAGAGGGAACAGCCGGTCGACGATCCGCATGTCCCGGTCGGCCAGCAGGTCCGGGGCGAACCGCTCGGTGTTGGTGCTGACCCGTTCGAACAACCAACCCATGTGGGCGTGCCAGAACCCCTTGGCCAGCGCCACCGGTCCGGTGCCGAACAGCCAGGGCGAATGCGGGTCACCCTCGCGATCGGAGAAGGCGTGGTGTCGCCGATGGTCGGCGACCCACCCGATCACCGGGCCTTGCGCGGCCAGGCCGCCGGCGACGGCCAACGCGATGCGCAGACCGCGCTTGGCCTTGAACGCGCGATGCGTGAAGTGCCGGTGATAGCCGACCGTCACCCCGAGACAGGACACCACGTAGAAGGCGGCGGCCAGGGCGATGTCGGTCCAGCCGAGCCCCCATCCCCAAGCGATCGGAACCGCCGCGACGAGCGCGGCGAACGGAATGAGAACGAAGGCCTTCACCAGGATCTGCTCACCCACCGAGCGGCCGGGAATGACCATCGGCTTCGGACCGGGTACCGGGCTTGGTGGAGGACGAACCGCCGTAGACGTGGTCACGAGACTGTCCGATCTGGACTGATCGGGAGGACGCCCGATGCGTACCCGCCCGTGGTGGGCACGTGCGCGCGGATCCGGCCGATCATCAGCTCGGCCTCGGCAGCGGTGAACAAGCCCTGCTGGACAGAACGCAGAATGGCCATGACCGCACTTCGGTGCGGCTTCGCGATCCCCGTGACCGGTTCGGTATTCGCGATCGGCTCAGGATATGCCATCGGACCCCCTCGGTCGGCTGGAGTCAAACCGGGGTCCCGGGCATCTGTACTCGACACACTACGCGCTCCGACGGAGGATGCACCAATTCATGGCGGGACAGGCGAACGGGCTCCGAGCACCGCCGTATCGGGGAATGCGTAGCTCAGGGTCACCAGGGCTGATGTCTCGTGAGTGGGCCGCCGGTGTGTGGAGCGAGCCAGTCCAACACCGCTCGTGGCCGCCGCTGACACACTTGTCGAATGGTCCTCGGGTACCTCTCGGCCTCGGCGCGGACCTGCTGGGGTTCGTCCTCGCCGCCGCGACCCTGCACCGGCCGCAGCCGGCCGGACCGGGATCCAGGAATGTGAACAGCACACGGTTCACCGGTATCAGCACGGAATTGACCCTCTGTGAGCCGACTTCGTCGCCTTGCCCCTGCAGAAGTTTCGTTGTTGATCGACAAAAGTGTGCTCCAAACCGGAGAAAGCGTGGCATACTCCTGACGGAAGTTTTCCTTTCCCGTTACCAATAGCCAGCGTCGTTCGGCCGCTTCCGGAGACGGCGGAACGTCGGTCGTTCCCGTGTCACTCGACCGCGGCACACCACGCGGCACACCCCACCCGAACCAGCCCCACGGGCTGGGGTTTCTTCGCGGCGCGAGCCGCATGCAGAAAGGTGGCGACCCCCTCATGGACGACAACCACAGACGCGAACGCGCCGACTCGCCCGAGACGACTCCGGCCCGGCTCACCCGTCGCGACGTGTTCACCGCTTCGGCCGGTGCCGCCGCCCTGCTCGGCGCGGCCGGCCTGCCGGTACTGGCCACCGCGACCCCCGCACTCGCCTCGACCGGCGGCGGCCACGGTGACCGGTTGCGGGTGGAGCCGCTGGTCCCGTCCCGGAACCGGGGCATCATCCTGTTCAGCGTCCGGGACCGGATCAGCGCGGCGCCGGATGCCAGTGGGGTGCCCTACGGGTTCGAGCGGGTGCTCGCCCGGCTCGCGGAGATCGGGTACAAGGAGGTGGAGTTCGCCGGTTACAACCAAAGTACGGAGATCCTGGGCCGGCAGATCACCCCGCGGGAGATCCGCAGGATCCTGGACGACAACGGGCTGGTCGCGAACGGCACCCACACCCAGATCAACCCGGACACGTTCGAACAGCAGATGGACATCGCCGAAGAGCTGGGGATGAGGAACATCGGCACCGGCGGCGACCCGTCGGGCAGCAGCTACCGGTCGGACTGGGACGCGGCCGCCGACACCTGGAACGAGCTCGGCCGCCGCGCCAGGGCGCGTGGCCTGCGGCTGTACACCCACAACCACGACGCCGCCTACAGCTTCCTGCTGGATGTCGGCCCGCCGGACGCGAACGGCCGGCCGACCCGCTCGTCCGGCGTGCGCAGGCTGGAGTACTTCTTCGACAAGGCCGACCCGCGCTACGTGTTCTTCGAGATGGACGTGTTCTGGGCCTATGTCGCCCGGTTCAAGCACCACACCTACATCGACAAGCGCGGCCGGGAGCAGACCGACCTGTTCGACCCCATCCTCACCGTCGCGCCACGGACCACCCGGTTCCCGCTGTTCCACGCCAAGGACGGCGACAAGAACCCCGCCGTGCCGAACGGGCACGACATGGTCCCGCTCGGCACCGGCGACATCAACTTCCAGCAGTTCTTCCAGACCATCGGCGAGCAGAGCTTCCACCACGCCAACTGGGAGCAGGACAACGCCCCCGGCGGCGCCGCGATCCCCGGGCAGTCACTGGACTTCGCCGCGGTGAGCTACACCAACATGTCCGAGCTGACCATCTACCGCAGCTGACCGTCCGACCGCACCGCTGAGCCCTTGGAGCAACCATGGCACGCTCAGTACGGCGACGGCTGTTGGCCGGCGCCGCGAGCCTTGCCCTTGCCACCTCACTCACCCAGTTCGGCAACACCGCTGCCGTCGCGGCCGCCCCCGACGACCGCGACCTGTCCGTCCAGGAGAACGGGGCGGCCGCCTTACGGTCCGATGTCCGGCGGCCGGCCAGCTTCCGGGTACTGGTGTTCACGAAGACGGCCGGCGAGCGGAGACCGTCCATCCGGGACGGTGTGGAGACCATCCGCGACCTGGCCCGCGACAACCGGTTCCGGGTCACGGTGACCCAGGACGCCGCCGCGTTCACCCCGGACAACCTGGCCCTGTTCCGCGCGGTGGTGTTCCTCAACACCACCGGCGACGTGCTCAACGCCGCCCAGGAGAGCGCCTTCGAGGGCTACATCCGGGCCGGCGGCGGCTATGCCGGCGTGCACGCGGCCGCGGAGACCGAGCCGGACTGGGCCTTCTACCAGGACCTGGTGGGCACCCGGGTGACCGGCGCCAGCGCGGTGAGCCGGGGCAACGTACAGGTGGCCGACCGCGCTCATCCGTCGACCGAGACGGTGCCGCGGACCGTGACGCTCACCGAGGAGTGGTACAACTTCGCGGCCAACGTGCGCGGCTCCGAGCACGTGCTGGCCACCGTCGACGAACAGTCCTTCAGCGGCGGCACGATGGGCTTCGACCACCCGATCGCCTGGTGCCAGGACCATCTCGGCGGCCGGTCCTGGTACACCGGGCTCGGTCACTCCATCGAGTCCTACCGCGCCAAGGCCGTCCAACGGCACCTGCTCGGCGGCATCGAGTGGGCCGCGGGCGTCGTCGAGGGCGACTGCGGCGCGACCGTGCTCGGCAACTACGAGAAGGCAACGCTCAACGACGAGCCGGGCGAGCCGATGACGCTCGCGGTGCTGCCCGACGGCCGGGTGCTGCACAACACCCGCGGCGGTGAGGTCCGCCGCTACGACCCGGCGACCGGCGCCAGCCCGGTGATCACCACCATCCCGGTCTACTCCCACGACGAGGACGGCCTGCAGTCGGTCGCGATCGACCACGACTTCGCGACCAACAGGTGGGTTTACATCTACTACGCCCCACCGCTGGACACGCCGGTGGACGACCCGGCCACCCCGGGCGTCAACGAAGGTAACGCACCGGCCACCAGTACCGACCCGACCGCGTGGGACGCCTTCAAGGGCTACAACCAGCTCTCCCGGGTCAAGCTGGTCGAGACGCCCACGCCACACCTGGACATGAGCACGGAACAGCAGATCATGCGGGTGAACGTGGACCGCGGCATCTGCTGCCACGTCGCGGGCGAGGTGAAGTTCGACGGCAAGGGGCACCTCTACCTGATCACCGGCGACGACACCAACGCCGGCGGGTCCGACGGATTCGCCCCGATCAACGAGTCGCCGACCCAGGGACCCGGCTTCGACGGGCAGCGTTCCGCGGCCAACACCAACGACCTGCGTGGCAAGCTGCTGCGCATCAAGGTCCGGCCCAACGGGACCTACACCGTCCCGGGCGGGAACCTCTTCCCCGAAGCGCAGGACCACGACGGCAAGACCCGGCCGGAGATCTTCCTGATGGGCCTGCGCAACCCGTTCCGGTTCGATGTGGACAGTTCCGGAATGGTATACGTCGGCGACTACTCGCCCGACTCGCGGGTGCCGAACGCGGAGCGCGGACCGGAGGGCACCGGGCGGTGGTTCGCCACCAGGAAGGCGGGCAACTACGGCTGGCCGTACTGCGTCTCACCGAGCCTGCCCTACATCGACTTCGACTTCGTCACCCGAACCTCCGGCGAGAGGTTCAACTGCGGAGCGCCGGTCAACGACTCGCCCCGCAACACCGGCCGCACCGTGCTGCCGGCGGTGCAGCAACCGCAGTTCTGGTACACGTACGAGGCGCGCACCCCGTGTGCCGGCGCGTACCTGCAGACGCCGCCCACGACGTGCGGCTTCAACTGGCCGGTGATCGGCACCGGTGGGGTGGGACCGCACGGCGGGCCGATCTACGACTACGACGCGGACTCCGACTCGGCCACGAAGTTCCCCGAGTACTACGACAACGCGGTCGTGTTCGGCGAGTTCACCCGGGACAAGATCTTCATGATGCGGACCGACGGCAAGGGCGGGCTGGTCGGCGTCGAGCAGTTCCTGCCCGGGTTCGTCTTCGACAACCCGATGGACATGGAGTTCGGCCCGGACGGCAGTCTCTACCTGCTGGAGTACGGGGACGGGTTCTTCCGCCCGAACCCGGACGCGCAGCTCGCGGTCATCCGGTACGTGAAGGGCACCCGCTCTCCGGTCGCGGTGATGGACGCGACACCGGCCTCCGGCACGGCACCGCTCGCCGTCGAGTTCTCCAGCGCCGGCTCGCACGATCCCGACCCGGGCGAGTCCATCTCCTTCGCCTGGGACTTCACCAACGACGGCACCGTCGACTCGGCCGATCCGAGCCCGACGTTCACCTACACCGCCAACGGCGTCTACACCGCCAAGCTCACGGTGACCGACTCCAGCGGGAAGACGGCCGTGCTCACCCGCACGATCACCGTCGGCAACACCGCGCCGACCGTCACGGTCACCTCGCCGGTGGCGGGCTCGTTCTTCGACTGGGGCGACACGGTTCCGTACACCGTGACCGTCACCGACCCGGAGGACGGCGCGATCGACTGCGAGCGGGTGACCGTCACGTTCGTGCTCGGGCACGACGGTCACGGGCACGGGCAGGGCTCCACCACCGGCTGCACCGGCACCCTGCCCACGCCGGCCGACGGAGGCGACCACGCGGGTGGCTACCTCTACGGCGGGATCAGCGCCTCCTACACCGACCTCGGTGGGGGCGGTCAACCGGCGCTGACCACGATCGGCCAGTCCGTCATCCAGGTGCCGCGGCAGCAGGCGGAGAACGCGCAGGCACGGCAGGGCGTGGACACGACGTCGACCTCCGACACCGGCGGTGGCCTGCACGTCACCGGCATCGACCCCGGGGACCACGTCGCGTTCGACCCGATCAACCTGGGTGGGGTGGACACCGTCACGTTCCGGTACTCCGGTGGCTCGGGCGGCACCGTGGGCACCCCGCGTGCCGGCGTGGAACTGCGGCTGGACTCCCCGACCGGGCCGCTCGTGGCCACCGCGACCCTGGCGGCCACAAGCGGTAACAACTCCTGGGCGAGCCAGAGCGTGCCGGTAGACCAGCCCGCCGGCGCACACCGGCTGTACCTGGTCTTCACCACCGTCACCGGCGGCCCCGCAACCGGCTTGATCAACCTGAACTGGGTCGAGTTCGGCCCGGTCACCGGCTGAGAGCACCCCACCCGGCCGCCCGACGCCGGCCCGCTGCACCACCAGCGAACCGGTGCCGGGCGGCCCCGTGTCACCCCACCAAGCCGCCGTGTCGTCCCGTGACGTCGCCGTGTCGCCCCCACACGTCGCCGTGTCGTCCCGTGACGTCGCCGTGTCGCCCCACACGTCGCCGCGTCGCCCCCACACGTCGCCGTGTCGCCCCGCCACGTCGCCGTGTCGCCCCCACACGTCGCCGTGTCGCCCCGCCACGTCGCCGTGTCGCCCCGCCACGTCGCCGCGTCGCCCCGCCACATCGCCGCGTCGCCCCGCCACGTCACCGGGTCGCCCCCTCACATCGCAAGTCGCCCATCACGTCGCCGCCCAGGTGGTCCCGAAGCCGGTGGTGTCCCCCGACGCGCGGCCGGTGAACAGACCCTGGCCACCACCCCGAGCCCACGGCGCCTCGGTCAGCCCACGATCGCCCGCGCGGTCCGGTCGGTCCCCGCGGGTGCGCGTACACCCGCGATCAGTACGTCACGGCGAGCGCTCTCGTCGCTTGACCCGCGGAGAGCCGGGATCCAGGTCCGACCAATGTTCCGGACCGGGTGTTGCGAGCGATTTCCGCACCGACGATCGACCACCGCGGACCGGATTTCTCGACGCTCACGCGCGGGCTGCTGGCGGCGCCCGCCGGCGCCGGGTCTGCCCGTCACGTTGCTCGCGGACTCGTTCACCACATACACCGAGCCGACGATCGGCCGGGCCGCGGTCGAGCTGCTCGAGCTCGCCGGTTACCGCGTCCGGCTCGCCGCGGGCGGCTGCTGTGGCCGGTCGAGCCTGTCCAAGGGACTGCTGGACGACGCGCGACGCAAGGCTGCCGCACTCGTGTCCTCGCTCGCGGGGGAGGACTCCCCGATCGTGGGTTGCGAGCCGTCGTGCCTGCTGACCCTGCGGGACGAGACGCTGTCGCTGCTCCCGGACGACGCCCGCGCCCGCAACGTCGCCGGACGCGTGCGGCAGGTCGAGGAGATGGTCACCGCGGCCATCGACGCCGGTGACCTCCGGCTGACCGAGGACTCCTGGGTGGCCGGCCGCCGGATCCTGTTCCACGGCCACTGTCACCAGAAGGCCGATGTCGGCACGGCCGCTACGGTGGCGCTGCTCCAACGGATCCCCGGCGCGCGGGTCGTGGAGCTGGACGCCGGCTGCTGCGGGATGGCCGGCTCGTTCGGCTTCGATGCGGAGCACTACGACCTGTCGATGACGATCGGCGAGGACCGGCTCTTCCCCGCCGTCCGGGCCGAACCGACGGAGACCGTCATCGCGGCGACCGGGGTCTCCTGCAGGCAACAGATCGCGCACGGCACCCAGCGCCGGGCACACCACCCGCTCGAGCTGGCACTGGCCGCGGTACGAAGGTGAGCCGAACGGTCAGGCAGTGGTCCTGCCCTGTGTGGACTGTGCTTGGTTGGACTGTGCCTGGTTGGACTGTGCCTGGTTGGACAGGGCGGCACGCATTCCCGCCTGGAACCTCGTGTGCGCGCCGAGCTCGGCCATCAGGGTCGCCACGCGGCGTTGGACGGTGCGGTGGGACAGGCCCAGCTGGTGGGCGATGGCCTCGTCGGTCAGGCCGGACAGCAGGAGGGTGATCAGGCGCCGCGGGTCGGCGGCGGCCGGGGCGGCCTTGCTGTGGGCGGTGGGATGCAGGGGCAGGGCGCGCCGCCACAGGCCGTCGAACAAGGTGATCATGGCGTCCAGCAACGCGGAGGGGTGTACGACGATGACCGCGTCGGGGGCGGTGGGGTCGCGTTGCAGGGGCAGCACGGCCAAGCGGGCGTCGGCGATGTAGAGGCTCACCGGCAGGTCCGGGAGAACCCTGGCCAGCTGGCCGGCCTCGATCAGGTGCTCCACGGTGGCCAGCGCGCCGGGGTGCTCGATGGCGGCGTGGTCGTAGACCGTGCGGTAGGACAGGCCGCGCCGCAACGGGTCGTGGTCGGTGCCGGCGACACCGAAGAAGTACGGCGGCTTGGCCAGGCAGTCGATGCGCTCGCGGGCGCCGTGCTGGATCTGGAGCAACCGTTGGCGGACCACGCGTTGACCGGTGACCAGCTCGACCACGCTGGTGGTCTCGGGGGCGGCGGGGCAAGCCTGGTAGGCGGCGTCCAGCACGCTCACATGATGGCGCGCACGTTCCAGGGCCTCCTCGAACTCGGCCAGCAGGCCGTCGAAGGCGACCCTCGGCGCCTGGGCGCGGAACCGGGTCGGGACGCCGGGCATGGTGCTCACCAGCGAGCGCTCCGCCAGCCGGGCCAGCACGGTGGCCAACGGCTCCGGTCGCCGCCATCGCGGGACCAGGTCGGCGTAGGTGGCCGGCGAGGTGTCCACCAAGAGCTCGTAGGCGGCCTGCTCGACCTCGCTCATGCCGATCATCGGCGCGCCACTCGGGGCACCGGTCGGGCTATCCGGCTGCATCGGTCGGACTTTCCGTGGTCAGCCAGCCGCGCAGGACCGCCTGGTAGCCGGCCTGGAAGCGGGTGGTGGCGTCGAGCTTGTCCATCATCGCGCGCACGCGGCTGCGCACGGTCCGGTCGCTGATCCCCAGCTGCGCGGCGATCTCCTGGTCGGTGAGGCCGGCGACCAGCAGGACCAGCAGGTGCCGCTCGCGCGGGGACGGCTCGTCGTCCGCGTCGGACAGCTCGGCCCGGCCCTGGCGGACGTGCAGCGGCAGCGCCTGGTCCCAGTACATCTCGAACAGCGCCGCGAGAGCGTCCAGCAGCATCGGGTTGTAGACGACCAGGCGCGACTCCATGTCCGGCGGCTGGCGCAGCGGCAGGATCGCGGCCGAGTCGTCGAACAGGGTCATCTTCAGCGGGATGTCGGCCACCCGCGCCTGCTCCCCGGCCGCGATGCCCGCCTCCAGGTCGGCCAGCCGGCCGGGGATGTCCAGCGCGGTGCGGTCGTAGAGGATCCGGAACCGCAGCCCCGCGTGGAGCTGGTCCACCTCCATGGTGTTCAGCTGGGCGGCGTCGTTGGCCGGGTACGGCGGCGCGTCGCAGGCTCGGAACTGGCGCCGGGCGCCGCGCTGCAGCTCGCCGAACCGGCGGATGATCTCCTCCCGCCCGTAGACCACCTCGACCATGGCCGGCAGGTCCCGGTCCGCCCCCGTTCGGCTGAACCGGCTCACCAGCTCCGCGACGTAGCGGCGGGCTTCGGCCAGCGCCCGGCCGCGGTCGCTCACCAGCACCTGCAGCGCCGTGTTCGGCGGGATCGCCGACCAGCGTGGCGGATCGCCGTCCTCCGTCGACACGAGGCCGAGCTCCTGCAGCCGGGCCAGCAGCGCGGCGGCGGGACCGGCACAGCCGCCCGCGGCCACCCGACCGTCCAGTTCGGCCACGGTCAGCGGGGCCGACCCGACCATCTGCTCGTAGAGGTCCTGTTCGGACTGGGACAGTCCGAGTACGCCCAGCACGGACCGATGATCGCACGCCCGGCCCGGCCGTTTCACGTCACTGTCGTGAATAGGACGCCGTGACGCCTTCCGGAATGCGCCGCGGTCGTGTCAAGGTCGATTCGCCACCATCCCTCTCCCATTTCGCCGGTTCCGGCGCGCATCGACGCGCTGCCGGCCCCTTTTGGCAACCCTGTCCCAGCCAAGGAGGAGCAGATGACCAGACGGTCCACATTGGTCCGGCCCCGGGCACGAAGAACCGTCAGATCGGCCACCTCAGCCGCGGTCGTGGCGCTGGCCCTGGTGTCGACCCAGGCGCTCACGATCGCGCCGGCGGCGGCCGCGCAGCCCGGCGGCCGGCAGGTCGCCCCGGCGCCGACCGTGGTCTCCCAGCACACCGTCACCCTGGTGACCAGCGACGTGGTCGACCTGCGGCTCATGTCCGACGGCGACGCCACGGCCACGGTGCGACCGGCCGAGCACCGGTCGAACGTCAGCTACGCCACCCGCAAGATCGGCGACTCGCTCTACGTGGTGCCCAGCGACGCGATGGCGCTGATCGCCGCCGGCAAGCTCGACGAGGAGCTGTTCAACGTCAGCGCGCTGGTCGCCGGTGGGCACGACGACGCCGGCGCCGAGAACATCCCGCTGATCGTCCAGTACGCACCGAGCCGGGCCAGGGCCGCCGCCACCGCGGTGCCGCCGGGCACCTCGGCCGGGCTGACCCTGGAGAGCATCAACGCCAAGTCCGTCCGGGAGGACAAGGGCAAGGCGAGCACGTTCTGGACCTCGCTGGCCGGCACCGGCGAAGGCACCACGGCCGCCGCGGCCGACGTCCGCAAGATCTGGCTGAACCGCAGCGTGCAGGTGACCCTGACCGACAGTGTGCCCCAGGTGGGCGCGCCGCAGGCGTGGGAGGCCGGCTACGACGGCACCGGCGTGAAGGTGGCCGTCCTGGACACCGGCATCGACACCACCCACCCCGACCTGGACGACGGCAAGGTGGTCGCCGAGGCCAACTTCTCCACCGACACCGACACCCTCGACCACTACGGGCACGGCACCCACGTCGCCTCGATCGTGGCCGGCACCGGCGAGGGCTCCCCCGCCGGACGCAAGGGCGTGGCGCCCGGCGCGAACCTGATCAACGCCAAGGTGCTCAACAGCGGCGGCTCCGGTGAGTTCGCCGGGATCATCGAAGGCCTGGAATGGGCCGCCGCGCAGGGTGCGGACGTGGCCAACATGAGCCTGGGCACCAACGCGCCCTCCGACGGCAACGACCCGCTGGTGCAGGCGGTGGACGCGATCAGCGCGTCCAGCGACATGCTGGTCGTGGTCGCGGCCGGCAACCTGGGCAACGGCGAGTCGACCATCGCGAGTCCCGGGTGGGCCGACGCGGCGCTGACCGTCGGCGCGGTCGACAAGCAGGACGCCCTGGCCGGGTTCTCCAGCCGCGGTCCGCGCCTCGGCGACTACGGCATCAAGCCCGACATCACCGCGCCCGGCGTGGACATCGTCGCCGCCAGGGCCGAAGGCACCACGCTCGGCCCGATCGTGGACGGCAACTACCAGCAGCTGTCCGGCACGTCGATGGCGACGCCGCACGTGGCGGGCGCGGCGGCGATCCTGGCGCAGCGGTTCCCGGACTACGGCGGCGAGCAGATCAAGGACACCCTGATCGCCACGTCCGAGACGCAGGCCGGGCAGACCGTCCACCAGCAGGGCGGCGGCCGGCTGGACGTGGCCCGTGGGTACACCCAGGAGGTCTACGCCAGCCCCGGCACGCTGAACCTGGGCTACTTCACCTACCCGCACACCGGCCAGGAGCCGGTCACCAAGACCGTGACCTACAGCAACGACACCGACGCCGAGCTGACCCTCGACCTGTCGCTGCGACTGTCCGGAAAGGAGAGTGGCCCGGCGCCGGAGGGCATGTTCACGGTCAGCGCGTCGAGCGTGACCGTTCCGGCCGGTGGCACCGCCGACGTCACGGTCACCGTCGACCCGAGCGCGGGGTCGCTCGACCTGTACGGCGGCTACCTGGTGGCGACCGGCGGGGATGACACTGTCGTGCACACCTCGGTCGGCGCCTACGTCGAGCCGGAGATGTACAACCTGACCGTGTCCGGCATCGCCCGCGACGGCCGGCCGGCCGCGGTGATCAGCTGGGCCGAGCTGTGGAGCCTGGCCACCGGGTCGTTCGAGGCCAAGTACTACTCGCAGACCAGCTCCACGGTGACCTTCCGGGTGCGCCCGGGTACCTACAACCTGGCCGGCTACCTCGCCACGGCGGACGCGGCGAACGTGTACGCCCTCGAGGTGGCGACGGTCGCCGAGCCGCAGCTGGAGATCTCCGGCGACACCAGCATCACGCTGGACGCCAGAACGGCGAACCGGCTCGTGCTCAACACGAAGAAGGCGACCGCGCCGGCCACGTTCACCCTGTCCTATCACCGAGATCTCGACGAGAAGAACTTCCACAGCTCGTTCACCCTCAGCCCGCCGATCAGCCGTGGCTACGCCACCCCGACCGAGACGGTGACCAAGGGCTACTTCGAGTTCTACAGCCGGTGGGACCTCGTCGCCCCGCCGTTGCTGGCCCAGGTGACCAAGCCGCAGAAGATCCCGCTCGACCCGCAGCCGATGTCCTACGCGCGGCCGGTCGACGGGGTGCACAAGCTGCCGGTGGTCTACGTCGGTCTGGGCAAGCCCGAGGACTACACCGGCCGGGACGTGCGCGGCAAGATCGCGCTGATCTCCCGCGGTGAGACCACCTTCGCCGAGAAGGTCGCCAACGCGACGGCGGCCGGTGCCTTCGCCGCGGTCGTCTTCAACAACGCGCCCGGCCTGCTGCTGGCCGGCGCCGGCCAGCCCGGCGAGGTGTCGATCCGGGCGTTCACCCTCGACCAGGATCCCGGGCTGATGCTGGTCGACCTGCTCAAGCAGGGACCGGTGACCATGCAGGTGTCGGGCACGTCGGTCAGCCCGTACTTCTACGACCTGCTGCTGCCCGAGGCCCAGCGGGTGCCGGCGTCGCTGACCTACGACATCAACCGGCGCAACACCGCGGAGATCGCCACCAGGTACCGGGCCGACACCAGCGTGGTCGGCACCGACGTGCGGCACATCTCCCGGCCGTGGCCGACGTTCTCGGTCGGGTTCGCCAGGGAGATCCCCCGGCCGCTCACCCGCACGTACTACGTGTCGGCCAACGACACCGACTGGTGGCACATCGCCTGGTCGAACTACCCGTTCGACGGCGAGTTCCACAGCGGGTACACCAGGTACCAGCCGAAGACCACGCTGTCCGAGGACTGGTTCGGCCGGGTGTCCCGGCCAGGGGCGACCGCGCTGCTCGACACCCGGGCGACCCGCACGGACGACGAGCTCGAACTGGCCATCCTGCCGTTCTCGGACGCGGGCGGGCACCACGGCTGGGCCGCGGCGGGCGACGTGCTGAGCACCAAGCTCTACAGCGGCAGCACGTTGCTGGCGCAGACGACCGCCGCCCCGATCGGCACCTTCCCGGTGCTCGCCGAACCGGCCACCTACCGGCTGGTGTTCAACGGCAAGCGGGACAACGCGTGGTCGCGGTACTCCACGGAGACCAACACCACGTGGACCTTCGCCTCGCGCCGGGGCGAGGAACACCCGGCCTTGCCGCAGGTGGGCTACGACCTGGACCTGGACACGTACAACCAGGCCCCGGAGCGGTCCACGTTCGGCTTCACCGTGAACGCCGGACACGTGCCCGGCGTGGACGGGCCGGCCATCCGGACCGTCAAGGCATGGGTGTCGTTCAACGACGGCGCCACCTGGAAGAAGGTCGACCTGACCGCGCAGGGCGCCGGGTCGTTCGGCGCGACGGTGAAGCACCCGAGGCTGGCCAGCACGAGCGGCGCGGTCTCGCTGCGGGTCGCCGCGACCGACACCGCGGGCAACTCGATCGACCAGACGATCATCCGGGCCTACGGGCTCAAGCCGGTCGAGTGACCACCGAATAGACGGTGGGCGGGTGTGCCGAGGCACACCCGCCCACCGCTTCGAACCAGTCGCGAGCCGGGACCCCGCGGCGACGTCAGTCAGGTCGTCGAACGCGCACGGCCAGCAAGGCGACACCCAGGACGAGAGCCCCGGTCGCGATCGCCGGCGGGTACCAGAGCCACGGCAACGTGGTGGCCGCCAGGTCGGGTGACGGCATGAAGCCGACCTCGCGTGCGGCGAGCGCGGGGAGGGAGCCGAGGGTCGGCGCGTGTTCGTCCAGCTGGACCAGGAGCAGCGTGACCAAGGATTCGGCGGCGACGGCGGCCGTGGCGGTACCGAGCCAGGTCGCGGCGGTTGCCCGGTGGTCGGACCACGCACGGCCGGCCAGTGTCCGGACCGCGATCGGCACGAGCAGCGCGCCGATGACGAGCGTGAGGCCGAGTCTCCCGATGGTGGCCGGACTCCGATCGAACGCGAGGATGAGCCACGCGACGGCAGGAACCGCGACGAGATCCGCGGCTGCGCGCGCACCGCGGCGCATCCGCTCG
Organism: Actinophytocola sp.; assembly: GCF_009379765.1. Classification (GTDB taxonomy): domain Bacteria; phylum Actinomycetota; class Actinomycetes; order Mycobacteriales; family Pseudonocardiaceae; genus Actinophytocola. Next base: position 9,377 of record NZ_WHTD01000064.1, on the reverse strand, counting down.
GGCAACCGACCGGTTGCCGCCGTCCAACTCACCCCGACAACCGTCACGGCCGTCGCCGCCAACACCGACACCAGAGCCGAGCCGAGCGTCGCGGCGGCCAGGTGGACCAGCTCGTCCCGACCGCGCGAGTCCACGCCCAGCCAGTGATCGCCCGATGGCGGCGCGGGTGCGTCGCTGCTGACGACGTCGTTCGGTCCCGCCTCGAACCACAAGCTGACGTAGCACACCGCCAGCGTCAGCGCGGCAAGCAACCACCCGCCCGCTCGGGCGCCGCGATCGGATCGCAGCCGGCGCCGGGGCAGGTCGGTTCGGTCCGGCTGGGGCTCGGCCGGTGGCTCCGGTGTGGACGGTCGACCGTCCCGCGCCAGCGACTCCAGACCCCACATCAGCAACGCGAGTCCGACGCCGATCATCAGCACGCCGGTGGCCACGTTGGACGCGCGTTCGTCGAACCACAGGCGCACGGTGCGGTCGAACAGCACCTGGTTGGCGCCGAACGAGCTCCGGGCCACCTCGACGACGAGCATGGCGGCGACACACGTCGGGTACAGCCGGACCAGTGGTCGGGCCACCGCGCGGAGAGCGCTGCTGGTCGGCTCACCCGGCATGGCATCGGGCAACCTGCCGACGCCGTGCCACACCGCCGGCAGCATGGCCAGGCCCACCACCACGAGCGGGAACACCATCTGGTGGGCCCAGGACCCCGCGACCCCGAACGGGGAGGACATCTGTATGTCCCACGGAGTCGGCACCTCGACCACGGTCGGCAGCACGTCCGTGCCGAGGGATGCCGCCGCCAGCGCGAGCGGCACGGTGATCCACCCGAGAAGCGACGCGATCGGTGCCACGACCGCGACCGATGACCGAGACCGCCGAGACCGACGGCCCAGGGCCAGCCCGATCACGGCGAGAGACGTCGCCAGGGCCAGCGCGCTGACCGAGGCGAGCAGTGTCTCGACCACCGCGAGCGGCACCCGAAGCGCCGTGAACATCTGATCCGCGGAGGACTGGTTCGGGCCGCGCGAGATGTTCAGCCGGACCAGTCCGCCGATCCAGGACACGTACCGCTCGAACCACGAGCGGTCGTGCTCGCCCGGATCCATCACATGCACGGCGACCGTGGTCGCGATCGTGAGCGCGACCAGCCAGGCGGCTCGCCGTCCCGGCGCGGCTACGGCGACGACCACGGCGGCGGGTTGGCGACGCAGTCACCACGACAGGCGGACACCGGGTCCACCGCGGTCACCTGCCACTCGCTGCCGTTGGTCCCAGACGATCGCAAGTAGACGCTGTGATAGCGCGGGACCGCGGCGGTCAGCCGAAGTGGACTGTCCACATCAGGCACCGTGATGGTGCGTACGTCGGTGCCGACCGCCACCTCGATATCGACGACCCATTCGCAGTAGCAGCCGTCGGCCACCCCGGTCACCTGAAGGATCATCACCTGATCCCTGTCGAGGCGAAGTTTGGCATCGGCGAAGAGCAGCCGCGTCGGCTCGCGACCGTCGTAGGCGCGTGGGTCCGCACCACCGACGGTGAACCGCGCCATGACTATCGGCTCCTCCGTCGGGCCACCGGTGGGCGCGGGCAGCACCAGAGTGCCGCCGAACGGTTTCCCGCGCTCGATGACCCGGGCCCGCATGTCGGTGATGATGAGGCCGTTGGCCCGGTTGGAACGAACGATGAACTGTGTGGTCGTCCCGACAACCGGCACCCCTCGATCCCGCACGGCCGTGGTGACCGCGGTGCCCTGTACCGGTGCCGGCCCGATGGCCGCCGGTTCGGCGAACGCCCACGACTGGCCGACCAGCGGATCCGAGCCGGCGGCAAGCCGCCCGGTCTCGATCTCCACGGAACCCAGCTGATCGGCGATGCTGTCCAGCGCGTCGTCGAAGAAGTAGTCCACGACGCGCGGCCCGACGCCCAAGCTGATCAGGACGAACACCACGAACGCCACGGCGGCCTTGCGCCATCCACGCCGCGCCGGCTTCGGCACGTCCTCGGCCACGAACCGCCCCCCAGTGACTCCATGCTTCCGGCAGAGAATATCGCGGCGTCGCGAGCCACGCGGCGTTGTGCGCGAGAATGCTCGGCGTGGGTGTGCCAAGCGGTCGGTTCCTGCGGATGGTGGACGGGCTCGCGGAGGTCGAGCGCGCGGAGGCGCGAGACTACACGTCCTTCAGCGTGCGTGGCAAGCGGTTCGGCTACTACTGGCCGCGAACCAGCACGGTCGGCCTGAAGCAGACGCTCTCCGAGCAGATGGCGCTGGTGTCCGAGCGGCCCGACGTGTTCGAGGTGCAGTTCACGGCCGGCGGCTTCGGCTGGGTCGTCGTGTACCTGTCGAAGATCGACGCCGAGGAGCTCACCGAGCTGCTCTACGAGGCGTGGCGGCTGTCGGCCCCCGAGCCTCTCGTCGAGGAACATCCGCTCCGGTAGCGCTCACCGGCCCCGCCGGAACGCGTGCAGTGACGGCAGTGCGTTCCCGGACCAGTCGAACATCGTCAGGTTGTCGTTGGGGTTGCCCTCGCCGGGTGCCCAGCCGACGCCGGGGAGCCATTCGGGTGACCAGTCAAGCCTTAAATCGTGACACTTTCATAACTGCTGGTCAGGCAGGGTGCTCGGACCTCCCCGGGTACCCATCTGACCGGTTCTCGCGGCTGAATCCCTCGGTCATGGTGGGTTAGCAGCGTGGCTAATGGCGGGGTCGGGCATGTGTGTGCCCGGCCCTGTCCTCGGCCATGGGAAGCGGGGGTGGGTCATAGGCCCACGGTTGAGCCTGCTTGGGGTAGCTCCAGTCCAGCTTCGGAGGTAGGTCCTCCTCGGCGACTAGCCGTTTCCCGAACGGTCCTTGCGGCACCATCATTGCTCGGCGTTGCCAGCTGACCGACTCCGGTAGATGGCCGGTGCTGACGTACTCTGCTCCCGCTCCGCGTATCCGGTCAGCCGGGAGGAAGGGGCGGTCGGTGTAGATCTCCCTGCCGAGTCGCACCCTGCTTGGCGAGAGGTTGTGCTCATCGACCGTCAGCAGTGTCACGGGTGCGCCATCCGCGCGTTCATCGGTGGTGAACCGAGCCCACCCGGTATCTCCGGTGATGATCAGGTCCAGCGAGACGGCAGGATGACGGCCTTCCAGGTACGGGTCCACGGCATCGAACCAGACGAACAGGATGGCGCGGCCAAGAGACGTGGTGGTGCTGACCAGGTCGGCAATGGCCTGCTGTTCCCGCCGGGTGTATCCGAAGTACCACCCGGCGCACGAGTCGTACTCAAGGTAGGCACTGACCACGAAGGGCGCGTCCGGAGAGGCCGTGACCAGGTAGGCGTGACCTGCGGTGTCGTAGTACACGAGGTGGTCTGACCTCATCGTGTCACCCATCCTTGCTGAACACGATGGGCTCTCCAGCGGCGATTTCCTTCGGCGACCACACGGTCAACTGTGCACCATCGGGCAGCACCTGCGGCACCACCTCCATGCACCCGAACTTCTCGGCGCTGCACACACCGGTCGTTCGGTTGATCACCAGCACTCCCCGGTTGATGTTGCCGCTCCGCATGGCTGCTGCCACCTCGACCTCCACGTGCGAAGCCACCGTGAGCGTTGCGTTCGGCCCGACGATGCCCAACTCGCGAAGAACGGCGGTGGCCTGGTCCTCGTCGGCGTCGTGGCTGCTGTCGAACTCGTGCACCGCGCCGTCCGGGTCAAAGAACACCCCGGGCCGTCTGCGGCTCATCGGCGATCGTAGCCAGCCGGTCAGCCGCCCATGCCGCATCATTGGCCGCCTCGTCGATGCTCTCCGGGCAGGCGTCGCCGGTCGCGGCCTCGGCTTGCGGCAACCAGGATCTGCACGCGAACCGGCCACCGCTTGGCGCGTACACGAAGTTCAAGAGCGGCCACAGCACGGCGGCCATGACCAGGATGCCGGTCGGTGAGGAGAGCGTCTTGCCGGCTGGTCTCAGCGCCAATCAAGCCCCCATGACGTGTTCGTTCACAGATCCGACTCGGGTGGTGCGAGTATCTTGTTCAGCCGCAACAGCGCGGCCTGTCCATCGGCGCTGATCTCAGTGAGGCCACTAGTTTGTGCCGTGCGGATGGTGCGCTGGATTTGGTGCGGTAGGCGGTGTGATTCGGCGGCGGTCAGTGCTGTCCGTAGGGCTTCGCTGGCCCCGTCACGGTCGCCGGCTGCAAGGTGGACCTGTCCGGCCGTGACCCGCTCGATGATGTGCCACTGCGGGGCGGCTGGTGTTGCGTCCGCGTGGCTGGTTCGCATGACCTGGACCGCTTCGGCGGCGCGGTCGGTCGAGACGAGTCCGCGCAACTGGATCTCGCGGAAAGTGAAGGGGTTGAACAGCATCCCTCGCGCGGGTCCGTTGTCGAGCAGGTCACGGAAGCCCTCGATCGCGTTGTCGAACAGGTCTGGTTCGCCGTGCTCGCCGGCAGCGCGAGCGAGGAACGCAAGCGCGGTTCCCTGTCCTTCGCGGTCACTGGACAGGTCAACCGCGCGGTTGAGACGTTGGATGGCCGCTGGGACACGGTTCGCCTTGCGGAGTTCGTTGCCATGCATCCGTAGCGTGTGCGCCAGGAAGAACGGATCTTCGAGGCGTTCAGCGATGATCAACGCCCTGCCGGTCCAGCGAGCGGCGACGGCCAAGCGTTCCTCCGGAAGCACGGTGCCCAGCGACACCCCGAGTGCCACCCGTGCTTGTCCCAGCAAGACAAGGGTTTCTCGCTCGATGTGTCCTTCTGTGGCACGTGCTTCCAGCCGGGCGATGAGCGGCCACAGCTCGTTCACAGCATCTACCGCACGGCCGGCCTGCCGGGCGATCTCGGCCAAGCGGATCGTTGAGTCTCCGAACTGGACCATGGCGGCAAAATCCGCGTCACCTCCGTCGGTCACGCCGAACACGTGCGTGGGGAGGCCCAGTGTGCGCGCGATGTGCCGGCGGGTGCCGACGTCGTTGATCGAGCGGCGACCCGTTTCGATCATGGAGACGTACGTCTTGTCGTAACCCAGAAGATCCGCGAGTTGCTGCTGATTGAATCGGGTGTAGTTCGGCTGGAGTGAGGCGGTCGGGCCTGTGAGCTGTGGGTTTCCCTGCCCTGTTCATGATGGTGGGCTCCTTCCCGCTACGTTCTTGAGTGCTTAAGCCAAGTACGTGGTCGAAGAAGGAGCCCGGTGTCAGCATACGGTGCGCAGGACAGGTCAGGGGCGTTCACCCGGTCCTTCGAGGTGTTCGCCTCAATAGTGACCGAGTTGGGGGCCGACCAGAGCGAGGCCTGGACCCATGGGGCGCTGGAGGATCACCTCAGTGAGCGATCCCGGGAGCTGATGCGCCAGCTCTACCAAGACCGCCTGGACTCCCAGACCCTGCGCGAACAACACCGCACCGACATCGTCGGCGTCGACCAGGTAGCGCGCACCCGGGTCGAACGCGGGCATCAGCGCGCGTTGACCACGGTGTTCGGGGAGGTCACCCTCACCCGCAAAGCCTACCGTGCCCCGAAAACAGTGAACCTGTATCCGGCCGATGACGTGCTGAACCTGCCGGGCGGCAAACACTCCGACGGGCTGGCCAAGCTCGCCGTCATCGAGTCGGTCCGTGGTTCGTTCGACACCGCGATCGAGGCGATCACCCGCGGGACTGGTGTGGTACTGGGAAAACCCCAAATACTCGCCCTCACCGCGCGAGCCGCCGTCGACGTCCCCGCCTTCTACGCCGCACGCCGCCCCGGACGGAGCCCGGACACCGATGTGCTGGTCATGACCAACGATGGCAAGGGCATCCGCATGCGCCCCGATGGGCTACGCGAGATCACCCGCAAAGCTGCCGCTACCACCACGAACAAGCTCGCCACCCGGTTGTCACCCGGTGAGAAATCCGGTCGGAAACGGATGGCGGAACTCGGCGCTGTCTATGACATCACCCCCGTACCCCGCGTCGCCACCGACATCATCGCCCCACCCACCACCACGACCGCGACCAGCACGCCGCAACCCGATAACCGCAGGCGGCGGGCACGCGGTAAGTGGCTCACCGGATCGATCACCGACGACCCCGACTGTCATCGCGACCACCTTTGATGAGGCGACCCGCCGCGACCCCGACCACCGCCGTGTCTGGATCGCGTTGGTCGACGGCAACAACCAGCAAATCCAGGCCATCACGGCTGAAGCCGCCCGTCGTGGCACGGCCGTCACCATCGTCATCGACTTCATCCATGTCCTGGAGTACTTGTGGACCGCGGCATGGTCGTTCTTCGACAAGGGTGATCCCGGCGTCGAAGCGTGGGTCGCGGACCAAGCCACCAAAATCCTCAATGGACGATCCAGCGACGTCGCTGCGGGAATCCGACGGCGCGCGACCCGTTTCGGGTATTCCACCGCCGAACGCAAGGGCGCCGACGACGCCGCAACATACCTGAGCAACAAGAAGCCCTACCTGGACTACGCCACAGCACTGGAAGCCGGCTGGCCGATCGCCACCGGCATCATCGAAGGCGCCTGCCGACACCTCATCAAAGACCGTTTCGACGTCACCGGCGCCCGATGGGGCCTCGACGGAGCCCACACCATCCTCACCCTGCGAGCACTCACCATCAACGGCGACCTTGAGGAGTACTGGGCCTACCACCTACTCAAAGAACACCACCGCCGCCACGAAACCCGCTACACCCACCACCACAACGACTACACCCTCGCAGCCTGACCGACTCACTCAAAACGAACTACACCCGATTGAATCGGTTGAGGCGGCGGTAGGTCCGCAAGATCGTTGCCAGGTCACGGCTGGCCAACGCGGCGGCGGCCTCTCCGACGGACCACATCCAAACCGCTGGCCCGAGGCGGCGAGCGGGGACAGCCGGCGCTGCGAGATTGGCGCTGGCGTGACATGTGGGACAGACTCGTTCGGTCGCGAAATTGCTCAGTCCCGCTGCACATGCATCGCAACGCTTGCCGGCCATCGTCGCTACCTGGTCAATTCCGTAGCGTTGCCGCGCAGCCTCACCTCGCGTACCAAATCGCGATTGACCGCTTGTAGCCGTCCGGCATAACCAGCGACGGTACCTCGCCTTCACTGAACAAGCCGATTTCCTTGTGCTCGTGAGAAAGCACTGGCTGAGCGTTGCCAATCGGGTGACACCCGTATGTCACGATGAACACGTGCTTTTCCGCAACGTTGATGTAGTACATCCAGGTATCGAGGACTGGGCCAGTCTCGACTTTCCATTGCGTTTCTTCGAAAATCTCCCTGGCAACGCATTCTTCGGGGGTCTCGCCTACCTCGATCCGACCGCCCGGCAGTTCCCATTCCTCGCGTTCGTTGCGCAACAGGAGCACCTTGCCGTCCCGCACCACGACCCCCTTGATCGAGATCGAGAACGTTTGCGGCCTGTACGTGTCGTGATCCACCCGGCGCCCTCCTGCTCTCCGGTCTGTCCTGCTCCTTGAGCAACGTAGCGCACCCAGCAGCGACAATGTCCGTATGGCGGGTTGACAGTCTGTCACTGGACACAGCCGCTGAACTGGCCTTTTCCTTGGTCATGGATGTGATGGATCGGCTCTGGAGGTCAGACCGGCATGCCCGACTCGTGGACGTGGTACCGCGTGAACAGCCAGGACGAGGACACGGTGACTGGCCTTGTCGCGGCGCTGGCAGAGCATGGTCTCGTCCTGCTCGATACTGTAACCAGCCGAGATGACCTGCTCCGGCTAGCTCGCTCGATCGCGACGATCGTGCCTCACCGGGACAGCGACGCGGCTGGACTCACCACAATTGCCGACATTGGTGGTCAAGTTCGCAGCGGCTTCGCCGGGTTCAGCGCATGTGCGCTCAATCCACACACCGACCGGTCAGGGATCGCCAACCCGCCCGCTCTATTGATGATGTCCTGCGGGCAACCGGCCACCAGCGGCGGTGAATGTGTCGTTATCGACGGCAAAGCGGTCTATGACCACCTCGCCGAATCCAATCCCAAGGCCCTCAAGGCATTGAGTGCTCCCCGATCAGTATTGTTCGGTGGTGCCGCCGGACACCTTGGATCGGTTTTCGCGAGAATTGGTGATCGAATGGCTATTCGCCTCCGCCTGGACGATCTCGCCCAATTTTCGTCAGAAATCACACGCCGGCTTCCCGTTCTTCGCGCCGCGATAGATCGGCACGCCAATATGTTTAGACTCGATGCTGGGCAAGGCTACATTCTCGACAACTATCGTTGGCTACACGGGCGACGCGCGTTCAGTGGCCAGCGGGTGATGTACCGCGTCAACGGCAACCCTTTGTCGAACATGGGGATAACACCAGGATTTCAGCGATCCCCAATCCTCACACCGAGCAACTCAGCGTGAGTAACAAGCAACCGGGCCGGCGCGGTTCCGAGCCAAGTCCAGACCTCCCGCGCTCCCGCGTCGGTCCGGTCTCAACTTCGGTGGGTGCGCTGGTTCCCCGACCCAGCGCACCCACCGGACATCCAGCGGCATCGGTCCGTCGACCTGGCCGCGCTTGGCGAACGGATCGGATGGTGACGTGATGACCGTCCTGGACATCGTGCTGATCTCCATCGGACTTGGCTGCATTGCTGTCCTGTTGGTGATCGGCGCCATCGCATTGGTGCGGGACCGGCGCGCTGAGCGCGTCGACCGAGCACCTCTCGCCGAGATCGTTGATCAGGTCAAGCAACACATGGGGGCGGAACAGGGCGAGGAATGGACACCACGGCAAACGTGACCGAGTGGGACGCGCTGATAGCGACCGCCGGCAAGCGCGGATACCTGTGGCACATGTTCCGAATGGACTGGCACGGCCCGGAAGTGGTGGCCGGCGTCTACCAGTGGCGCGACTGCGCGGACGTGGTGGTGTTGTTCGACGACCAGCACGCGCACGCCCGAAATGAGGAGCGGGTACGCACCGCTAACCAGCCCACATCCACCGGGTTCGAGCTGGCGACCCGTAAAGAGGCGTAACGACACCGGTTTCTCGCGTATACCTTCTCGTCTCGCTCACCGCGCTCGGCCCATCCGGCAGTACCGAACCGACGCGACTTTGTCGAGGCTGCTCCCACCCTCCCCGGCGACCCCCGGATCAGGCTGCCTCCAGCTTCACCCCACCGCTACGACGGCGAGGAGATGGACGGTCTCTCACCTCCATACGTGACAACAGCGCCTCGTGGCGCAGGCCGAATCGGGTCAGAACGGTGGTGCTGGTTCGGGGTGGGTTGGTTCGGGGTGGGTGAGGGGTTCTGGTGTGTGGGGGTAGTGGAACCCGCAGGGTGAGATCCATTCCAGGATCCCTGCGCGTTTGATGACTCGCCAGCCGCCGAAGGTCTTGCCGCGGTGGTGGCTGCGGCAGGCGGGGTGCACGTTGTGTTCGTCGGTCGGCCC
>NZ_WHTD01000233.1 GCF_009379765.1 Actinophytocola sp. | reverse complement strand
CGACACCAGGTACAGCACCGCACACCAGAGCGCGCCGGGTGCCACCGCGGCGAGCAGCGGCGCGTCGCGTTTGGCCAGCGTGTGCAGCAGCAGCGCGCCGAGCCCGATCAGCGCCGAGCAGCCGAGGATGATCGAGAACGCCGCGGGCAGCGGCACGTCGATCGAGTGGAAGTAGTAGGCCCAGGTGCCCGTCGACCCGAGCAGGTAGGCGACCGCTCCCGCGCAAAACGCCAGCCGGCCGGACACCCGTGGCGCCGCGAGGAAGACCGGCAGCGGCGCCAGCCACGCCAGCGCGCCGACCGGAGCGAACCCCAGGCCGAGGTAGAACAGCACCGCCGAGGCCGGCGTGGCCGCCGCGGCGATGATCAGCTCACGTCGTGCTGCCGGTCGTGCTGCCGGTTGTGATGCCATCGAAGACCCTCCCCGTCGAGCGAGCGCAGAGCTCGCGGAACTCCGGTTCCCCCAGACCGATCCGGCCCGCGAGGTAGAGCAGGACGAGCCCCTGTGTCTGCGCGGTGAACGCGAGGGCCACCTCGATCGGGTCGCCCTCGCGCAGGTGCCCGATCCGCATGCCCTCCCGCACCGCGGTCAGGACCTCGCTGAACGCCGGCGCGGCGCCGTCGTGGTAGCCGTCGGGAAACCGCCGCGAGTACTCACGACGTTCGGTCATGAGGAACGTGTAGAGGTGCGGCGCCCCGAGCGCGAAGTCGAGGAAGTCCGCTTGCAGCGCGAAGATCCGCTCGCGCGGGTCCTCGATGGCGGCCCGGCGTCCCCAGTCCTTGGCGAGCTCGACGGAGCAGGCGTAGGCGACCTCGCGGAGCAGCGTCTAGCGGTTGGGGTAGTGCCGGTAGGTGGCCATGGTCGAGACGCCGGCCTCCTTGGCCACCCGGCGCATGTTGACCGCGTCGGCCCCCTCGGCGAGGAGGATCGTCCGCGCGGCTTCGGCCAGCCGCTCCTTGGTCGTCATGTGTACAACGTACACGTGTGGCGTGTACTAAGTACACATCAACGGCCGTAGTTTCGGGGACTGGGGACGAGCGAGCCAAAAGGGGGTTTTACCAGGAGTTACGCGGGGCAGCTCGAGTCGGTCAGGAGCGGCTTGCTCGGGTCGAAGTAGCGGTCCTCGGCCTCGGGGTCGGCGTCGTCGCCGTCGATGCGCTCGCTGTAGGCCGGTGCCAAGGAGCCTTCCTTGTACGCCGTGCAGGCGATCGAGTAGCCGTAGCCCTGCACCTTGTCCAGCCAGAGGCCCTGGTTGTCCTCGGGCCACCGGTCGTCGGTGAGGACGTAGTCGGCCTCCCACCGGTCCACCGCCACGATGTCCATCGCGTCCGTCACCCGCTCCGGCGTGAGGGTGTCGAACGCGTACGCGAACACGTAGTTCGTGTGGATCACCAGCGAGCCGTCCTTGCCAAGCTCGGCCGACATCGTGCCCTGCACCTTCGGGTCGACCGGCAGCAGCCGGAAGTCGTCGGCGATCCGGGTGGCGTAGCTGTAGGACGTGCCGAGGTCGTCGCTGAAGCCGGGCCGCAGGTCGGCCCGCGCCTTGGGCGCGAGCAGCTTGAGGAACCGCTCGTAGTCGTGGCCCTCGATCACCTCGCGGTCGAGCCGGGAGGCGATCAGCACCTGCCGCACCTTCGCGTAGGCCTGCCCGACCTCCTCGGCGGAGAACTCGCCCACCGCGACCGGTGGTGGCGCGACGATGCCCGTCACGCCGTCCGGCCACGCCTCCGCGGGGGTTCCCGCGAACGGCTGGGTCAGGTCCACGCCGGCGCCGTCCTCGACCGCGTCCGAGGCCGGCGGGGCCTCGACGATGTCGGGTGACTGGTCCTCCGGCCGCGTCGCGTTGTAGACCACCGCACCCACCGCGACCACGGCGAGGACGAGTGCTGCCATCATCTTTCCGCCGTGGCGGCTGAGGAACGGCCCGCGCCGGGCCGTCGTGCGGCGGTCGTTGCGCGACCAGTTCTGGTCGTCGTAGCTGTCGTGCTGCATCAGGGCTCCCAAAGAACCGGGCCGCCCCCGCAAACCCGTGCCAACGAAGCGCCGGAAGATTACCTCGTCACACGACAGAAACAACACCACATCAGGTAGGGCAGTTGCCGATCTTCGCCAGAGGCGCGTCGGGGTCGAGGTAGCGCTCGGGCTCGGCGCGGCCGCGGCGGACGGCCAGGACGCGCTCGCTGAACGCCGGCGCGAGGGTGCCGGCCGCGTAGGCGGCGCACCCGACGGAGAAGCCGTACCCCCGCACCAGGTTCGGCCACAGCCCCCGGCCGGACGCGGGCCACCGCTCGTCGGTGACCAGGTAGTCGGCCTCGAACCGGTCCACCGCGACGACGTCCATCGGCGAGCGCGGGCCGGTGCCCGTGTCGTCGCCCACGTCATGGTCGACGTCGTGGTCGAAGGCGTAGGCGAACAGGTAGTTGGTGCGCACCAGCAGCGTGCCGTCGGGGTTCTGCGCCACCCACATCCGGCCGGTCACCTTCGGCTCGGCCGGCAGCAGCGGGTAGCCCTCGGCGATGCGGGTGGCGTAGCCGTAGGCCTTGGCGGGGTCGCCGGTCAGCATCTTCCGGACGACCGCCCGCGCGTCCGGGACGAACAGCCGCACCAGCCGCTCGACGTCGTGTCCGACGATCACCGCCCGGTCCAGCCGCGCGGTGACCAACGCCCGCCGGACCTTCGCGTACGCCTGCGCGACCTCGCCTGCGGAATGCCGGCCGACGGCTACCGGCTTCGGCGCGACGATCCCGGCGGCGCCGTCGGCCCACCCGGCCGCGAGGGTCTCGGCGAACGGCCGCGCCCGGTCCACCTCGACGCGGACCGGGCCGGCCGGCGGGTTCGGCGCCAGCTCGCGATACGTGACGATCATGAGCACGAGGACCACGAGGACCAGCAGCGCCTCGGTGACACGATGACGCCGAAAGAACGGACGCGACACTCGGGCTCCACGGGGCCGGCGGCAGTACCCATCAAACACGAGAACGCCCGCGACCGTCGCGGCCGCGGGCGTCCTGGTCGGTGAGTGGTCAGGTGGTCGCCTCGGTCTTGTCGCCCTTGCCCGCCGCCTCGGCCGCGATGGCCTCGACCGTCTCCTGCGCGCGGTTGGCCCGGTACTGCCGGATCGAGTAGGCCAGCGCCGCGGCCCAGATCACGTAGACGGCCACGTAGACCGGGTAGCGCACGCCGTCGCTCGCGTCGATCCAGTCGCTCTTCAGCAGGGTGCGGACGTTGGTCACGACGATGATGCCGCCGACCGCCGAGCCGAGCACCCGCGGCGGGATGTGGCGCACGAGCCAGGCCGCGATCGGCGCGGCGATCACGCCACCGATCAGCAGCGCGAGCACCCACGAGAAGTTGACGCCCACGCCGCCGAGACCGAACAGGAAGCCGAGGCTCGCGGCGACCGCGACGAGGAACTCGGCGGTGTCGATCGAGCCGATCGTCTTGCGTGGCTCCAGCCGGCCGCTCGCCAGGATCGCCGGGGTGCCGACCGGGCCCCAGCCGCCGCCGCCGGTGGCGTCGACGAAGCCCGCGACCAGGCCGAGCGGGCCGAGGAAGCGCTTGCGCAGCGGCTTGCCGAGATTGTGCCGGGGCAGGCCGAACGTCGTGAACCGCACGAGGATGTAGACACCGAGCGCGAGCAGGAGCACCGACATCACCGGTTCGGCGACCTCGGTCGACAGGCTCGACAGGAACGTCGCCCCCGCGAACGCGCCGACCGCGCCGGGTATGCCGATCTTCGCGACGACCTTCCAGTCGACGTTGCCGAACCGCCAGTGCGCGAGCCCGGAGGCGAGAGTCGTGCCGATCTCGGCCAGGTGGACGGTCGCCGAGGCGGCCGCGGGGTTGGCGCCGATCGCCAGGAGCAGGGTGGTGGACGTCACGCCGTAGGCCATGCCCAGGCTGCCGTCGACGAGTTGAGCTCCCAGTCCTACCAGGGCCAACAGGAGCAGCTGTCGCATCCTCGCCATCCTTCGTCGTATCGAGGTCCTCTTTGTATCGTGAGATGTGTCCGGACCGTGGCAAAACAGGTCCACATCGCGGAACACCGGAGGTCAGTTGTGGGCGGCTACTTGCGAAACCGGTCGCCGGACGCTACACGGGGCCCGTCCGGGTGCGTGCCCGGGCGCTCGACGAGCTGGCGAATGATTTCGTCGATCAGCCACGGACAACTCGTCGACCAGAAGAGTCAAGTATTCAACATGGCGCTGGGCAGGCGCCTCTTCGTACGCTGCTTGAGCGATTTATCGGGTCGGGTCCATGGAATTCCTGGCCCGGCGGATCTGGTACCCGCTGGGGGTGCGCGAAAGTGTCCGTACCGGTTCGAAAAGTCCGCGACACGGTCCTTCCGGCAGTACTCGACGACACCTGGCCCAAGCTCGCCGTGTTCGCCTTGTTCTGGGTCTCGACCGCGCTGCTCGCAGTGGTTCTGCTGGCCGCGGACCCCGTGTTCGGGTCGTTCGTCATCGGCATCCCGCTGTTGCTCGTGGTGCTCGCGCGGGAACGCGGTCTGTCCGGAATTCCGTCGATCTTGTTCGGCGCGGTCATCGTCGCGTCGCTGGTGCCCACCATTTTTCTCGGTGAGTACCGCCGGGATTTCGACGACGCCGTGCTGGTGGCCGGAATCGTGATCTTCGTGGTCTGGGTGAGCACCTATCCGATCATTCTGCGACATATGGACCGGGAATATATTCGGGAGCATTTGTCGTTCCCGGACGACCCGGTGCCCGACGAGCCGGTCGTCACGATCCGCCTGCACGTGGTTCGGCTGTGGATGTCCGTGCTGACCATCCTGGTGCTGAGCGCCACCCTCGGCCGCGCACTGCTCGGCGTCTGACCTGCGCGAACACCCGGATCTTCCGGGTGAGGCAACGTGGGTCACACATGCGGCGTCTAGATGGTCAAGTTCGAACTTGACCAGATGGAGGCCCTGGGGTGTCGAAACGTTTCCTGGCAGCGGTCGGTGGGATGGCGTCAGCCGTTGTGATGGTCGCCGTGATCACGTCCTGCAGCACCGGCGAACCGGAGGCGCAGACCCCGGACCTGGCTCCCCGTGGCACCGCGATGACCACGGTGACGCCCAGCCGCCAGGACCTGACCAACACGGTGAGCCTCTCCGGCACGGTCACGATGGACCCGGTGTACGGGATCGTGGCGCCGGTGGCCGGCCAGGTTCGCTACCTCACCATCGAGGAGCCCGACCGCACCCCGACCCGGCCCACCCGCGTCGGCTCGGTGTGGGCCGACGGCGAGCCGCACTGGTTCGAGGTGCCCGCCGGCTCGACGTTCACCGGGCGGCTCGCCGATGACCGGGCGACGGTCACCGCGGGCATGCCGGTCGCGTCCGCCAAGCTCGCCGGCTACGCCATCGTCGCGGAGATCGACGGCGAGCAGGCGTACCAGATCGCCGCGGGTCTCACCCAGGTGCAGGCGCAGATCAAGAATGGGCCGGGACCGTTCCCGTGCAAGGCGCTCGGCACGATCGCCGCCCTGCCCGAGGGCACGGTGCCCGCCCCGCCGCCCGCCGAGCCGCCCGCCGAGCCGGAGTCACCGCGGTCCGGCGCGCAGCCGCCACCCGTGGAGCCCGTCGACCAGGAACCGCCCGCCGGGGGGCCGGGCGGATCCGACTCGACGGGCCTGCGGCTCGTGTGCACGGCGCCGCCGGCCACCAAGCTGATCAACGGCGCGTCGGTCGACCTCGAGGTCGTCACGGCGAAGGCGGCGAACGCGCTGGTGGTACCGGTCGAGGCGGTCGCGGGCAAGCAGGGCAGCGGCAAGGTCGACGTCGTGGAGTCCGACGGCGGCCGCAAGATCGTCGACGTCGTGCTCGGGCTGACCGACGGCAAGGTCATCGAGGTGAAGTCCGGGCTCAAGGGCGACGAGACGCTGTCCGTGCCGGGCCCGAACCTGCCGTCGGGTCCCGACCCGCAGCAGGGCGGCGACCCATCGGGCCCCATGGGGTCGAAATGACCGGGGTCGAACCGACCCGGCTGATCCAGCTCACGGGCATCACCAAGACCCTCCGGGGCCAGGACCAGGCGCGGACGATCCTCTCCGGCGTCGACCTGACCATCCACAGTGGAGAGAGCGTCGCCGTGCTCGGCCGGTCCGGCTCCGGGAAGAGCACGCTGCTCAGCCTCATCGGCCTGTTCGACCGCGCCGACGGCGGCCAGTACCTGTTGGGGGACAAGGACATCACCCGGCTACCGGAGCGAAAGGCGGCCGCGCTGCGCAGCGCCGAGTTCGGGTTCGTGTTCCAGCGGTTCTTCCTGCTCAAGCACCTGACCGCGGTGCAGAACGTGTCGATGGCGCTGGTCAACGGCCAGGGCTGGCTGCCGCGCCGCAAGCGCAGGGCCAAGGCGATGGCCGCGCTGGACGAGCTCGGCATCGCGCACCTGGCCAAGCACAAGCCGCCCCGGCTGTCCGGCGGTGAGCAGCAGCGGGTGGCGATCGCCCGCGCGTTGGTGCGCGAACCGCGGATCCTGCTCGCCGACGAGCCGACCGGCGCGCTGGACACCGAGACCGGCAACCTGGTCGTCGAGGCGCTGCGCGCGACGACCGACCGCGGCTGCGGCCTCGTGCTGGTGACCCACGACCGCGACCACGCGGCGAAGATGGGCCGGGTCCTGCACCTGGCCGACGGCGTGCTGCGGCCGGCAGGGGTGGTCGTGTGAACGAGCTTGCGAGCGAACCAGTGCCACAGCGGCGCGACCGAGCCTGCGAGGGGGCGTCGTGATTGGCCTCTCCGGGCGGTTGCGCTCGTCGCTCATCATCGGCGGGCAAGGGATCCGGGCCAGGAAGCTGCGCACGTTCCTGTCGATGGTGAGCCTCTTCCTCGGCGTGCTCGCGGTGGTGACGGTGCAGGCCGGGTCGGTGATCGCGCAGCGGGCGCTGCTGTCGGACATCGAGATGACCCGCGGCAAGGACGGCACGATGCAGATGTACCTGCCGTCGCATCCCGACTCGGCGACCGTGGCGATGGACACCGTCGCCGGCCGGCGCGACGCGGTCGCGATGACCACCACCCAGGCGGTCATCGGCGAGCCCGGCGTGCGACCGGTGAACGAGGGCGGCGGCCCGGTCGACGAGAGCGGTGTCGCGTACTCGATGGGCGGGTACGTCGAGTGCGACGCCGGCGGTGTGTGCCGGGAGGTCGGCGGCCAGTCGGACGGGATGCCGCAGGGGCAGGCGGTGGAGATGAGCCTGCAGGCGCTGTCCGGGGACATCCGGCAGTTCCGGCCGTTCCGCCACGAGTCGGGGGAATGGCTCTCGTTCGGGTCCGCGCCGTCGATGGCGCCCCGCATCGTGATCAACACGAAGGCCGCCGAGGCGTTCACCGCCTTCCAGGTGCCCGCGGAGATGCGGGTGTCCGGCGCGATCGCGAACATGACCCCGCAGATCATCGGCGTGGTCGACGACGGCGGCTGGGGCCCGGCGGCGTACGTGCGGTCCGACGAGCTGCTGAACTGGCTGCCCGCGGACAGCCTCAGCGACCCGAACTACGGCGGCGGCGTGCAGCTGATGATGCAGCCCACGGCGACGGACCTGGAGCAGATCCTGCGCTCGCGCCTGGTGGCCGCCGGCGCGAACCCCGACGAGCTCCACGTCGAGACGATCAACTCGCTGGAGGAGATGGCCGACCAGCTCGCGCTGATGCGGTGGATCTTCCTGGGCATGGCGGCGCTGGTGCTGCTGATCGGCGTGGCCGGCATCCTGAACGTCGGCCTCGCGACCGTGGGGGAGCGGATCGAGGAGTTCGCGTTGCGCCGCGCGGTGGGAACGCCGCGGCTGCTGCTGGCCGGCATCGTGCTCGCGGAGACCCTGCTCACCGGCTTGCTGACCGCCACGCTGGCGATCGGCGCGGGGGTGGTCGGGCTGGCGGCGGCGGCGCGCCTGTTCGCCTCCCGGGAACCGTTCCTGGCCGATGTCGCGTTCCCGTGGCAGGCCGGCGTGGCGGGCGTCGTCGCGGGCCTGGTCGCGGGCGTACTGGGCGGCCTGGTCCCGGCGATCCGCGCGGCCCGCATCCCGATCGCGACGGTGATGCGCGCGTAACCGACTACGCCGTGCCGATGGGACCCGCGCTTTCACCGGGTGCTCGGCCAGCAGGTCACCGAGCTCGCCACGCACACCGGGGACATCGCCGCGGCCACCGGCGGCGACCGACCTCGACCCCGTCGCGGGCCGGTGCGCCGCTCTGCGACCGCACCGCCGCGCCGGGGTGGCCGGGCCCGGGCCGTTACCGCTGAGTTCCTTTGCAGTGGCGAACATCGTGCGACTCTGCCGATCGCAGGCGCCATCGACGCGGAAGGGCCAGCCATGACTGATTCGGCATCCCGATGGAGGCGGCGGTTGGCCGTGGCGGCCGTCGCCGCCTCCGTGCTGACGCTCGCGCCGGCGATCCCCGCCGGCGCCCAGCCCGAACTGTCCACTGAGGATCTCACGCGCTGGGTGAACCCGTACGTCGGCACCAAGAAGGGCACCGGCACCGGGCTCACCCACCCGGGCGCGGTGGTGCCGTTCGGCATGGTGTCCTGGGGCCCGGACACCGTCACCGCGCAGCCCGGCGGCTACGCCTACGACGACAACCGGCTGCGCGGGTTCAGCCTCACCCACCTGTCCGGCGCCGGATGCACGATCTACCAGGACATCCCGTTCCTGCCGTTCGCCGGCGACGTCACCACCTCGCCGGCCACCGACGCCGCCCGTTACCAGGCGACCTTCGACCGCGCGAACGAGGAGGCGACGCCCGGTTACTACGGCGTCCGGCTCGACTCCGGCATCGGGGTCCGGCTCTCCGCGACCCAGCGCTCCGGCGCCGGCCGGCTGAGCTTCCCCGCGGACAAGCCGGCCACGCTTCTGGTCAACACGGCCGGCTCGGTCAACGGCGTCACCGACGCGTCGATCGACATCGGCACGAACACGATCAGCGGCTCGGCCACCAGCGGTAGCTTCTGCGGCTACCCGCACTCCTACAAGGTCTACTTCCACGCCACCTTCGACAGTCCCTTCCGGACGGTCGGCACCTGGAAGGACGGCGCGGTCGCGGCCGGGAAGTCGAGCGCCACCGGGCAGCGCTCCGGCGGCTACGTCACGTTCGAGCCCGGCCGGACCGTCAACGTCCAGGTAGGACTGTCGTTCGTGTCCGCCGACGGCGCCCGCGACAACATGGCCGCCGAGGCCGGCGGGTGCTCCTTCGAGGACGTGGCCGAGCGGGCCGAGGCGGCGTGGAACGACCGGCTCAACCGGATCAAGGTCCGCGGCGGCACCGACACCCAGCGCACCACGTTCTACACCGCGCTCTACCACAGCATGGTGCACCCCAACGTGTTCTCCGACGCCGACGGCCGCTACCCCGGGTTCGACAACGAGATCCACGACGCCGGGCCGGGACATGCCGTCTACACCAACATCTCCGGCTGGGACATCTACCGTTCGGAGTTCCCGCTGCTGTCGATGATCGCGCCGGACGAGGCGTCGGACATGGTCCGCTCGATGATCGCGTTCGCCGAGCAGTCCGGCTCGTGGGACCGCTGGACGATCGCCAACGCGCACACCGGCGTGATGAACGGCGATCCCTACCATGTGCTGGTCGCGAGCGCGCATGCCTTCGGCGCCAAGGACTTCGATGCCGCCGAGGCACTCCGGCTGATGGTCCGCGGCGCCACCGAGCCGACCCAGGGCTACGAGGAGCGGCCCGGTCTCACCGGCTACCAGGAGCACGGCTACGTGCCCAACGGGGCGCCGGGTGTGTGGGGTTCGGCGGCGACCACGCTCGAGTACACCACGGCCGACTTCGCGATCGCCGACCTCGCCCGCCGGCTCGGCGACACCGCGACCGCCACCCGGTTCAGCGAGCGGTCGCAGTACTGGCAGAACCTGTTCAACCCGGCCACCGGCTACCTGCAGCCGCGCAACGCCGACGGCTCGTTCCGCCAGCCGTTCGAGCCGGTCAGCGGCGAGGGCTGGGTCGAGGGCAACGGCGTGCAGTACAGCTGGATGGTGCCGCAGAACCCGCGCGGGCTCATCGATGCGATGGGTGGCAACGCCGAGGCCAACCGCAGGCTCGACAGCTTCTTCACCGAGCTCAACGCCGGCCCGGAGCGGCCGTACGCGTGGCTGGGCAACGAGCCGATCATGCTCACGCCGTGGCTGTACGACTATTCCGGCGCGCCGTACAAGACCCAGCAGGTCGTCCGGCGGGCGATGACCCAACTGTTCTCGCCGAAGCCCGACGGCCTCGCCGGCAACGACGACCTCGGCCAGATGTCGTCCTGGTACGTGTGGGCCGCGCTGGGCATGTACCCGGTGACCCCTGGCCGCGCGGAGCTCACGGTCAACGGGCCGTCGTTCAGCGAGGTGGCGATCTCCCGGCCGTCCGGTGAGACCGTGCGGATCAAGGCCTACGGGTCGGG
>NZ_WHTD01000138.1 GCF_009379765.1 Actinophytocola sp. | reverse complement strand
TGGCTTTCAAACCCCCGGAGCCTATTCAGCCCATCCTCACCCTGACGCGACCAGCCACCCCAACCCCACGCGCCACCAACGCCCTCACCGCGAATGACGCACAAGACCCTTGCCAAGCTCAACCGGAGAGACGCTCAACACTGGTCCCGCGGCAGCAGATTCCAGTGCGACTGCGTGGGATGGGACTGGCGCACCAACGTCCACGAACCACCCGCGGACGGCGTGTGGTAGCTGAACTGGGGATCGATCACAACCGGGAACCGCGCGGCTGGATCCCGCAACAGTGTCATGTCCGGCAACAGCGACACCGAGTCCGCACCGACCTCGACACCAACCGGGCGCTCGACCCGCGACACCCCATCCACCTCTGGGCTGTCCCACATCATCGGCGCGGGCGACTCAAAAACCACCGCACCAGCATCGCCGGTCGCCGACAAGTTGCCCGCCGTCCCGACCGTCAGCGCACGCCCGCCGTCTCCAGACCCAGCGTGATCCGCGCCAGCGCCGGGCTCGCCGCCGCCTCACGGCTCTTCACTACGATGTCGTGCCCGAACCCCCGGTCCGTCGCCCGCAACCGCAGGTCCACACCCGGCAACACCTCCGAGTACGTCGCCGTATCGCCCTCCACCCGCGGATCCGGCAACGGACCCGGCCAGAACAACGTCAACTCCTTGCCCTGGGCGGCCATCCGCACGAGCGGCGTTCGACCACCACCCGAGAACACCACCTCAGCGGTCGCGGCCTTCACGGCGAACGAGCCGTCCGACACCGGCACCAACGTCGTGTCAACCGGCACCCATCCGTCACCACGCCGCACCCGCACCGGACCAGCCGACCGCTCCAACGTCCACGTACCATTCGGGTTCGCGAACGTGCTCGACGACTCCGAACGCAGCCCCATGACCTCAACCCTCGAGCCCTGAAGCCGAGCCGCGATCATCGCCGACGCCTCGTCCGGCGCCTCCACCACAGGGTTCGCCGATACCGCCGGCTGAGACCACGGCGCCGCGGCAACCACCAACGTGGCAAACAGCAACAACACCGCGACGAACGCAACCACGCGACGAACTACTGGACGCAGAGGAACCACAACACGCAGGCGCAGCCCACGCACCAGCCAGCGGTGCATCGTTAACTAACTCCCAGGAAGGTCAGCGCATGTCCCCGACATCACACGACCCGAAAGAAACCACCCAACTCTGACGCAGCGCAACGACCCCAACAAGCCGCCGAACGGGCGATCCCGCCTAGAACGGCACGTTGACAGCCGGTGTCCAGTCCGAGGCACCCAGCCAACCCGCGCTGCACGAGGCCACGGCTACAACGCGTGGCAACAGTCCCCCTGAGGTTCCCCCTCCGGCTTCCTTCTGAGCTTGGCCAGGGGTCGTGCATCACGCCCACGCTTGTGACCAGCGGTCTCACCTGAGCTGCCAGCAGCGCCACCACACAGAACGCAGTCAACGGCCAGCGGCGGCACCTGATCCGTCGCCACCGCTCCGCACCGCGTCGACACAACAATGGACCGACCGCGACGTCCGTGACCGAGACCGCAGTTGTCGTAGCGCCTGCCAGGGAGATCACTCCTCAGCCACCTGACTTGTTTCGGCAGTACATCGTGGCGTAGACCGCGCCACGATGTGTGGCGTAGGCGGTGATCGGTAGTGAATTGGCGGTACACGACCTGTCCGACCAGTCGCGGCTGCACCCACCGGGCGTTGCGGCGGCGGTCGGGTGGGACCTCGTCGTGGAACGGGCTCGTCGGGCGAGACAGTGGCGGCCGAGGGCGACGAGCCGTCACCCGATGAAGGTCGGGGCATGTTTTGACCAAGCACCTGCCGTGTTCCGCCTCGCCGCGCACACGAACGACGTCACCCCGTCCGCCACCTGCCGAACCAGACGAGCGGCCTCTTGTCCGGCGACGGGCTACGCGGGTTCGGACTTCGACGACAACGCCCCTCGGCGCAATCGGCCGCTGGGCGCAGCCGAACAGGGCTACTGACTGACAGACGGGACAACCCAACCGTCTGGAGACGCGAACCCGTTCTGGGAAAATCCTGGATCGGGCTACTTTGATCTTGCCCGACGACCCCTCCAGAGGGCATGAAAAAAGCCGTCTACCTGCGTAAACGGCTTCCTTCATGGTCGGGCTGACAGGATTCGAACCTGCGACCCCTTGACCCCCAGTCAAGTGCGCTACCAAACTGCGCCACAGCCCGGCCACACTCCTACCTGCTGAGTGCTGGCACAGCTTAGCGCAACCGTTCGGTCAGCTCTTGCGGGGGCGCTTCTCCCTCACCCGGACCGAGATGCGGACCGGGGTGCCCACGAAGCCGAACTGTTCGCGGAATCGGCGTTCGATGAAGCGGCGGTAGCCGGCCTCCAGGAAGCCGCTCGTGAACAGCACCAACGTCGGCGGGCGGGTCTGGGCCTGGGTCGCGAACAGGACCTTTGGCTGCTTGCCGCTGCGGACCGGGGGTGGGGTGGCCGCGATCAAGTCGGCCAGCCAGGAGTTCAGTTGGCCCGTCGATACGCGCTGGTCCCAGGACGTCAGCGCGGTGCGCAGGGCCGGGGCAAGCTTGCGGACCGAGCGGCCGGTCAGGGCCGACACGTTGATGCGTTCTGCCCACGGCAGCCTGACCAGGCCCCGGTCCAGCTCCCGGGTCAGCTGGTGGCGGCGGTCCTCGTCCACGAGGTCCCACTTGTTGAAGGCCAGGACGCACGCGCGGCCGGCATCGACCACCATCGTCAGGACTCGGAGGTCCTGTTCGCTGATCGGCTCCGACGCGTCCAGCAGGACGATCGCGACCTCGGCGGACTCGATGGCTGCCCGGGTGCGCAGGGATGCGTAGTACTCCATCCCGGACGCCGTCTTCACGCGCTTGCGCAGGCCCGCCGTGTCCACGAAGCGCCAGGCCTCGCCGTCGAGCTCCACCAGGGAGTCGACCGGGTCGATCGTGGTGCCGGCCACGGCGTCCACGACCGCCCTGTTTTCGCCGGTCAGGCGGTTCAGGAGCGACGACTTGCCCACGTTCGGCTTGCCCACCAGGGCCACCCGGCGGGGACCTCGGGCCTCGCCGAAGGTCTCTCGGGGGGTCTCGGGCAGGGCGTGCAGGACCGCGTCCAGCAGGTCGCCCGAGTTGCGGCCGTGGAGGGCGCTCACCGGATGTGGCTCGCCCAAGCCCAAGGACCACAGGGACGCCGTGTCGGCGAGAAGCCGGTCGTCATCGACCTTGTTGGCGGCCAGGAGCACGGGCTTCTTCGAGCGACGGAGGACGCGGGCGGCCGCCTCGTCGGTGGTCGTGGCGCCCACCGTCGCGTCGACCACCAGCAGGACCGCGTCGGCGGTCATCATGGCCAGCTCGGCCTGCTCGGTCACCGACGCCTGGAGGCCCTCGGCTTTCGGGTCCCAACCGCCCGTGTCGACGACGGTGAACCTGCGGCCGCTCCACAGGGCGTCGTAGGCGACCCGGTCGCGGGTGACGCCGGGCTTGTCCTGGACCACCGCCTCGCGCCGGCCGATGATGCGGTTCACCAGCGTCGACTTGCCGACGTTCGGGCGGCCGACCACGGCGAGTACAGGCTGCGGCGGCGGGCCCCCGTCCTCATCGGGGTGGCCGAACTCCTCGTCGATCGCAGTCCAGTCGGACTCCTCGGCCCAGGTGCCATCCAGCTCAGTCATGTCCGTCATTTCTCATCGCACAGCGGCAGAGCGCTGCTCATCCAACTCACGCACCAGGTCGGCCAAGTGCCGCCGGATCTCCTCGGTGGCCTCGACCAGGCCTGACCGTCCGCGTTGGACGGTCAGGGCGAACGGCTCGCCGACCAAGACGTTCAGCTTAGGCCGGAACCGCCGCCCACTCCCGGGAGGCCGCAGCGTGCCGCGCGTCGCCACCGGCAGCACGACCGCGTCCGTCGCCCGGACGAGCCATGCCGCGCCCTGCTCGGCCCGCGCCACGTTGCCGGAACCCCTTGTGCCCTCGGGGAAGACGCCCAGCACACCGCCGCCTTTCAGGATGTGCACGGCCTCCGTCAGCGCGGCCCGGTCGGCCTCGCCGCGGCGCACCATCACCTGGCCGATGCGCGTGAGACCCCAGCCGAGCACGCCACGGCCGAGCTCGCTCTTCACCAGGAACACCGACCGGCGCGGCAGCATTCCGAAGATCACCGACGGCTCGATGAGCGTGCTGTGGTTCGCGACCAGCACCACAGGCCCGCACATCGGCACGTTCGAGACACCCAGCACCCGGATCCGATACGCCGGCCGGTAGAGCCACCGCGCGATCCACCGGGCGAGGTCGTGCAAGCCCGGCCGGGCACCGTCGGGCAACACCGGACCTCACCACCTACCAGGGCCGGTAACCACTCCGCGCAGGTCCCGCTCGTCCACGATGGCCAGGATTCGGTCGATCACACCGGCCACGTCCAGGTGCGTGGTGTCCAGCCACACGGCGTCGTCCGCGGGCTGCAGCGGCGATGCCGCGCGTCCGGAGTCCAACTTGTCCCGCCGCTCCACGTCCTGCTTCGTGGCGTCCAATGTGGACTCCCGGCCTTCGGCCGCGTCCTGGCGCGTCCGCCGCGCCGCGCGGGCGTCCGACGACGCGGTGAGGAAGACCTTCAGCGGCGCGTCCGGCGCGATCGCCGTGCCGATGTCGCGTCCCTCGACGACGATCCCGCCGCAGGACGCGCACACCTCGTCGACGAGCCGCCACTGGTGCTGCTTGAGCAGCTCACGCACCCGCGGCACCGCGGACACCGCCGACACGGCGAGCGTGACCGCCTGGCCGCGGATCTCCGCGCCCACGTTCTCGTCGCCGAGCAGGATCTCCTGGTGCACCGGGTCGGTGCTGATCCGCAGGTCGACGCCCTCCGCGACGCGCGCCACCGCGGCCTCGTCGGACGGGTCGACGCCGGCCCGCAGCACGGCCAGCGTCACCGAGCGGAACATCGCGCCGGTGTCCAGGTAGCCGGTGCCGAGCATCGTGGCCAGCCGGCGCGCCACCGTGGACTTGCCGGTTCCCGACGGGCCGTCCAGCGCGATCACGCCACGCAGCTCGCCCTCAACCACCGCGGTTGCCTCCTCCGGTCCGACCTGCCCTTCTCCATTGTGCCTGGTGCCCCGCCAAGCCGAGCGATCAGCCCGTAGCTGGCAACCGGGGACAGCGCAGGTCCCGACCATCAGCGGGTCCGCGAACAGGGCCGACGCACTTAGCATCCGACACGTCAATGACAGGAGGTAACGATGCTCAAACGCACAGTCATCGGCCTGTTCGCGACGGCGCTGGCCCTGGTCGGCGGCGTCGTGGCGCCCAGCGCGTCGGCGGACGTCCATGCGGCTGCCGTCACCATCACCTACGACGACAGCCAGGCCGCGGAGTTCGTCGACGTGGTCGCGCAAGGCGTCGCGATCTGGAACGGCGCGGTCGAGAACGTCCAGATCGAGAAAGCGTCGCCCGGCACGGACGCAGACATCACGATCATCGCCAACGACGGCTGGCCGCAGGCCACCCTCGGCCCGGTGTTTCCCGGCGGGAGCGGCACCGTCTGGTACGGCCGGCAGGCGGTCGACGAGGGCTACGACGTGGTCCGCATCGCCGCGCACGAGCTCGGCCACAACCTGGGGCTGCCCGACATGAAGCCCGGCCCGTGCTCCAGCCTGATGTCCGGCAGCTCGGCGGGTGTGGCGTGCACGAACCCCAACCCGGATGCGCAGGAGATCGCCTGGGTCGAGGAGAACTACGCCGACGCCGAGAAGCCGATCGAGCGGCAGACCGTCGTCATCGGCTGGCTCGACTGACAACTATGTCGACCGGTCCAGTCATTGCCCATGGCGAACGACTGGACCGGTCGACATAGTTCTTGGTGTGGGGTGGACCGGTCAGACGAGCTCGCCGAGGGTGGTGATCGCCTTCTCGAGCTGGTCGTCGGACAGGTACGGGGCGGGACCGAACCGCAGATGGTCGCCCCGGCTGTCGGTGAGCACGCCTCGCTCGGCGAGCTCGCGCCGCAGCTCCCCCGCCCGCGGCGAGGTGAACGCGACGAACCCGCCGTACGCCGACCGCGGCGCGGACCGGTCGAGGGAGATGACCGAAGGCGGCGCGTCGAGCGCGTCGAAGAGCGAGCCGAGCAGCCCGGTCTGGTGCTGGGACACCTCCCGCAGGAACTCGGGCGTCAACCCCTGAGCCGCGAAGAACTCGAGCACCCGCACGGCCCGGTAGTTGCTCGTCGGGTCGTAGGTGGAGCCGGCGAACCGCGCACCACCGGGGGCATAGCCGACCAGACCGGACGCCGTGGCGGCCAGCTCGTCGAACTCGGCGAACCAGCCGGTGACGACCG
The DNA here is from genome assembly GCF_009379765.1 of Actinophytocola sp. GTDB lineage: Bacteria > Actinomycetota > Actinomycetes > Mycobacteriales > Pseudonocardiaceae > Actinophytocola. The sequence goes on along the minus strand of NZ_WHTD01000138.1, from coordinate 15,670 downwards.
GCCGCAGCGAGGTGGCGTGCGGTGGCAGCCGCAGGAAGCAGTTGCCCTCGCCGAGCTGGAGGTACTTGTAACCGCCGCCGGTGACCCAGGCCGACCCGAGGCCCTGCGACCGCACGGAGAACGGCACCACGCCCAGCGCGTGGTAGGCGTCGACCAGCAGCTCCACTCCCCCGTTCTCGCACGCGGCGGCCAGCGCGCCCAGGTCCGGCACGATCCGCGACGTCTCGAACAGCACGGACGACACCAGCACCGCGGCGGTCCGGTCGTCGATCGCGGCGGCCATGCGCTCGGCCAGCGAGGAGACCGGCGCCGCGGCCACCCGGACGACCTCGACGCCCTCCTCGGCGAGCCGGGCGAGCTGGCGGCGCAGCGTGTGGAACTCGCCGTCCGACGTGACGAGCCGGGGCCGGCCCGGAAGGTCCACAGTGGACAAGAAGCGGATCACGAGGTCGTGGGTGGACGCGCCGAGCGCGATGTCGCCACCGGGATCGTCAAGCAGCGCGCGGAACCCGGCACGCAAGGACTCGGCCTTCGCGAACGCCAGGTCCCATTTCCCGTCGACGGCCGTCGACGCGTCGGTGAACGCCTCGATCTGGCCGTGCAGCGCGACATCCGGCCACGCCTGGTGCGAGTGCCCGGTGAGCAGCAGCCGGTTGGCCACGTCGAAGCGCCCGTAGTGGCTCGCCAGCGCGTTCGGCGACCGGCGCACCGAGTCCAGTGTGGTCACAGGTCGCTCCGCACCGCCCACAGATCGGGGAACATCGAGTGGAACAGCGTGGAGCGCAGGTACGCCGCGCCCGCCGAGCCGCCGGTGCCGGCCTTCCCGCCGATGGTCCGCTCCACCATCTTCACGTGCCGGTACCGCCACTCCTGCATGCCCTCGTCCAGGTCGACGAGCAGATCGGCCACAGTGGACGGTCCGGCGTCGTCGCGGTATACCTGCACCAGCACCCGCTGGACGTCCTCGGCGCCCTCCCACTGCTCGCGCACGTCCCGGTTCAGTTGGGTGGCGGGGACGTCGTAGCCGCTGCCGGCCAGGTAGGCCAGGAACGAGTCGAACACCGACGGCCGCGACATCGCCGCGGTGATCCGCTCGTGCGCGGTGCTGCCACCGGCGTAGGGCTTGAGCATCCGCGCGTCGCGCCGGCCGAGCACCGCCTCGAGCTCGCGGAACTGTCCGGACTGGAACCCGCTCGCCGCGTCCAGCCGCTCGCGGAAGCTCGTGAACTGGCGCGGGGTCATGGTCTCCAGCACGTCGATCTGCGCGACGACGACCTTGAGGATGGTCAGCGCCCGGCGCAGCGTCCGCACGCAATGCGCGGTGTCCACCTTCTCGAGCTTGCGCTGCAAGTGGTCGAGCTCGTGCAGGAGCTGTTTGAACCACAGCTCGTAGACCTGGTGGATGACGATGAACAGCATCTCGTCGTGCTCGTCGGAACGAGGGCGCTGCGCGGCGAGGACCTCGTCCAGTGCGAGATAGGACGTGTAGGTCAGCGCCGGGGACGGCTTGTCGGTCATGGCATGGTCACCTCGTCGAAGTAGCGCTGGGCCGCCGGGGCCAGGGTCGGGTACATGTCGTGGAACAGCCGCAGGGCCTCGGCCCTGTGCTTCGGTGCGGGCACCAGGTCCTCGGGTAGCTCGGGGTCCAGGAACGGGAACTCCCGGAAGGTGTGGACGAGGCGGGTGCGCAGCAGCAGCGCCTGCCGGTCGTCGGCCGCCTCGTGGCCGCGGAAGTGCTCGACGAACGCGCGGTACCGCGCGGCGAGGTCGTCCAGGTCCCACACGCGGGCGACGAACGTGGCGAAGTCGATCGCCGGCGCGGGCCGGCCGAGCAGTACGCCCGCGTGGGCCGTGACGTCGAGCTCGGCGAGCAGCGCCGCGACGTCGGCCTCGCGGTCGTGCGGTGCGAGCCAGGTCCCGTCCTGCACGGAACCGAAGCCGAGGAAGCGCAGCCTGCGCACCAGCCGGGTGCGGGCGAGCCTGCGGTCCTCCGGGATCGAGTGCCACAGCACCGTCCAGGTGGTCTCGGTGCGTGGCGACCCGCCGAGCGTGAAGATCCGGCGGTCGCCCTCGGCGAGCACCGCGACCGTGCGCGGCGTGAGTGCGTAGTGCACGTGCCGCCCGTCCTTGCTCCGATCCAGGAGCCCGCGGCCGACCAGGCGGTTCAGCGCCACCCTGGCGGCGCCGGCGGAGAAGCCGAACTCCTCGAGCAGCCGCACGAGCCCGCCCGACCACACCTCGCCGCGCTCACGCGGGACGTGGTGGGCGCCGAGCAGGCTCAGCACCAGGTCCTGCGGGGCCGGCTCGAAGCCGCGCAGCAGGTCGGACATGCGGCGTAGCATAGTTGACGCCTCAGCGGGGTCAACCGTAATGTGTCGCACGTCCGGCAGTGGACAGTGGAGGTGCGGGTGAAGATCGGCATCGGGCTCCCCAACACGATTCCGGGCACCTCAGGGGCCTTGCTCGTGGAATGGGCGCGCCGGGCCGACGCGGGTCCGTTCGCGTCCGTCGCGGTGCTCGACCGACTGGTCTACGACAGCATCGAACCCTTCGCCGCGCTGTCCGCCGCGGCCGCGGTCACCACCCGCGTCCGGCTGGCGACCAACATCGCGATCGGACCGCTGCGCGGCCCGGCGATGCTCGCCAAGCAGGCGGTGTCCGTCGACGCGATCTCGAATGGACGGTTCACCCTCGGGCTGGGCGTCGGCGCCCGGCGCGACGACTACGAGGCGGCGGGCGTCGACCGGCGCACCCGAGGCGCGGCGCTGTCCGAGCAGCTCGCCTACCTGCGCGGCCAGCTCGACGGCTCCGGGATCGGGCCGCCCCGCCCCGCGATCGAGCTGCTGGTCGGCGGGTCGAGCGGAGCGGCGTTCGCCCGGATGGCCCGCTACGCCGACGGCTACGCGCACGGCGGTGGCCCGCCGCGCGCGTTCGGCTCGGCGGCGACCAGAGCCCGGGCCGCGTGGCGGGACCTGGAGCGGACCGGTGAGCCGAAGCTGTGGGGCCAGGGCTATGTCGCGTTCGGCGACCCCGACCGGGGGTGTGCCTACCTGCGCGACTACTACGCGTTCACCGGGCCGTTCGCGGAGAAGATCGCGGCGGGCAACCTCACCTCGGCGCGCGCGGTGAAGGACTTCGTGCGCGGCTACGAGGCGGAGGGTTGCGACGAGCTGATCCTCTATCCCACGGTCGCCGACCTCGACGACCTGGACCGGCTGGCCGAGGTGCTGTCGTAGTGCGGATCACCGTGGTGGGCGCCGGGCCGTCGGGGTTGTACCTGGCGATCCTGATGAAGAAGGCGGACCCGGCGCACGAGCTCACCGTCCTGGAACGCAACGCGCCGGACGCGACGTTCGGCTGGGGCGTGGTGTTCTCCGAGGAGACGCTGGGGGCGCTGCGGGACGCGGACTACGCCACGTACCTGGAGATCACGGACTCGTTCGCGCGATGGACGTCGATCGACATCCGGTACCGGGGCCAGACGCTGCGCTCGTCGGGCCACACGTTCTCCGCGATCAAGCGGACGCACCTGCTGGACATCCTGCAGCGGCGGGCGCGCTCGCTGGGCGTCGACCTGCGGTTCGGTACCGAGGTGTCCACTGTGGAACCGGCCGACCTGGTCGTCGCGGCGGACGGGGCGAACAGCACGCTGCGGCGGTCCGGGTCGTTCGGGACGACCTCGGAGCCGCAGGGCTGCAAGTACGTGTGGTTCGGCACGGACCTCGTGCTCGACGCGTTCACGTTCATCTTCCGCGGGACCGAGCACGGGCTGTTCCAGGTGCACGCCTACCCGTTCGACGAGCACACCAGCACGTTCATCGTGGAGACCACGGCGCAGACCTGGCGGCGGGCAGGGCTGGACACGATGTCGGAGCAGGAGAGCATCGCGTTCTGCTCCGCGCTGTTCGCCGAGGAGCTGGGTGACCACCGGCTGATGTCGAACCGGTCGCTCTGGCTGGACTTCCCGCTGGTGCGCAACACGCACTGGCACGACAGCAACATCGTCCTGGTCGGCGACGCCGCGCACACCGCGCACTTCTCTATCGGGTCGGGCACCAAGCTCGCGATGGAGGACGCGATCGCGCTGGCCAACAGCTTCGTCCGGCACCCGGCGAGCGTCGAGCAGGCGCTGGTGGACTACGAGCTGGAGCGCCAGCCGGTGGTGGAGCGGTTCCAGCAGGCCGCCGGGGACAGCGCGGCGTACTTCGGCCGGGTCGGGCACTACACCGGGCTCGAGCCGATCCAGTTCGCGTTCAACCTGCTGACCCGCAGCGGGCGGATCAGCCACGCGAACCTGACCCAGCGCGACCCGCAGCTGATCCGGGTGCTGGACGCCTGGTTCGCGGGCGCCGCGTCCGCGCCGGGCGCGGTGGCGCCTCCCCCGATGTTCGCGCCGCTGCGGGTGGGCGGGCTGACCCTGCGGAACCGGGTGGTGCGCTCGGGAAGCGACCTGGCGGACGCGGCGCGGGCGGGCGCAGGGCTCGTGCTGACGGGGTTCGTGGCGGTCGGTCCCGACGGGCGGACCACGCGGTCGTGCCCGGTGCTCGACGAGTCGTGGGCGCCGGTCGTGGACAAGGTGCACGACGCGGGTGCGCTGGTTGGCGTGCGGCTCGGGCACGCCGGGCGGCGCGGGGCGGTCCGGGAGTCCGGTGTGGACGTATCGCTACGGGACGGGTGGCCGCTGCTGTCGGCGTCACCGTTGCGGTACGCGCCGTACGGTCGCGTGCCGCGGGAGATGTCGGCGCAGGACATGGCGCGGGTGCGCGAGGAGTTCGTGGTGGCGGCGCGGCGTGCGGCGGCCGCCGGGTTCGACGCGCTGGAGCTGGACCTCGCCGACGGGTACCTGCTGGCGAGCTTCCTGTCGCCGCTGACGAACCGGCGCCCCGACGAGTGCGGCGTCGACCGGCCGCGGTTCCCTCTGTCCGTTGTGGACGCGGTGCGCGCGGAGTGGCCCGCGTTGTTCGTGGCGCGGCTGACCGTGACCGACTGGGCGCGCGGCGGGCTGAGGATCGAGGACGGCATCGAGCACGCCCGCGCGCTGGCGGCGCACGGGGTGGACATGGTGCACGTGCGCGCAGGGCACACCACGGCGGGCTCGCGGCCGGAGTACCGGCGCGGGTATCTGACGACGCTGTCCGACCGGATCCGCAACGAGGCCGGCGTGCCGACCCTGGTCGGCGGGTACCTGACCACCCCGGACGAGGTGAACACGATCGTCGCGGCGGGCCGGGCGGACCTGTGCCTGTTCGAGCCGCGGCCGACCCCGCTGGAGGCCGCGCTGTGACCGCGCCCGCGACCCCGGTGGCCCCGGCAAAGGTCGCCCGATCCCCGCGCGAGTCCAACGCACAGAACCCGCGAGTCCAACGTTCAGAACCCGCGAGTCCAACGTTCGGGACTGGCGAGTCCAACGTTCGGGACTGGCGAGTCGGTGTCGGTCGGCGTGTGGGCCTCGGCTCGGGGGTCGGGACGGTTGGACTCGCGGGTCGCGAGCGTTGGACTCGCGGGTCGCGAACGTTGGACTCGCGACGTTGGATTCCGGGGGCCGGAGGCACGGGGGCGATCACGTGACCGCCTTCGCCGAGCTGTCCTCGCCGCAGGTCGCGGAGCTCATCGCGGGTCCGCGCACGCCGGTGCTGCTGCTGCCGGTCGGCGCGGTCGAGCCGCACGGGCCGCACGCGCCACTCGCCACCGACCACCTCATCTCCGCCGGCATGTGCTCGCGCGCCGCCGAGCGGCTGGCCGACGATCCCGATGTGCGCGCGCTCGTGCTGCCCGCGTTCGACTACGGCGTCACCAACTTCGGCGCCTCGTTCCCCGGCGCCGTCTCGATCGGCCCGGACACGCTGCGCGCGCTGGTCGTGGAGGTCTGCCGGTCGCTCGCCGCGCAGGGGCTCGGTCGGATCGTCATCGTGAACAACCACTTCGAGCCCGCCCATGTCACGGCCCTGCGCGCCGCGACCGAGGAGGCCGGGGTCGCCTACCTCGACCTCCTGCGGCGGACCAACGTCGCGCGGCTCACCGACGAGTTCCGGTCGGGCTCCTGCCACGCCGGGCAGTACGAGACCTCCCTGGTGCTCGCCGACCGGCCCGACCTCGTGGACACCGCGACGATGCGCGAGCTGCCGCCGGTGCGGGTGGACATGCCGGCCGCGATGTCGGCCGGGCGGCACGACTTCGTCGAGATGGGCATGGACCGCGCCTACTGCGGCACCCCGGCCGGCGCGACGGCCGCCGAGGGAGCGTCCACATTCGACACCCTGACCGACATGCTCGTCGAGCTGATCCGGGAAGTGGGGCGGAGCTGATGCGCTACGAGGACCTGCCCGAGCGGCTCAACGTCGCCGACTACTTCGTCGACCGCAACGTCGCCGACGGCCACGGCGCGCGGACCGCTCTGCTCACCGCGGCCGGGCCCACCACGTACGCGCAGCTCGCCGCGCGGGTGAACCGCATCGGCAACGTGCTGCTCGAGCTGGGCGTCCGGCGCGGCGACCGGGTGCTGCTCGCGCTGTCGGACGGGGTCGAGTTCGTCGCCACCTGGTACGCCGCGCAGAAGATCGGCGCGGTCACCGCCGAGGTGTACACGTTCCTGCCGGCCAAGGACTACCGGTACTTCCTCGACTACACCGGCGCCGAGGTCGTCGTGGTCGACCCGGTGACGCTGGACCGGATGCGCGAGGCCGCGACCGGCCGGCGCCGGCTGCTGGTCGTCGGCGCCGTCGAGCTGCGCGCGAACGAGCACGACCTCGCGACCCTCGCCGCGCAGGCGCCGGACACCCTGGACACCGCACCGACCACAAAGGACGACGTCGCGATCTGGAAGTTCACGACCGGCAGCACCGGCGCGCCCAAGGCCTGTGTGCACACCGCCGCGAGCCCGGTGCTGAGCCACCACTGCTACGCGCGCGGCGTGCTCGACATCGGCGCCGAGGACGTCGTTCTGCCGGTGCCCAAGCTCTTCTTCGGCTACGCCCGCGACCTCGCCGCGCTGTACCCGTTCGGCGCCGGCGGCGCCGGCATCGCGTTCCCGGAACGCACGACCGCCGAACGGATCTTCGAGCTGATCGCCCGGCACCGGCCGACGATCCTGGTCAACGTGCCGACGATGATGAGCGCGATGGTTGCCCATCCGGAAGCGTCCACACAGGACCTGAGCTGCCTGCGGCTCTGCACGTCGGCCGGCGAGGCGCTGCCGGCGGAGCTGCATCGCAAGTGGGACGCGGCGTTCGGCGTCGAGGTCGTGGACGGCATCGGCTCGTCGGAGGCCTACCACATCTACATCTCCAACCGGCCCGGCGCGGCCCGCCAGGGCAGCTGCGGGCAGGCCGTCCCCGGCTACACCGCCCGCGTGGTCGACGGCGACGGCAACGACGTGGCCGACGGCGAGGTCGGCACGCTGGAGGTCACCGGTGGGACCGTCGCCAAGGAGTATTACCAGGACGCGGCGAAGTCGGCGGTCACCTACCGCGGCGACACCGTCCACACGGGTGACTTGTTCAGCCGGGACGCGGACGGGTTCTTCACCTACCACGGGCGCGCCGACGACCTGCTGAAGGTCGGCGGGATCTGGGTGGCGCCCAGCGAGATCGAGCACTGCCTCATCGGCCACCCGGACGTCCTCGAATGCGGCGTGGTCGGCCACGAGTCCGACGGCCTGGTGCGGACCCGCGCGTACGTGGTGCTGCGGGAGGGCGCCGACGGCTCGCCCGAGGCGTTGCGCACCTACGTCGGGGAGCGGCTGTCCGGGCACAAGCGTCCGCACGAGGTCGTGTTCGTCGAGGAGCTGCCGCGGACCAGCAACGGCAAGCTCGACCGGCGCGCGTTGCGAGCCCTGTCATGAGCGGAGCTTGCGGAGCGAATCATCGATATTCAGGACGGCACCTCGGCCGCGGAGGGCGCCGGTGGAGCGGAGCCTGCGGAGCCGTGAGCGGAGCTTGCGGAGCGAACCATCGAGCGCAGCGGCGCCACGTAGCGGCTGAGGGGGCGTCATGAGCGGAGCTTGCGGAGCGAATCATCGATATTCAGGACGGCACCTCGGCCGCGGAGGGCGCCGGTGGAGCGGAGCCTGCGGAGCCGTGAGCGGAGCTTGCGGAGCCGTGAGCGGAGCTTGCGGAGCGAACCATCGAGCGCAGCGGCGCCACGTATCGGCTGAGGTGCCGTCATGAGCCGCCTGGTCGTGATCACGGGCGGCGCCAAGGGGATCGGCGCGGCGATCGCCCGGCGGTTCACCGACGCCGGCGACCAGGTGGTGGCGCTCAACCACGTGGACCTGGACGTCACCCGGGAGGACGCGGTGGCCGACGTGCTCGACCCACTCGAGGTGGACGTGCTGGTGAACAACGCCGGCATCGCCGCGAGCGCGCCGGTGCACAAGACCACTGTGGACGACTGGCGGACGCAGCTCGAGGTGAACGCGACCGGCGCGTTCCTGTGCACCCGCGCGGTGCTGCCCGGCATGCGCGCACGGGACCGCGGCCGGATCGTCACCGTCGCCTCCACCGCGGCGCTCGTCGGCCAGCCCTACACCGCCGGCTACACCGCGTCCAAGCACGCGGCGGTCGGGCTGATGCGCACGGTCGCCGCCGAGGTCGCCGGCACCGGCGTCACCGCGAACGCCGTCTGCCCCACGTTCGTGCGTACCGACATGACCGCGCGCACGGTCGTGCGGATCGCCGAGCGGACCGGGCGGTCCGAAGAGGACAGTGAGGCCTCGCTCGCCCGGTTGGCACCGCTGGGCCGGCTGCTCGAGCCCGAGGAGGTCGCGTTCGCGGTGGCGTTCCTGGCCGCGCCGGAGGCCGGCGCGATCAACGGTCAGACGATCGTCCTGGACGGAGGAGGAATACAGGCATGAGCCCCTTCAGGGCATCCCCCGGTTTCACCGACAAGTGGGAGCACTTCGACCTCACGGTCGCCGGCGGGGTCGCCACGGTGACGTTCTCCCGGCCGGACAAGCTGAACGCGCTCACCTTCGACGTCTACGCCGACCTCCGCGACATCCTCGCCGAGCTGCCGCACCGCGGCGACGTGCGGGTTGTCGTGCTGGCCGGTCGGGGGCGCGGGTTCTGCTCGGGCGGCGACGTCGAGGAGATCATCGGCGAGCTGCGGAAGATGGCGCCCGCGCAGCTGCTGGAGTTCACCCGGATGACCGGCGCGGTGGTGAAGGGGCTGCGCGAGTGCCCGCTGCCGGTGATCGCGTCGGTCAACGGGATCGCCGCGGGTGCCGGGTCGGTGATCGCGCTGGCGAGCGACTTCCGGCTGCTGGCCTCGTCCGCGTCGTTCGCCTTCCTCTTCACGAAGGTCGGGCTGGCGGGCGCGGACATGGGCTCGGCGTACCTGCTCCCCCGGCTGGTCGGCTTGGGTCGGGCCACGGAGCTGCTGATCCTGGGCGACAAGATCGACGCCGCACACGCGGACCGGATCGGCCTCGCCACGCGGGTGATGCCCGACGAGGAGCTGGCTGCCGCGACCGGAGAGCTGGCGCGGCGGCTCGCGGACGGGCCCGCTCTCGCCTACTCGACGACGAAGGTGCTGCTCACCCGCGAGCTGGACATGGACCTCGGCAGCGCCATCGAGCTGGAGGCGATGACCCAGGCGCTGCTGATGAAGAGCGACGACCACGCCGAGTTCTACGCCGCCTGGTCCGCCGGGCGCCGTCCACAGTGGAGCGGCCGATGACCTCGCACGAGATCGTCAACACGTCGGGGCTGGCCAAGCCGGTCGGGTTCGCGCACGCCGTGGTGGCCGCGCCGGGCCGCACGGTGTACCTGGGTGGGCAGACCGCGCAAGACCCGGACGGCGCGATCGTGGGCTCGACCTTGCTGGAGCAGTTCGACGTGGCCGCCGGGAACGTCGCGACCGCCCTGGCCGGCGCCGGCTCGGCACCCGACCAGCTGGTTTCGCTGATCATCTACACGACCGACGTGGCCGAGTACCGCGCGTCGCTGCGGGAGCTGGGACCGTTGTGGCGCAAGCACTTCGGCCGGCACTACCCCGCGGTCGCGCTGCTCGGCGTGGCGGCGCTGTTCGACGAAGCGGCGAAGATCGAGCTGGTCGGCACGGCGGTGATCCCGGCATGACCGACCTGATGGCGCGCACCGAGGAGGTCGCCAGGAAGCTGCCGCCGGTCGCCGAGGCGGGCGAACCCGGGCGGGTGAACCTGCCGTTGCTGGGCGCGCTCGCGGCGGAGGGGCTGCTCGGCGAGATCTTCCGCCGGGCGGGCGCGAGGTACGCGCCGACCTCCGCGATGGCGCTGTGCCTGATCCGCGAGGGACTGGCGCGGCACTGCACCGAGGCGGAGACCGCGTTCGCGCTGCAGGGGCTGGGCGCGTACCCGATCCTGCTGGCCGGGCAGCCCGCGGTGGTGCGGGAGTGGATCCCGCGGATCGCGGCCGGCGAGGTGGCGGTCGGCTTCGCGCTCACCGAGCCCGGTGCCGGATCGGACGCCGCGTCGCTCGCCCTGTCGGCGGTTCCTGTCCAGGGTGGGTTCCGGCTGTCCGGCGAGAAGGCGTTCATCTCGAACGCGCCGGACGCCGCGGTGTACTCGGTGTTCGCCCGCACGAGTGACAACGGCTCGCGCGGCATCACCGCGTTCGCGGTGCCCGGCGACGTCGATGGCCTGACCGGCACCCGGCAGACGCTGGTGTCGCCGCACCCGATCGGCAGGCTGCGCTTCGAGGACGTGTTCGTGCCGGCGACGGCGGTGCTCGGCGACGTCGATGCCGGGTGGAAGGTGGCGATGCGGACGCTGGACATGTTCCGGCCGAGCGTCGGCGCGTTCGCGTTGGGGATGGGGCAGGCGGCGCTGGACGCGGCGGTGGCGTACACGGCCGACCGGCAGGCGTTCGGCCGGCCGCTGCGCGAGTTCCAGGCGGTGTCCCACCAGCTCGCCGACGTCGCGACCCGGCTGCACGCCGCCCGCCTGCTGGTCCACGACGCCGCGGCCGCGTACGACGCGGGTACCGGGCGGACCGGCCACCTCTCGGCGATGGCGAAGCTGTTCGCCACCGAGACCGCGCAGGCGGCCGTCGACGTGGCGATCCAGGTGCACGGCGCCCGCGCCCTCGAACAGGGCCACCTCCTGGAGCACCTGTACCGCGAGGTCCGCGCGCCGCGCATCTACGAAGGGGCGAGCGAGATCCAACGCGAGATCATCGCCCGCCACCTCTACCGCTGAACCCGCGAGTCCCCACTCACGCCCGGCGAGTCCCCGGCTCCCAGCGGGGGACACGCGGGTCCTGGGGGTTGGACTCGCGGGTCCTGGGGGTTGGACTCGCGGGGTCGTCAGGGGGTGGGGATGGTGGACATGGCTTCGGTCAGCTCGGCGTCGGTCAGCTCGCGGTCCACCATGTCGCCCGCGAGTAGCTCGCGTACGCGGGCAGGTCCAGGTGAGCGTGCCCGCACAGCGCGGTCAGGATGACCTTCTCCTCGCCGGTCTCCTTGCAGCGCAGCGCCTCCCGCACGCACTCGGCCAGCGCGTGGGTCGGCTCCGGGGCCGGGATGATGCCCTCCGCCCGCGCGAACCGGACACCCGCCGCGAAGCACTCGTTCTGCCCGATCGCCACCGCGTCCACCAGGCCCAGCTCGACGATGTGCGACAGCAGCGGCGACATCCCGTGGTAGCGCAGGCCGCCGGCGTGGATCGGGTCCGGGATGAACTCGTGGCCCAACGTGTGCATCTTCAGCAGCGGCGTCAGCCCGGCCGTGTCGCCGAAGTCGTAGGTGTACTTCCCGCGGGTGAGCGACGGGCACGCGGCCGGCTCGACGGCCCTGATGTGCGGGTCGATGCGGCCGGCCAGCTTCTCGCGCAGGAACGGGAACGCCAGGCCGCCGAAGTTCGACCCGCCACCGGTGCAGCCGACGATGACGTCGGGGGTGTCGCCGGCCAGCTCGAACTGGCGCAGCGCCTCCTCGCCAATGATCGTCTGGTGCAGCAGCACGTGGTTGAGCACGCTGCCCAGCGCGTACCGGGCGTCGGGATCCCCCGCGGCCATCTCGACCGCCTCGCTGATCGCGATGCCGAGCGAACCGGTCGAGTCCGGGTGGGCCGCGAGGATCGCGCGGCCGGAGCTCGTCAGGTCCGACGGGCTCGGGTGCAGCGTCGCGCCGAACGTCTCCATCATGATCTTGCGGTACGGCTTCTGGTCGTAGGAGGCCCGGACCTGCCAGATCTCGCACTCGAGGCCGAACTGCGCGCACGCGAACGCCAGCGCGCTCCCCCACTGGCCCGCGCCGGTCTCGGTGGTGAGCTTGCCGACACCCTCGGCGGCGTTGTAGTACGCCTGCGGCACCGCGGTGTTCGGCTTGTGCGAGCCGACCGGGCTCACGCCCTCGTACTTGTAGTAGATCCGTGCCGGCGTGCCGAGTGCCTTCTCCAGCCGGTGCGCCCGGTACAGCGGCGAGGGCCGCCACAGCCGGTAGACCTCCTGCACCTCGTCCGGGATCGGGATGTACCGCTCGGCGCTGACCTCCTGCGCGATCAACGCCTGCGGGAACAGCGGCGCGAGGTCGTCGGGCCCGACCGGCTCCCCCGTGCCGGGGTGCAGCGGCGGGGGCGGCGGCTCCGGGAGGTCGGCCACCACGTTGTACCACTGGGTGGGCATGTCGGACTCGTCGAGGAGGAACTTGGTGCGACCGGCCATCGGGGCTCCTTGATCGGCGGCTTGATCGGCTGCGAGGGCGACACAACGTTAGGACCGCCCGCCTCGGGAAGAAAGTCTTCGCCCCCGTCGTTATCCTGACGTGGTGAACGTCGAGGTGACCCCGCTTCCGGGGATCGGAACGCGCCAGGATTTTGTAGCCCGCGCGGGCCGCCGTATCGGAGTGATCACGTATCGGGATGGTCACACCGAGCTCATCGTCTCCAGAGTGGACGATCCGGACACCTGTACCGCGTCCATCCCGCTGTCGGTCGAGGAGGCCAGCGCGCTCGCGGGCCTGCTGGGCGCGCCCCAGCTGGTCGCCGATCTCCGCAAGGAGAACGAGGGCCTTTCCGGCGTGCACACCAAGCAGCTACCGCTCGTGCACGGCTCGCCCTTCGACGGCCGCACGCTCGGTGACACCCAGCTGCGCACCCGCACCGCGGTCTCCGTCGTGGCGGTCGTGCGTGTGGGCACCGTGCACCCGTCGCCACGCCCGGACTTCATGCTCGGCGGTGGTGACGCGCTCATCACCGTCGGTACCAGCGAGGGGCTCGCCAAGGCGGCGGACGTCCTCGAGCGCGGGTAGGGGCCGGTGCACAACTCGGCGGTCGCGCTGATCGAGCTCGGCGCGATCTTCTTCGGACTTGGCATTCTCGGGCGAGTGGCATGGAAGATCGGCATCTCGCCGATCCCGTTCTACCTCCTCGGTGGCCTGGCGTTCGGCAGCGGCGGGCTCATCCCACTCGAGGGCATCGGGGAGTTCGCCTCGCTCGCCGGCGAGATCGGCGTCGTCCTGCTGCTCCTGCTGCTCGGCCTGGAGTACTCGGCCGCCGAGCTGGTCACCGGCCTGCGCCGGTCGTGGGTCGGCGGGCTGCTCGACCTGGTGCTCAACGCCACCCCGGGGGCCATCGTGGCGCTGATCCTCGGCTGGGGTCCGGTCGGCGCGCTCGCGATGGCCGGCGTCACCTACATCTCCTCGTCCGGGATCATCGCCAAGGTGCTCGGCGACCTGGGCCGGCTGGGTAACCGGGAGACCCCGGTGGTGCTGTCCATCCTCGTGTTCGAGGACCTCGCGATGGCCCTCTACCTGCCGATCCTCACCGCGGTGCTGGCCGGCGCGACCCTGCTCGGCGGGCTGTCGGCCATCGGCATCTCGCTCGTCGTGGTCACCCTCGTGCTGATCCTGGCGCTCAAGTTCGGCCGCTACGTCTCGGCCATCGTGGACAGCAAGAGCCCCGAGGTGTTCCTGCTGCGGGTGCTCGGCGCGGCGCTGCTGGTCGCGGGGGTCGCGCAGCAGCTGCAGGTCTCGGCCGCGGTCGGCGCGTTCCTGCTTGGCATCGCCATCTCCGGCTCGACCGCGGAGAACGCCACCCGCATGCTCGAACCGCTGCGCGACCTGTTCGCGGCGATGTTCTTCGTGGTGTTCGGGCTCAACACGGTGCCGAGCACGATCCCACCGGTGCTCGTCGCGGCGCTGGTGCTGGCGGTGGTCACCACCGTCACCAAGATCGCCACCGGCTGGTGGGCGGCCAAACGCCAGGGCATCGGGAAGATGGGCCAGGCCCGCGCGGGGGCCGCGCTGGTGGCCAGGGGCGAGTTCTCGATCGTCATCGCCGGCCTCGCGGTGTCCATGAACGCCGTCGACGAGCGGCTCGCCGCGCTCGCGACCGCGTACGTGCTGGTGATGGCGGTCTTCGGGCCGCTGGCGGCCAGGGGTGTCGAACCGCTGATGCGGCTGGCCCAGGCCCGGTTACAAACGCGGGCCGTCCAGCTTCGCGAGCAGTAGCCCGCTGCGGGGCTTCGGTGTGAAGTAGGTGCTCTTGCGGGGCATCCGCTGGCCGGCCGCGTGCACGGCCAGGACGTCCGCCAGCGGGACCGGGGCCAGCTGCAGCACGGCGTCCGCGTCGGCGGGTGCCGGGCGACCGTCGGCGAGCGGGCGGACGTGGGCGCCCTCCGGGTCGATGCCGAGCGCGTCGCGGATCAGCAGCTCCTCCACGACGGCGTGGTCGATGCCGTGGTTCGGCGGAAGCTCGACGACCAAGGTCCCGTTCGGGCAGCGGGCCACGACCGTGCCGGGATGCCGCGGCGGCGCGGCATGGTCCACCGCGTGGACCGTGAGGCCCCTCGCTCGCCACGCGCTCCGCAGGGCGGCCGGATCGAGGCCGGTACCCAGGAGCACCCGGTGGAACGCGCCGATCCGCAGCCGCGGGCCGGACGTGACGAGCGCGAGCAAGCCGCTGAGCCCGGCCGCGGCCGCGGCGGCGACCCGGTGGTTGCCGTCGGCCACCATCAGCGGGTGGGCGGCCGCGTCGGCCAGCAGGCCGGCGCGGTCCGGGCCGGGGCCGAGGAGCCACAGCCGGTGCCTGCGCCCGTTTGAGTCCACAGTGGACACATCAGGACGGGCGCCGTCGATCGTCCGGCGGACCGCCGCGGTGAGCGTGTCCCGCTCCCCCACCGGCACGAGCAGGGCGGCGCTGGTCGCGTAGCCGAGGCCGGCCAGCACCTGCGCCCGCTCGGCGACGACGTCCGGGTAGACCTCCTCGCTGTGCCGGACCTGGCCGATCCCCTCGCCGTCGACGGCGGCCGGGTCGACCATGCACAAAAGCCCGCACGCCGTCCCGTCCGGACCGTCCACCTCGTACGGTGCGACGACATCGGTCACCGCCCGGTAGTCCTTGCGCAGCAACACCGACAGCGTGGTGCGGGCGGCGGGCAGCGCGTCGAGCAGGCCGAGCCCCTCGGCCCGCGCGGCCGGCGTGCGGTGCGGGTGCTGGACGGCGAGCAGCGTGCCGGCGCCGCGCCGGCGCAGCGCGGCGATGATCCGGTCGGGTTCGGCGAACTCGTCCACGTCCGGGCCGGGCACCTCGTGGTGCACGACCCAGCCGTGGTCGATGGGTGTAGTTCGTCTGGAGTGAGGCGTGCTGGTCTGTGACCTGTGAGTTTCCGGCCCTGATCATGAAGGAGGGCTCCTTCTCGCTACGTTCTCAGGTGCTTACGCCAAGGACGTGGTCAAAGAAGGAGCCCGGGTGCCA
>NZ_WHTD01000052.1 GCF_009379765.1 Actinophytocola sp. | reverse complement strand
TGCCGCTCATCCAAGTGCGGCAGGATCGTCCCGAACTTCGCCGCCAGGACCTGCTCATCGATCTCCACGACCATGGCCATACCAGAACCATGACAGAACAATCACGACATGTACAAGTTAATTTGAGACAATTCCTTAGTTCACCCGGTTGGTGGGATGCGGAGCGCGGCAATCAGCGCGGTGACGTCCACGCCGTGCAGGAAAGAGCCGGCGGGGTTCTTGCTGTCGCGGATATGGCGCAACGTGTGGGCAACCTCGACACAGGCGGACTGTCCGGCCGAACGGCGAGACTTCTTGAACCGTAACGGCTCCTGGCGCATGAGCTAGCTCCCGAGGTCGCTCCGTTCGATCAGCTCCTCAAGTTTATCCTGCGTTGCCCGCTCTGACAGAGCCATGTCGCGGAGCTGCTTGCGGGCGTAGGTGTACGGGTCGGTCTCCTCGTCGAACAGGAACGTGGACGAGCCCAGGTGCTCCAACATGACCACCGGTCCGGCCTGTTCGAAGGTCATCAGGTACCAGCTGGTGAAGATGTACGGAGTCGGCGCCTCAACCAATCGCACCGTCACACCGTCACGCCTGGACAGCGCGAGCAGGTGGCGAAGCTGCTTGCCGAAGATCGCTGGTCCTCCGAGCTGGTTGGTCAAGGCGGCGGACCCGATGAGCGCCAGATAGTCCAGGTCGCGTCGGTCCAGCAGCTTCTGCCGCTGAAGCCTGGCACCGATGCGGGGGTTGACCTCGGATTCCGGCACGCCCGTGCCGTGCATAGTTTCAGCGGCGTATTCCGGAACTTGCAGGAGACCCGGGATGATGCCCGGGCACCATTCCGTCATGCGGACGGCTTCGTGCTCGTAGGAAGCCAGGGCGCCCAGATCACCGGGGACGCCGGGTAGCGGACGGTCCCACCAGCCGAGCGCGACCGGTTTGCTGGCCCAGGCGACCAGTTCGTCGCGGCGCTCGGCGGGCAACTCGTAGATCATCGCGAGGCCCATCACCGCCTCGGGGGAGATGTGCCGCTGACCGCGTTCCAGGCGGCTGAGCGTGGAGACGTTCCACTGGATCACCTTGGCGACCTCGTGGAGGCTTTTGCCAGCGGCTTGTCGGATCGCGCGCAGTTCCGCGCCCAACGCCCGGTCGCGCGGTGTCCCCGGCCTGTGCTTGCCGCCCATGGATGTCCGTCTCTTTCTGTCAGTGCGGTCAACGCCTTACGTTCGGTGAAAGCGCGCGGGCAAATAGTGCCACGGGAACGGCGGATTGGCAGGACGACCAGATGGACCACGGCGAGTCGGTGCTCATGGCGAAGCTGGCCGGCCTCAACACTCGCATCGCGCGGTTCATCCTGGGCACGCACGACCGCGACGCCGCGCGACCGTCGGCCGGGGACGGGGTCGAGCTCGGCCGGGACCTGGTCGCGCTGGGCAGGGCCGTGCAGCGGCACGCGCGGCTGCGCACCGCGCCGTGGGGGCATTCCTACCTTGAGCCACAGCGGGGGCACGTGCGCGCGACCAAGAACGGCACCACCACGGTGAGCGTGATCGACGGCGCCGCTGTCGGGCCGGCGGTCTGCGGCGCGTGGCTGGTCGCCGACCTACCAAACCCGAACAGGAACGATTTCACCGCGTGCTCGGCGTGCCTGGCCGCCCTGGGCCAAGAGCCGTGCTGACCGGCACGGAACCCCTGTAACTGCCGGGATTCTTCACCGAACGTCGGGCTTGCCGGCTCCATCAGCACGGCGTGGATCTTGCGGAGGCTGCCGCTGGCGAGTCCGTGCACTCGTGCTGCTTCAGTCGCCTTCGTACGGAAGTTGCGTCGCTCGTCGACTTCCGCAAGCAACCTGGTCGACACCAGCGTGCACTCTCACTCCTAATCCGAAAATGAAGGTGACTGGTGCTGGTGACCATGCTGGTTGGTGACGTGGTTGCCTGGCACGGCGGTGGGCGTCGCGCTGGTCGGTGTGGTCGTGCTCAGGCAGCGGGTTCGAGGGTGACGCGGTGGCCGAGGTTCTGCAGCTGCCGTACGTGGTTGCGCATCTTGCGGTTGAGGTTGACGCGGCTGTCGTAGTAGCCGGATCCGAGGTCGACGAATCGGGTCGTCTCGTCGTTGAGTAGATGCCAGATGATGATCAGGATCGATCGGCCAGTGGCGACGACGGCGCGTTTGTTGCCACGACGGCGGGCGATCCGCCGGTACCTTTCACCGAGGAATGTGTCGGTGCGGCTGGCCGCGACGGCCGCTTCGCCCAGAACGCGGGCGAGGTAGCGGTTGCCGTGGCCGGTGCCGCTGTTGCCCTTCTTGCGGCCAGCGGACTCGCTGATACCGGGCGCGAACCTGGCCCAGGACACCAGATGGGCCGAGGTCGGGAATCGGGACATGTCCACGCCGATCTCGGCGGTGATCGTCTGCGCGGTGGTGAGCCCGACGCCGGTGATCTCATCGAGCCGGGTCACCGCCCGACCGAAAGGGGCGATCTGGGTGTCGACGCGGGCCTGCACCGTGGCGATGTCCGCGGTGATCGCATCGACCCGGTTCAGCATCGTGGCCAGCAGGAACGCGTGATGCTCGCTGAACCGGCCAGTGAACGCCTCCTCCAACCGGCCGGTCTTGGATCGCATTGACCCGCGAGCCATGAGCGCCAACACCTTCGGGTCACGTTCACCGGCGACCAGCGCCGCCAGCATTGCCCGACCCGATACGCCGAAAATGTCGCTGACCACCACCGACACCTTGATCAACGCGTCTTCCAGTAGCTTCTCTACCCGCTGCTTCTCCGACGTGCGGGTGCCGATCAGATCGACCCGGTATCTGGTCAAGTCCCGCAGCTCACGAATCGCTGGTGGCGGGACGAGACTGGACCGCAGCATCTGCCGCTCGGCGACCTTGCACAACCACACCGCATCCAACCGGTCGGTCTTGGGGCGCCCCGGCAGGTGCTTGACGTCCTTGGCGTTGACCAGCCACGTCTGGAACCGGTCCTCCAGCAGGTAGAACGGCGCCCGCCAGTAGTCGCTGGTGGCTTCCATCACCACCCTGGTGACACCCAGCTCAGCCAGCCAGTCACCCAAGCTCAGCAGCGATCTCGTCATCGTGGTGAAGGTGCGGACCTCCTGCATCCGTCGTGCACTTGGCCCAGGACCTGGTACCCGGACGCAGCACACCACCTCGGCCTTGCCGACATCCAACGCCGCGATCCGTTGAATGATCTCTTGATCGACTTGATCGACCTGCATCGTGCCCACCTCCGCAACGGTCACCGACAAGGGCGGTCACCCGTGGGAGCTGCAGGGAACGGCGAATCTAATCCTCGTGCTCGAAGCAACAGTGAACAGCCCAAACGTGCATCTCCCAGCGCCCGACTAACCCACGGCCTCAGCAGGACCAAGGAGACACGACGTCAACGGGCAGCCGCCCAGCATTTTCAGCCCGGAACGGCGCTCCCCGACAGGGGAGATCGGAGACTAACCCGCTGCAGAGAACCGCGGCCCCGCTGGGTCGAGAGATGATCGCACCGTGGGGGTTTGGGGGCTCGGCCCCCAAACAAAACGCGAGCGACCCCGGTCCGCGCATTCCGCGGACAGGGGTCGCCAGAGCGAGCCGCCTAAGGGAATCGAACCCTTGACCTGCTCATTACGAGTGAGCCGCTCTGGCCGACTGAGCTAAGGCGGCGAAGCGGGTTCAGTGTAGCTGGCGCTGGGGCGTCACCTGCGGGGTGGCGGTCTCGTTAGGAAACCGGACACAGGTCGGGGACCGGTGACTCGGTTACAAGGAGGCCCCACCCGATGCGCGGACGCTCAGTCGTCGCCACGGCGTTGCCGCTCGCGGCTGTCGTGCTGGCGTTTTCCGCGGCGCCCGCGCTCGCGCAGCCGGTGACGACGCCGGTACCGACACCGACCGATCCGAACTCGCCGCCGATGTCGGCGCCCGTCGGCCCCACGCCGACGGCGCACGCGGTCGGCGACTCGGGCACCGGGCTCGGCATCATCCGGCTCCTGCCGAACTCGGCGCCCACCAAGACGATCGTGCCGGGGGCCGAGGACAAGCTGCCCAAACAGGCGGCCGCGGAGTTCGGCTTCGGGCTCGCGAGCGCGCAGGCGAACTCCGAGGCCTACCTCGCGTTCGAGCGGTCGGTGGCAGAAGCGGCGCCGGGGGGCCTCGCGCTCCAGGGTTCGAGCCCGCAGGCTCCGGGCGCGCTCGCGCAGACCGCGCCGCCGAACAACCCACAGCCCACGCACAGCGGGCTGTCGCTGCCGTCGACGCCGCTGGACTCGCTGATCACGGCGAGCGCGTTGAGCGGCCAGGTGCACGCGCAGTGGGACGACGCGCTCGGCCCGTGCGTGGACACGATCTCCGACGCCTCCACCGAGGTCGGCAGCCTGTCGCTGGTCAACGCGATCCCGACGCTTCCGAACGTCACCGACCTCAGCGGCGTGTTCGACGCGTCGAAGCTCACCGCGCGGCAGGATGCGGCCGTGGTCAACGGGCTCAAGCAGCTGTCCGGCCCGCTGAGCACGCTCGGCGGTGTGCTGTCCGGCGGCGCGAGCCCGAAGGCGGACGGCACGGGCGCGCTGCTGAGCCTGCCGAACACGCTGTCGGCGCGGTCGACGGTGCGGCTCGTGGACATCCCCGGCTCGAAGAACAAGGCCGTGCAGTCGACGTCGACGCTGCAGGTCGCGAAGATCCAGCTGCTGGCCGGCACGCCGTTCGCGATGGAGATCCGGGTGGTGAGCCAGCCGACGCTGCGGGTGACGTCGACGGGCGACGAGAAGACGTCGTCGGTGAAGTACACGGCGCCGGTGCTCGAGGTCTGGCAGGGCGGCAAGCGGCTGGGCGGGCTCGACGCGGCGCACCCGTCGCTCGACATCCCGATCGGGATCCCGTTGCCGGGCGTGCCAGGCACGGAGAAGCTGCCGATCATCGGTGCCCTGCTCGCCAACGGTCAGCAGGTGACGGACGCGGTCAGCAAGGGCCTGCAGAAGCTCGACCTCGGCGTGCTGCGGCTGGGTGTCGCGCAGCTGGACGAGCGCGGCATGGGGATGACCGACCCGTTCAAGGGCTACCAGCTCGGGGCGACCGCGCGGATGCTGGACCTGCAGGTGCTGCCGACGGCGGCGCTGGGGCTGCCGAACCTGCCGTCGGCGCTGGCGCAGGTGTCGCTGGGCGAGCAGGTGGCCCGCGCGTACGCGCCGACGGGTGGGGTCGTGTGCCTTCCGTCCGACCAGCCGGTGCCGCCGCCGACGCCGCGCCCGCAGGGCATGACCCCGCCGGGGCTCGCGTACACGACGCTCGCCTACCGGACGATCCCGATGTTCTGGACCGGCACGGCGATGCTGCTGGTGGGTGTGGTGCTGGTGGCGGCCGTGCCGACGCTGCGCAACCCGCGCGGCTACGCCCTCGCGAACGGCCTCCCACCCGGCCCGCCGCGCGACGAGCCGGACCCGCCGGCCGACAAGGCACCGCCCGCGGAACCGGAAGCCGAACCAGCGGGCACCGATGCCGCCGAGGCCGAGTCGGACGCGATCGACCCGAGCGGTGGTGACCCGGCCGGCGCTTCCGCGGCGGAGGCGGTCACGGAGGGCGCCCCGCAGGCCGAGGCCGAGCCGCGGGCCGAAGCTGTTGCGCAGGTGACTGAAGCCGGGCCGTCGGCCGTGGCGACCGAAGCCGGGCCAAAGGTCGAGGCCGGGCTGACCGAGACGGTCGAGGAGGCCGGTGGGCTCGAGACCGAGGCGCCCGCGGACGAGGCCGGTGACGTCGAGGCAACCGACTCGCCGAAGGTGGTGCCGGTCGCGAGGGTGACGCCCAGCGAAGCGGCCCGGCGGAGGCGGCGGCTGCGCAAGGCCCAGCAGGCCCGCAAGCCACGACGGCGGTGATCCGGCGGTGATCCGGCGGGGGCCGTTGGCCTCCGGCCCCGGTTTCCAGCCTACTGGTGACCACCGACGAAAAAGGGCGGGCGAGAGCCGCCCTGTGGACAACCGGATGTGCGCGCGTCGGGTCAGCCGTGGTGCAGGGTGATGAGCATCGCCTCGATGGCGATCCGGGGCTTCACGTTCAGCTCCAACGCCTCGCGGCAGGCCAGGACCGCCTCCAGGCGCCGCAGCGTCGACTCCGGCGCCCACAAACCCGCGGCCTGGCGGGCGTCGGGCTCGCGGTCCGGGTGGTTCAGCGCCGCGGCGGCGGCGCTGGTCACCACCAGCACGTCCCGGTAGAAACTGGCCAGGTCCACCAGGGCCAGGTCGATCGCGTCGCGTTGGGTTCGGGTCGCTCGGCTCTTCTGGCGGCGTTCCAGCTCCTTGATCGCCGCGGCGCTGCCCCGGGTCGCCGACGCCGTGCCCTTTCCGGTACCGCCGTGGCCCATCGCGGTCTTCAGGGCGTCCTTCTCGGCCTCGTCCCGGGCGCCGCTCACCTCGACGGCGTCCGCCTCGGCGGACCTCACCAGGTCGTCCGCGCAGGTGAACACGTCCGGCAGGCGGCGAAGCGACAGCGGGATCCGCAGCACCGACTCGCGCCGGGAGCGGGCCGCCTCGTCGGTGGCCAGGCGGCGGGCCCGGCCGACGTGGCCGCCGCACACCGACGCCGCCCAGCGGGCCATGTCGTCCGCGATCCCGTCCCGGGTGCGGAGGACCTCGGCGATCGCCGGCGCCGACGGGGTGCGCAGGCCGAGGTGGCGGCAGCGCGACCGGATCGTCACCGGGACGTCGTCGGGGTGGTCGGACGGCGCGCACAGCAGGAACACCGTCCGCTCCGGTGGCTCCTCGACCGCCTTCAGCAGGGCGTTCGCGGCACCTTCGGTCAGCCTGTCCGCGTCGGTGATGATCACGACCTGCCACCGCGCGCCGGTCGGGCGGCGGGCGGAGATCTGGACCAGGGCGCGCATCTCCGCGACCGAGATCGACAGGCCTTCCGGCACGACCACGTGCACGTCGGCGTGCGTGCCGGCCATCGATGTCCGGCAGCCGGGGCACTCACCGCACCCCACCCCCGTCCCGCACTCCAACGCCGCCGCGAACGCGCGGGCCGCCACCGAGCGGCCCGACCCGGGCGGGCCGGTGAACAGCCACGCGTGCGGCACCGCCGACGCCGAGCCGGTGAACGTCCCGTCGACCATCGACGCGGCCACGGCGGCGGACGAGGTCAGGATCCCGACCGCCTCGGGCTGCCCGACGACCTGATCCCACACGGTCATGTGGTCTCCACCTTCTCGACGGCCTTCTGGACGAGAACCGACGCGGGCACCGGGGCCAGACTGTCGCTCGGCACCATGCTCGCCATGCGCCGCCCGGCCAACGTCGTCTGCACGGCGATCCGCACCCGCACCGCGACCTGCTCGGGTGTGCCGTCCGCGTCGACCACGACGTACCGGTCGGGGTCGGCCGACGCCATCTCGGTGAGCACTCGCTGCACGTGCCAGTGATGCTCGGTCGACCGGGTCCGCGACTCCGTCAGGGTGCTCGGGTCGCGGTCGAGCAGGATCGTCACGTCGGGACGCAGGCGCGCGGTGGCCCAGTCCGCGAGGCCCTCGAGCTCGGCCGGGTCGAGGCCGGCCGCGACCGACAGGTGCGCCAGCGGGCTGTCCACGAACCGCTCCATGACGACCAGCGCCCCGCGGTCGAGCGCCGGCCGGATCTGCCGCTCCACGATGTCGGCCCGCACCGCCGCGGCCACCAGCGCCTGCGCCCTGGCACCCGCCAGATGCGCCCCGGACAGAACCGACTGCAACCGTTCGTCGTCCAGTGCGGGGTCGTTGGCCAGCAGCACTTCCTTGGTGCCGGGCCGTTTCAGCCAGTCGGACAGCAGGTGCGCCTGTAACGCGGTGTCGTCGACCGTGTCGCCCTCCATGGCGATCAGCAGGCCGGTTGAGCGTCGCGGCTTGCGGCGGATGGCGGCGAGCAGGTCGGCGAGGATGGGCTCGCTGCGCCGGTCGTCCATCTGCCGGTAGGCGATGACGCCGACGAGCGCGGCGAGCAGCCCCGCGGCCAGCAGGACCGGCCGGGTGCCGTCGATGGTCATCGGCCGGCCCCAGACGATCACGTTGCGCGGCTGGACCAGGCCGACCAGCAGCGGGGTCAGCGCCATCGCGGCCGCGAGGATGATCTTCATCAGCGACTGGTAGATCGCGTTGATCCGGCCGCGGATGGCGTCCTCGATCTGGGTGCCGATGATCGTCACGCCGGTGAGGAACGCCGCACCCGCGCAGGCGCCGACCATCATCACGGTGATCAGCGAGACGGCCAGGTGCGGCGACAGCGCGACGAGGCACAGCACCAGGCCGGCGAGGACGATGGCGATGCCGAACAGCCGGTTGTGCGGCAGCCTGCGGGCGAGCTTCGGCGCGCCGGCCATGCCGGCCGCGAGGCCGATGAACATCGCCACGAACAGCAGACCGAACGTGGACTCGCCGCCGCGCAGGCTGTCCGCGTAGGGCCGTGCCGAGCCGATCAGCGCGCCGGCGGCCGCGAACGCGCCGATCATGCCGACCAGCAACCCCCGCACCAGCGGGGTGCTGCGTACGAACTGCGCCGCGTCGCGGACCATCTGGGCGAAGCCGGTCTTCTCCTCGTCCTCCCGGGCCTTGCGTTCCTTTCGGCTCAGGCGCGGGGACGGTGCCGAGTCGCGGCGGGACAGCTCGGGGATCCGGGTGGCCACGACGATCGCGCTGGCCAGGTACAGCAGGCCGTTGATCGCCAGGATGATCTTGGCGATGCCGAGCCCGTCGGGGTCGGGCTGCACGTTGAGGTTGGTGGTGATGCCGGTGATCGCCGCGTACAGGCCCGCGCCGCTGATGACCGCGATGCCGTAGGTCATCACCATGCCGAGCTGGCTCGCGGTCTCGACCTGGTCGGGCCGGCGCAGCAGGTTGGGCACCGCCGCGTCCTTCGACGGGATCCACATCATCGCGCAGCAGCCGATGAGGAAGTTGCCGATGAACAGCCAGATCGTGGAGCCGACGACGGCGATCGAGATGAACAGCGCGCAACGGAGAACGTCGCAGATGACCATGATCTTGCGGCGGTCGAACCGGTCCGCGAACAACCCGCCCAGCGGCGCGAACAGCAGGCCGGGCAGCAGCTGGGTGAGCACGACGCCGGCGAACGCGAAGCTCTGCGCCTGGTATCCCTCGGTCAGCTTGGTGACCAGACCGGTGAGCGCGAGCAGTGACAGCCAGTCACCAATACTGCACAGGTAGGTGACACCCCAGAGTCTGCGGAAGCCCCGGATGGCGAGCACGCTCCGCATCCGGTGCGTGAGGGACGCGTTCGACTCGGTCGGCGTCCGCACGCCGACACTCGAGTCCGGTCCCCCGCTGATACCCGCCACCCCACCTCCACGCAGCCCGTAATCCAGCGTAGCCGGCATCCGAGCACGTACGGATGATCGAACGGTAGTAGGTGACCTGGCGCACGGCACGCCCGGGTATGCGGGGTCAGCTGAAGATGGACGAGATCGTGTCGATGAAGCTCACGAGGAACACGATGGCGATCACGGCGATCACCAACAGTAGCGCCATGATGAGCGCGACGCTCGCGGCGGAGGACGTGCCCTTGCCCTTGCCCTTGGTGCCCGGCAGTGGCTTGGTCTGGCTCGGCGTGAACCCCCGCGGCACCCGGATGCGGCGCGTCTTCTCCGCCAGGATCGCGGGCGGCCGCACCCTGGCCGGCGGGACCGCGCCGCGTGGGCGGGACCGCTGCGCCGGAATGGCCGCGGGCCGGGGCACCCGGGTGACCGGCACCTGAGACACCGGCACCTTCGCCACCGGCGGGTCGGCGGCCGGGGTGGCCTGCTCGGCGGCCCGCGGCGCGGCCTGGGTCGGAATCCCGCCGGTGGACGGGTCGGCCCAGCCGGTGCCCAGGTCCGAGTCGAACACCGGCGCGACGGGGCCGAGGTTCAGCTCGGAGTCCTCGTCGAGCACGTTGGCCATGGCCGCACGTACCGCGGAAATGTCCGGCATCGACGGCTCGACCACCCGCACCCGGAGCGGCTCCGGCTCGTAACGGCCGCCGGTAACGAGGCCGGCAAGCGGGTCGGCCAGAACCGGCGGCGGACCTGGGTCTTGGGTGCCGTCGTTCGTCATGCGCGAAACTCCCTGGGCTACCTGGTCGTCACTGCGTGTTCCAGGTTAAGGCCCGTCGGCCTTGTGGGCGAGATAAACCTGCCGCACCGCGAGGCTGACTCGAACGTCGTCGATCAGCGGATCGAAGAACGCCTTCCGGTAGTGCGGGTCGGTCGCGGCCGACGCGGTGAAGTACAGCCCGGAGACCACGGCCAGGAAGATCGACACCTGGACCAGGGCCTTCGAGACCGGCAGCTCCAGATTGAAGAACGTCCCACTCTCGAGGAACTTGCCCTCGCCGAGCCAGGTATCCACGACGGACTTGTCGACCGCGAGTGCCCCCAGGCCGACGAAGAGGCAGAACACGAGCAGGGTCAGCACCACGATCTGCAGTGCCTGCGCCACGAACAGCACCACCCGGACGTTGATCCGCTCGGCGCGGGACAGTGGCTGGGGCCGGACCTGCCCGTCGGCTGTCTCAGCTCCGGCGGCGAGGCCCTCGAGCGGGGTGCCGCGCAGCTGCGCGGCGAGGTCGGGTACCCGGCCGGCACTGGCCCGATCGGCCATCGCGCGCAGCTCCTCGCCCAGCATCGCGGCCATGAACAACACCGCGAGAACCGCGAGGACGCCGACGACCAGCCACAGTCGCCAGCGCGGTAGAGCCTCGGCGACCTGCCACATCTCGGTGGCGAAGAACGCGAACAGCACGACGAGCACGAGCAGCGGCAGCGCCCGGGTGGCCAGCGTGCCGACGGCGCCGAGCTGGGACAGGGCGCTGCGCAGGCTCCAGGCGGCGATCGACCCGGCGCCGACGTAGACGACGAACAGGATCAGCAGCGTGCCGCCGACGTTGATGGTGAGGCCGAGCCACAGCGGCGAGCGCAGGCCCGTTACCCACTCGACCACCGGCAGGACGACGACGGTCAGCACGAGCACGATGGTGGCCAGCACGAGCCGGCCGTCGCGGTTCATCGTCCGCATCCACTTCGCCACGAGCCAAC
Organism: Actinophytocola sp.; assembly: GCF_009379765.1. Classification (GTDB taxonomy): domain Bacteria; phylum Actinomycetota; class Actinomycetes; order Mycobacteriales; family Pseudonocardiaceae; genus Actinophytocola. The sequence goes on along the minus strand of NZ_WHTD01000052.1, from coordinate 34,842 downwards.
CGGCGACGAACGGCGCGACCAGCGTGGCGATGGTGACGGCGAACAGCGCGAACACGTAGGCGGTGTTGCTCAACAGTCGCTCGAGCTCGGCCGGCGGCACGTCGAGCAGCTTCGCGATCAGCGCCGCGAGCGGGTCGTTCACCAGCAGGAACGTCAGTGCTGGCGTGGCCCGCTGCAGGAGCGCCGAGCCGCGCATGTCGCGCCGCACGACCAGCGGCAGCCCGCGGCGGCGGAACCAGGCCTCGACCGCCCGACGGTCGATCTCGGGCGGTCGAGGCGCCGGCTCGGTCCGTTCCCCGCGTACCGCCGCCGCGTACCGCGCGACATGGTCCTCCCCGGTCATGACATCCCCTCGCAGGCTCGGTGATGCCGTGCCCGGTGCCGCTGTGTCATGGTTCGCTCGCAAGCTCGCTCGCGGTCGCCCTGTGACACTGTTTCGCTCGCAAGCTCGCTCACGACACCCCCTCGCAGGCTCGGTGCCGCCGCTCGCGGTCGCCCTGTAACTCTGGTTCGCTCGCAAGCTCGCTCACGAACGCGAACGGTAGCGGTCAGGACTTCGTTCTGGCCGTGGACCTCTTCGCCGGTGCCTTGCCGGCGGTCTTGGCGGGGGCCTTGCGGCGGGTGGTCGCGCGCTTGGGTGCCGGGCCTTTCGCGCGCTTCTCCGCCAGCAGCTCGGCCGCGCGCTCGTCGGTGAGCGCCTCGACGCTGTCGGACTTGCGCAGCGACGCGTTGAACTCGCCGTCGGTCACGTACGGGCCGAACCGGCCGTCCTTGACCACCATGGGCTTGCCCGACACCGGGTCGTTGCCCATCTCCTTGAGCGACGGCGCGGACGCGGCGGCCTGCCGGCCCCGGCGCTTGGGCTCGGCGTAGAGCTTGAGCGCCTCGTCGAGGGTGACCGTGAAGATGTCCGCCTCGTTGGCGAGCGACCGGGAGTCGGTGCCCTTCTTGATGTACGGGCCGTAGCGGCCGCTCTGCGCGGTGATCTCCTCGCCGCTGGCCGGGTCGTTGCCGACCACCCGCGGCAGCGACAGCAGCCGCAGCGCGTCGTCGAGCGAGACCGACTCGATGGCCATCGACTTGAACAGCGAGTTCGTGCGCGGCTTGGCCTTCTTGGCCTTGCTCGTGGTCTCGTCGTCGGACTCCGGCAGGACCTCGGTGACGTACGGGCCGAAGCGGCCTTCCTTGGCGACGATCTCGTGCCCGGTGACCGGGTCCGTGCCGAGCGTGCGGCCCTCGACCGGGGTGGCGAAGAGCTTCTCGGCGAGGTCGACGGACAGCTCGTCCGGCGGCAGGTCCTCCGGCAGGTTGGCCCGCTGCGGGTTGGCGCCGGGATCGGGGCCGTCGCCGTCGCGCTCGAGGTAGGGACCGTACCGGCCGACCCGCACGACGACGGCGCGGCCGGAGGCGTCGGCGAACAGCGGGATCGAGTTGATCTCTCGTGCGTCGATGGTGTCCACGCCCGAGCCGACGAGCTTCTTGAGCCCGCCGGAGCGGCCGACCGAGCCCTCGGCACCGATGTCGCCGCCGAAGTAGAACCCGGTGAGCCACTGGGTGCGCTGCTGCTGGCCGGACGCGATGCGGTCGAGCTCGTCCTCCATGGCGGCGGTGAAGTCGTAGTCCACGAGCCGCCCGAAGTGCCGTTCGAGGAGCCCGATCACGGAGAACGCGATCCAGGACGGCACGAGCGCGGAACCCTTCTTCCACACGTAGCCGCGGTCCTGGATGGTGTTGATGATCGACGCGTAGGTGGACGGGCGGCCGATGCCCAGCTCCTCCAGGGTCTTCACCAGGCTCGCCTCGGTGTAGCGCGGCGGCGGGCTCGTGGTGTGGCCGTCCGGGTTCAGCTCGGTGGCGGTGACGTCCTGGCCCTTGGTGAGGTGCGGCAGCCTGCGCTCGGCGTCGTCGGCCTCGCCGCCCTCCTCGGAGTCGACGGCCTCGACGTAGGCGCGCAGGAAGCCGGCGAAGGTGATGGTGCGGCCGGACGCGGCGAACGTGCACTCCTCGCCACTGGCCGCGGTGCCGGTGATGCGGACGCTCATGGTGGTGCCGCGGGCGTCGGCCATCTGCGAGGCGACCGTGCGCTGCCAGATCAGCTCGTAGAGGCGGAACTCGTCGGACTGCACCTCGCCCGCGACCTGGCCGGGGGTGCGGAACACCTCGCCGGCCGGGCGGATGGCCTCGTGCGCCTCCTGGGCGTTCTTGACCTTGCGGGTGTACTGGCGCGGCTGCGGGGAGACGTAGGCGTCGCCGTACAGCTCGCGGGCCTGCGACCGGGCCGCCGCGATCGCCGTCTCGGACAGCGTCGTGGAGTCGGTACGCATGTAGGTGATGTAGCCGTTCTCGTACAGCCGCTGGGCGATGCGCATCGTCCGCTCGGCCGAGAACCGGAGCTTGCGGCCGGCCTCCTGCTGCAGCGTGGAGGTCATGAACGGCGCGTAGGGCCTGCGGGTGTAGGGCTTCTCCTCGACGCTGGATACCGACAGCGCCGCGCCGGTGAGCGCGCCGGCGAGACGCCGGGCCTCGGGCTCGTCGAGCCGCAGGACGCTGGACTCGGACTTGAGCCTGCCGTCCTGGTTGAAGTCGCGGCCGGTGGCCAGGCGGGTGCCGTCGACCGAGAGCAGCCGGGCACCGAAGTTGCGCGGGTCGGCCTCGGCGCCCGCGTCGAGCTTGGCGGAGATGTCCCAGTACGAGGCGGGGACGAACTTCATCCGCTCCCGCTCGCGGTCGACCACGATGCGGGTGGCGACCGACTGGACGCGCCCCGCCGACAGGCCGCGGGTGATCTTCTTCCACAGGACCGGGCTGACCTCGTAGCCGTAGAGGCGGTCGAGGATGCGCCGGGTCTCCTGGGCGTCGACGAGGTCCTGGTCGAGCGGGCGGGTGTTCTCCGCGGCGGCGCGGATGGCCGTCTCGGTGATCTCGTGGAACACCATCCGGCTCACCGGCACCTTCGGCTTGAGCGCCTCCAGCAGGTGCCACGCGATGGCCTCGCCCTCGCGGTCACCGTCCGTCGCGAGGTAGAGCTCGTCGACGGTCTTGAGAGCTTCCTTGAGCTCGGTGACCGTGGACTTCTTGTCCGGCGTGACGATGTAGATCGGCTCGAAGCCGTTGTCGACGTTGACGCCGAGGTTGGACCAGGACTCGCCCTTGTACTTGGCGGGCACCTCGGCGGCCTTCCGGGGAAGGTCGCGGATGTGCCCCCGGGAGGACTCCACGACGAAGTTCCGGCCGAGGTATGAGGCGATCTTGCGCGCCTTGGCCGGTGACTCGACGATCACCAGCCGCCGCGGCTCCGACCCGTTGGTCCCGCCGCTTCTGCCCGCCTTGGTTGTCCCTGCCACGCTTGTCCCGCTCTCTCGTCAAGCTCACTCTCAGCTCGACAGTGTGCACGTTGCTCACCGTGATACCTACCCCCAGGTGCCTCGCGGCACACTTCGCGGCGGCGGTATGCCCCTATTACTTGGGTAGCACGCTCAGGCCGTCTGCCGCACACGGGATACCGCGGGCCAGTCCGATTCGGCGGCCACGGACGGTGGTCCGCCGACCAGCTCGGCGAGCCTCGCGAGCCGCCGCCGGCCGGATATCCGCAGGCCAGGGCCCTCGTCATCGGAATGGTGGCGGATCGCGGGCAAACCACACGCAGCCACCGCGGAATTCAGCGGCTCGTGCGTGTCGGGAGCGTGCGGATCGAGCCGGAGGAGGTAGCCGCCGTCGATCCAGCAGCCCGCGGCGAATACCCAGAGTCGCAATGCCGCGCCGGCGAGGTCGAGGCCGGCCGGGCACGATTTGTCCGTTCCGGTGGTCCACGCGGCGGCGAGGCCGATGAGGTCGCGGCGGAACGCGGTGCGCACGAGGAGGCCGTCCTCGGCGGTGTAGACGGTGGCGTCGACGCCGCGCTCGGCGAGCGCCTGCTCGAGCGCCCTCGCGCGCCACGTCTCGGGGACGGACACCGAGAGCCGGGCGGTCACGCCCCCGAAGCTCACGAGCCGGGAGGGGCCGCACAGCAGCCCGGCGAGGTCGCCCCGGGCAGGCGGGTTGGCCTCGGCGGAGTAGAACGACAACTGCGCCACCCGACAAAGGATAGAACACCAGTTCGACCCTTGGGAACCGGTGGATCATGACGAACCCGAACGGGCCCGCCACGCGCTGTCGCGCGGCGGGCCCGTTCGTGGGTTCGGTCGGGTCAGGACACGCCGTTGGTGACCGACTTCTCCGGGTCGGCCGAGTCGGACGCGTCGATCTGGTCGGCCGGGTCGTCCGCGATCGCGGTGCCGCGGCGCTTGGACACGACCACGGCGGCCACGATGAGCACCAGCGCGATGACCGCGATGGTGATCCGCAGGCCGGCGTTGGCGTCCGCGCCGATCGAGAAGGTCACGATGGCGGGCGCGATCAGCAGCGAGACCAGGTTCATCACCTTGATCAGCGGGTTGATCGCGGGGCCGGCGGTGTCCTTGAACGGGTCGCCCACGGTGTCGCCGATGACCGTGGCCGCGTGGGCATCGGAGCCCTTGCCGCCGTGGTTGCCGTCCTCGACCAGCTTCTTGGCGTTGTCCCACGCGCCACCGGAGTTGGCCAGGAAGACGGCCATCAGGGTGCCGGTGGCGATGGCGCCGGCCAGGTAGCCGGCCAGCGGGCCGGTGCCGAGACCGAAGCCGACCGCGATCGGCGCGAGCACCGCGAGCAGGCCGGGGGTGGCCAGCTCGCGCAGCGAGTCGCGGGTGCAGATGTCCACGACGCGGCCGTACTCCGGCCGGACCGAGCCGTCCATGATGCCCGGGTTCGCGTGGAACTGGCGGCGCACCTCGAACACGACCGCGCCCGCCGCGCGGGACACGGCGTTGACCGCGAGCCCGGAGAACATGAACACGACCGCCGCGCCGACGATGATGCCGACGAGCACGTTCGGGCTGAACACCTGGAAGGAGAACGAGCTCGGCGCGTCGGCCAGGGTGGAGCCGACGTCCGCGATGGCCTCCTGGATGGCGGTCAGGTACGAGCCGAACAGCGCGGTCGCGGCCAGTACGGCGGTCGCGATCGCGATGCCCTTGGTGATCGCCTTGGTGGTGTTGCCGACCGCGTCGAGCTCGGTGAGGATCTGCGCGCCCTCGCCCTCGACGTCGCCGGACATCTCGGCGATGCCCTGCGCGTTGTCCGAGACGGGGCCGAAGGTGTCCATCGCGACGATGACGCCGACGGTGGTGAGCAGGCCGCAGCCGGCGAGCGCGACCGCGAACAGCGCCACGAACAGCGAGCCGGACAGCAGGAACGCGCCGTACACCGAGGCGCCGATGACGAGCGCGGTGTAGACGGCGGACTCGAAGCCGACCGAGATGCCGGAGAGGATCACCGTGGCCGCACCGGTCAGCGAGGTCTTGCCGACGTCCTTGACCGGCTTGTAGTCGGTGCCGGTGAAGTAGCCGGTGAGCCAGAGGATGATGCCGGCGAGCACGATGCCGATGATCACCGCGACGGCCGCGATGAGCGCCGGGCTGCCGCTGATGTCCGGCTCGGCCGCGTCGCTCAGCTCGGAGAACGACGTCGGCAGGAACACGAAGGCCGCGACGGTGCACAGGAGCGCGGAGATCAGCGCGGAGATGTAGAACGACCGGTTGATCGCGGTGAGGCCGCTCTCGCCGACCTTCGCGCGGGTGATGTAGACGCCGATGACCGCGGTGATCACGCCGAGCGCCGGCACGATCAGCGGGAACAGCAGGCCCTGCGAGCCGAACGCCGTGGAGCCGAGGATCAGCGCGGCGACCAGGGTCACGGCGTAGGACTCGAACAGGTCGGCGGCCATGCCGGCGCAGTCGCCGACGTTGTCGCCGACGTTGTCGGCGATGGTGGCGGCGTTGCGCGGGTCGTCCTCGGGGATGCCCTGCTCGACCTTGCCGACCAGGTCCGCGCCGACGTCGGCGGCCTTGGTGAAGATGCCGCCGCCGACACGCATGAACATGGCGATCAGCGCGGCGCCGAAGCCGAAGCCCTCGAGCACCTTGGGCGCGTCGCCCGCGTAGACCAGGACGACGACCGCGGCTCCGAAGAGGCCGAGGCCGACGGTCGACATGCCGACGACGCCACCGGTGCGGAACGCGACGCGCATCGCGACCTCGCGGCCGCCCTGCTCGCGGGCCGCGGCGGCGACGCGGAGGTTGGCCTGGGTGGCGAGCCACATGCCGAGATAGCCGATGGAGAAGGAGAACACCGCGCCGACCACGAAGAACAGCGAGCGGCCGATCCGCTCGCCCCAGCCGTCGGCGGGTAGGAAGAAGAGCAGGACGAACACGATCGCCCCGAAGATCACCAGGGTGTTCCGCTGCCGCTTCAGGTATGCCCCCGCGCCTTCTTGCACGGCCTTGGCGATCTCCTGCATCTTCGAGGTGCCCTGGCCGGCGGCCAGCACCTCCTTCAGCAGCACGTAGCCAACGGCGAGGGCGGCGAGAGCGATCACGGCCACCACGACGACTACGCCGCGGTCACCGCCGGTCAGCGGCGGGCCTTCCGCTAGGTACTGCCAGGACATCGGTCCTCCAGGTACTTCTGCCTGATATGGGCGCGGATACCGGGCAGCCGATACTGGGCCACGGCATCGTCCCTGTTCGGGACGGGTGCGCCACCAGGTGTTGATGGGACGTCGGCGGAGTCTATTGGTTGGACTTCCGCGCTCCGCGAGCCGTCCCACCTACTGCGATCTCGGCAACGTCGCCGGTCGGCCGCATGATCGATTAAGAGCATCGATCCAGCCCGCCGCCCCGGCCGCTTCCCAGGGCTGTCGGTGGGATGTGCGAAGCTCGTTTCGTGGGTACGCAGCCAGGTGCACAGCGTGGCCGTCGGCTGCTCGACCGAGTGCTCGCCGGCGTGCCGATGGGCGAGAACCCGCTGCGGCACGTGCGCGAGCTGCCGGAGCGGCCGGCCACCTCGGTTCCCTGGCCCGACTGGGTGTCCTCGTCGTTGCGGTCGGCGTTCGCGGGCTGCGGGGTGTCGGCGCCGTGGGCGCACCAGGTCGAGGCGGCCACGCGTGCCCACGCCGGGCGGCACGTGGTGGTCGCGACCGGGACGGCGTCCGGGAAGTCGCTGGCCTATCAGGTGCCGGTGCTCACCGCCCTGGCCGCCAACCCGCGGGCGACGGCGTTGTACCTCTCGCCCACCAAGGCTCTCGGGGCCGACCAGCTGCGGTCGGCCTCCGCCCTCGGCGTGGCGGAGGTGCGGGCGGCGAGCTTCGACGGGGACACGCCGCTGCCGGAGCGGGACTGGGTGCGGGCGCACTCCCGGTGGGTGTTCACCAACCCCGACATGCTCCACCGCGGGATCCTGCCGGCACATGCCAAGTGGGCGCATTTCTTCCGCCGCCTGTCCTATGTGGTCGTCGACGAGTGCCACGGGTACCGCGGGGTGTTCGGCTCGCACGTGGCGCTGCTGCTGCGCCGGCTGCGGCGGGTGGCCCGGCGGTACGGGTCGGACCCGGTGTTCGTGCTGGCGTCGGCCACGGTGTCCGACCCGGCGGACTCGGCGTCGCTGCTGTCCGGGGTGCCCTGCGAGGCGGTGACCCTGGACAGCTCGCCGCGGGGCGCGCGGACGGTCGCGTTGTGGGAGCCGCCGCTGCTGGCGGAGCTGGCCGGGGAGAACGGCGCCCCGGTCCGCCGGTCGGCCGGTGCCGAGACCGCACGGATCCTCACTGACCTCGTGGTGGAGGGTGCGCGGACGCTGGCGTTCGTCCGGTCGCGGCGGGGTGCCGAGCTCACCGCGCTCTCGGCCCGCCACGCGTTGTCCGAAGTGGACTCGTCGCTGCCGTCCCGGGTGGCCGCGTACCGGGCGGGGTTCCTGCCGGAGGAGCGCCGGGCGTTGGAGAAGTCCCTCGCGGACGGTTCGCTCCTGGGGGTCGCGAGCACCAACGCGCTCGAGCTCGGGGTCGACATCGCCGGCCTGGACGCGGTCGTGGTGGCCGGATATCCGGGGACGCTGGCGTCGTTCTGGCAGCAGGCCGGTCGGGCGGGGCGGGCCGGGGACTCCGCTCTGGTGGTGTTCGTGGCGCAGGACAACCCGCTGGACACCTACCTCGTGCACCACCCGTCGGCGATGCTGGACAAAGCCGTCGAGGCCACGGTCATCGACCCCACCAACCCGTACGTGCTGGGACCCCAGCTCGCCTGCGCGGCCATGGAGCTCCCGCTCACCGACGCGTGCCTGTCGACGTTCGGCGGCGCCGCGGCCCGGCGGGTCGTCGACGAGCTGGTGGGCGACGGCATGCTGCGCCGCCGGCCCACCGGCTGGTTCTGGACCTCGCGCGAGCGCCCGCATTCCTCGGTGGACATCCGCGGTTCGGGCGGCGAGCAGATCGCGGTGGTGGAGACGGACTCCGCCCGGATGCTCGGCACGGTCGACCCCGGCTCGGCGTGCGCGACGGTGCACCCGGGTGCCGTGTACCTGCACCAGGGCACCTCCTTTGTGGTGGACGACCTCGACCTGGAGTCCGGCCTGGCCATGGTGCACCGCGAGGACCCGGAATGGTCGACCATGCCCCGCGAGCAGATCGACATCTCCGTACTGTCCACTGTGGAGCGCCGCGCGTTCGGCGCCGACGTCAGCGTGAGCCTGGGCGAGGTGGCCGTCACGTCCCACGTGGTCGGCTACCTCCGCCGGTTGCCGTCCGGCCAGGTCCTGGACCAGATCCCCCTCGACCTGCCCGAGCAGACCCTCCACACGAGAGCCGTCTGGTACACCCTCAGCGAGGCACTGCTGGCGGAGGCCGGCGTCGCCCACCGCGACGTCCCCGGCGCCCTGCACGCGGCAGAACACGCGGCGATCGGCCTGCTGCCACTGTTCGCGACGTGCGACCGGTGGGACATCGGCGGCGTCTCGACGGCCCTGCATCAGGACACCGGCGAAGCGACGGTCTTCGTCCACGACGGCCACCCCGGCGGCGCGGGCTTCGCCGACCGAGGCCACACCGCCCTGATTCCCTGGCTGACGGCAACCCGGGACGCGATCGCCGCCTGTGAATGTCCGGCCGGCTGCCCGTCGTGCGTGCAGTCCCCTAAGTGCGGCAACGGAAACGAGCCCCTCGACAAGGCTGGCGCCGTCGCCGTCCTGGACGCGGTCCTCCGGGTGGTCACCGCGAGGAACCAGAGCCCCGCCGCCTGACCGACCCACTGTCCACAGTGGTTGTCCACAACCAGGGCAACGCGCCGGGGGCCGGAGATCCGGCAGCCCCGGCGCGTTGCGTTACACCAGGCGCGCGAGGAGCGGTCAGCTACCGCTCGGGTCGGCGCGCGGTCAGGCTTGGAGCATCGGCGGGGCGTCCGTCGCGCGTGGTGGCTACGGGGAGGCGGAGACCTCCACGTGCGACGGCCATCCCTGGGGCCAGGTTCTCGCCGATGTTCCGTTGCTGGCCGCGCCGCGGGAGACCGTTTCCTCCAGCGAGCGCCCGGCATGCTCCCCGTCCCAGGTCCGGCCGCCTGGTTGCGGGAGCGGCGCCGAACAGCGGGACGGGTTGGGTGCGGTGGAACGGCATTTCTGCGGAACGCCCACCGCGGGCGAGCCGGGAGGGTGCCCCCGGCGAGGCTTGGTACACGGGTACTGCTGAGCGCATCCCACTCATCCCTTGACGTGTCAGTCCGCGGCGACCAGGCCGGTCGTCCGCGCGTAGGTCGCGTCGGCGGCCAGCGCGTCGACCAGCGCGTCCTGCACGGTGCTCGACACGGGCATCTGCCAGCCGCAGACCTCCGGACGAACCCGCCAGTGGACGACGCCGTGCTGGATCGGGGTCGGCGGCAGCGCCACGTAGCTGCCCTCGGTGTGGAGGACGACGTCGTCGTGCTCGGCGAGCGAGCTGGCGAGCTTCTGTCCGGTTTGGACCAGGAAGGTCCAGCGGTCGTCCGGCGTCGCGATGATCGGCACCGGCAGGCCGACGGTGCGCAGAACACGTGCGGCGCCCCGGCCCAGGTGGCCGGGAACCTCGATGGCGTCCAGGGTCACGCCGGTGGCGAGAAGGACGCTGTAGGGCCGGCCGCTCCACCAGGTGGCGACCTGCTCCGGCTTGGTGCCGATGCGCTCCTGCCAGTCCTGGTGCACGGGGTGCGGGCCGGTGTTCTCGATGCCCTCGCGGCCCGCCCAGTGCGAGCCAGCCGGATAGGTGCCTGGCAGCACCGGCCATCCGCGCCACGCGAGGCCGATGGCCGTTGCGCGCAGCTCGACGCGGAATGCCCTGCGCCAGCTATCCGACCAATCCATTTCCAACATGTCGGGTGCTTGCCTCCTTGTACTTCGGGCGCCCGCTGTCCGCGAGGTGCCCTACGGCTTATGTAACGGCACGACCACGGCCGGACGTAACTTGCAGTCGACAACTGGTCGTTGTGACACGGTGAGCGAATAACGGGATAGGCACGACTGAAGCTCGATGTGCCGGTCGTCGGAGGCACCGGGCACCGGGAAACGCCGTTTACCGTGCGCGGACGACCGTTCGCCCGGGTTGGCAGGCTGTTCAACAGGTCCGGCCCGGGCACGGGCTTTTGCCGGGCCGAAACCGTCCAGCACGCCGGACGGCACCGCGACGACCTCGATCAGCGCGTCCCATCCGTCCAGCCGGCAGCCCTGCAGCTGAACGCGCATCCGGTCGGTGACCCAGCGAGCCTTGCCGCACGCCGCCCGCTCCCCCTCGACGGCCGCACCCGCCGCGGCCAGGGCTGCGAGGTCGGCCGCGCCCTCGGCCCGGTGCCGGGTCGCGGCCGCCGCCCCGATCGAGACGACGAGCATGCTGACCACGAGGAGCGCCGCGATGGCGCCGGCCGCCCAGACCGTGGCCGCTCCCCGGTCATCACTTCCGCCGGGCAGCCTCGCGATCCTTGCCGCCCGGGCAACACCTGGTCGGGTCATGGGTTCGCCTCGGTGGCGGCGGGTTCGGCGATGGCGTAGGCCTCGGCATGGAGGTCGAGGCCGGGGAGCAGGCCGTTGACCGGGGCGGCTCGCACGTCGACCTGGATGGTGTCGTCCTCCACGGTGATGGCGATCGCCGCGTTGCCGGGGGCGATCTCCTCGGCCACCGCTCGGGCGCGGTCGGGTTCGCCCCTCGCGACCAGGCGGGCCGCCTCTCGGGCCGCGTCGATGCATCGCAGCTGGTCGATGGCTGCCGAGATGGCACCCAGCGCCAGCGTGAGCACCGCCACGAAGCCGGCCAGCGCGATCGCCGCCTCGACGGTGACCGCACCACCGTCCCGGTCGAGTTTTCGGCGGCCACGCCTGGTCGGGGGCATCAGATGTCCACCGTGAGGGCTCGCTGGACGATCGATGTCACTGCCGCGAGCACGTCGGCGCCGCTGACGATGGCGTACAGCACCATCGCGAAGGCCGCGGCCGCTACCAGGCCGACGCAGTACTCGACGGTGCTCATTCCGTCGTCGCCGAGCAGGAAGTCCCGGCGTGGGTGGAGGGGGAGCGGGGTCCGGTGGGGGAACATTCGGGTTCTCCTTGTCCATGGGTCTCTGGATCTATGGGTCTCTGGGTTCAGAGCGACAACCTGCCGGCCAGGCCGGCGATGATCGGCACGATGCCGAGGCAGACGAAGGCGGGTAAGAAACACAGTCCGAGCGGTGCGGCGATCAGCACGCCGGCTCGCTGCGCTCGCGCCTCGGCGGCGTCGCTCGCCGTATCGCGGACGGTGGTGGCGAGCGTGCCGACCACGTCGGCCAGCGCGGTGCCGGAACGGGCGGTGTGCCGCGCGCCGCGAGCGAGGGCCGCCGTGTGCGGGCAGTTCATCGCCGGCGTCCAGGCATCGATCGGGTCCGCACCCATGGCCAGCAGGTCGGCGGTCGCCCGCAACGCCCTGGTGGCGTCGGAGGGCAGATCGTCGGCGATGGCGGTGACCGCAGTGGGGACCGGCAGGCCGGCGCGGAGGCAAGCGGCGAGGAGGTCCCACGTCGCGGCCAGGGTGAGCGGGTCGGGTTGGGTGGTCGCGCCGCGGGTCAGGCGGCGAGCGAGCCACCAGGCCGCAACGGCCACCATCGCGCCGACGAACAGCCCCTCCGGCAAGCCCGTCACCACTGCGGTCAGCGCGCCGAGCGAGGCGGCCAAGGCGATCCGCGGTGCCTTCGGGCCGAGGCCGGGCCGAGCGCGGCGGGCGCCACCGAGCCTGGCCAGCCGCAGACCTGGCAGCTTGGCCCTGGACCAGAGCGGGACCGCCGCGGCCAGCAGGACCAGCGCGATGCTGTTCGGGTTCACGACGGCACCACCTGGCCCGTGAGCCGGCCGCACCAAGCCACCCCCGCGCACAGCAGGGCGATGCCGATGACGAGCAGCACTTGGCCGAGCCCGGGGCCGGTCAGCACGCGCAGTGGGTGGGCGCCCATCGCCTCGCCGAGCCCGATGCCGAGGACGGGCAGCAACGCGAGGGTGGTGGCGCTGGTGCGCGGGCCGGCCATCCGGGCGAGGACCTGGCGGGCGAACCGGACGCGCTGGTCGAGGTCGCGGCCGACCGCGTCGAGGACGTCGGCGAGCGGCAGCCCGTGGCGTTGTGCCAGCGCCCACGCTCTCGACACCCTGGCCAGGACGCCGGCAAGCGTTTGCGTGCCGTCGAGCGCGCGTTGGACGTCACCGTCGAGTCGCGCCGCGGCGGCGATGGCTCGCATCGGTGCGGCGGCGTGCGGTTGGGCGTCCGCCGCAGCTGCTTCGGCGGCCTCGGCCGGGTGGGCGCCGGCCCGCAGTCCGGCGACGAGCGAGCGGAGCGCCTCGGTGAGCCCGTCGATGGCGGACAGGGAGCGGTGCAGTTGTCCCCTGGCTCGCCAGCGACGCCAGACCGTGACGGTCGCGAGAGCCGCGGCGATGGCGCCACCGACGCCGGCCATGAGCCATCCGGCGACGGCCGCCGCGGTGGTGAGCGTGACCGAGCTGGGGCGAGGCGGGCCGAGCCGCCGGTGGTGGCGCGTCCCGACGAGGTCGAGGTTGCGGAGTCGGGTGGCGGCGGGAGAGCCGGCCCAGGTGAGGAGGGCCAGCGCGCAGCAGAGCAGGCTCACCATGGCGGCTCGACCTCCCGTGTTTCGAGCAGCTCACCGAGGACGGCTTTGTCCTGGGGCCACGCGGGGACGACCTGCACGCCGTTGGCGGTTCGCTCGAGGACACCGACCTCGTCGAGGCGGCGGGTGCCGTCCGGGTGGCGGCGCATGTGGAGCACGACCTGGAAGGCGGCCGCGAGCTGGCTGTGCAGAGCGTCGCGAGAGAGGCCACCGAGCGCGGCGAGCGCCTCCATGCGGGCGGGGAGCTCGGCCGGGGAGTTGGCGTGGACGGTGCCGGCGCCGCCGTCGTGGCCGGTGTTGAGTGCGGTGAGCAGGTCGCACACCTCGGCACCGCGGACCTCGCCGACGACGATGCGGTCGGGTCGCATGCGCAGGCCTTGGCGGACGAGGTCGGCGAGCGTGACCTCGCCGGCGCCTTCGACGTTGGGTGGGCGGGCGATGAGCCGGACGAACTGGGGATGGTCGGGTTGAAGCTCGCCGGCGTCCTCGACGGTGACGATGCGTTCGTGGTGGGAGACGCGGCCGAGGAGGGCGCTCAGCAGTGAGGTCTTGCCGGCGCCGGTGCCGCCGGTGACGACGAAGGCGAGCCGGGCGTCGACGACGGCTCCGAGAAGTCGGTGGGTGCGTTGGTCGAAGGTGCCGAGCCGGTGAAGGGACCCGAGGTCGTGGCCGGCGCGCCGGAGTACGCGCAGGGACAGGCATGTGCCGTCGGCGGCGACGGGCGGCAGGACCGCATGCAGGCGTATGCGCCCGAGCGCGCCGACCGGTAGCCAGGCATCGACGAACGGTTGGGCGTCGTCGAGCCGGCGGCCGCAGGCGAGGGCGAGCCGCTGGGCGAGACGACGGACGGCGTCCTCGTCGGGGAAGGTGACGTCCGTGCGGCGGAGGCCGCCGACGCCGTCGAGCCAGACCTGGTCCGGTCCGGTGACGAGGACGTCGGTGGTGCCGTCGGCGCGGAGCAGCGGGTCGAGCGGCCCGGCGCCGACGAACTCCTGACGCATGAGGCGGAGAGCGTCGAGGACGTCGGCGTCGCCGACGATGCCGCCGGCCTCCTCGCGAACGGCCCGCGCGACGACGGCCGAGGTGATCTCGGTGCCGCTGCTGGCGAGCCGGCTGCGGACCCTGCCGACGAGGTTGTCCGAGGCGTTCATGACGCCGCTCGCAGGTCGGTCGGGACACGTTGGGCGGCGCAGGGGTCGCAGGCCCTCGGCGCGTTCGGGTAGGTGGGGCACGGGGTCGCGGACGCGGGGCAGCGCGCAGGCGGCCGTTGGCTCCGCGCGGGCGCTCGCAGGCGGCCGGGGTGGACTCGGTGCATGGGGAAGGGCGTCAGGCCGGTCATGACATGGCTCGCAAGGTTGACGCGTCGGCTGTGGCTTCGCGGCTGATGGCGATGGGCAGCGGCGGGTGGGGCCGTGGATGTCGGCTCTGGTTGTCGGGGCCGAGTACGTAAGGGGCGGCAGCGGCCGCTTCGCCGCTGCATGTGGCGGTCATGAGGCTGCTCGCAGGATTCGGGTCGTGCGGAGGGGTTGGTCGGCCAACGCGGTGAGGGTGGTTCTGGCGGCGGTTGCCAGGGGGCCTTTCGGGCGTGGGGTGAAGTCGCCGCGGTCGAGGGAGTGGGCGAGGTTGGGCTCGGGGCGCATCGTGGTGAGAAGGGGCGCGTTCACGGCTTTCGCCACCTGGTCCGGGTGAAGGGCGCCCGGGGACGGGCCTCGGACTACGAGGTGGGGCTTGGTGCCCAGCTCCGTGAGGCGTTCGACCAGTAGGCGGGCCGAGACGCAGGCCCTTACCTCGCCGGGGACGACCACTACTGTCAGGTCGGCTCGGCTCAGGGCGGCTTGGGCCGCCGGTTCCAGAGCTCTCGGCACGTCGCAGATGACGGTTTCACCCGCCCGGCGGCCGGCCTCCAGGACTGCGGCCACCGCGTCCGGGGCGGGGGCTGTGCCTTTGCGGGCGCCGGACAGCACAGTGAGTCTTGTTGTGCCTCTGGTTCTGCTCGGGAGGGCGTCGTGGAGGCTCGACGCCGCCACCCGACCGGCGCGTAGGTGCATGTCGGGCCAGCGGAGGCCTTGTTCGGACTCGGCGCCGAGGACCAGGTCGAGACCGCCACCGAGCGGGTCGCAGTCGATCAGTAGTGCGCTTTGGCCGATGCGTAGCGCGGTGAGACCCAGGGCCGCCACGAAGACCGACGCGCCCGCGCCGCCCCGGCCACCCAGGACCGCGAGAGCGCGGCCCGTTGTCGGGGCGGGGGCTTCTGTCGCGTCGGCCATCGCGCTCACCAGCCAGGCCTCGGCGCCGGGGAGCTCGATGACGCGTTCGGCGCCTATCTCCACCGCTCGTTCCCACAAGGCTTTCGACGCCGGTTCGGCGGCCAGCAGGAACACCGAGTCCCTGCGGGTCAGGCCCGCGTTGTCGCAGTGTTCGGCGCCTGCCGCGTCGAGAAGTACCAGTGGCGCTGTCGACCAGCGCAAGCGAGCGGCGGCCGCGTCGGGCACGCATTCCAGGTCACAGCCGGCGGCTGCGGCCAGCTTCAGCACGTCGTCGAGCAGGTCCTCGTCCTCGACGAAGGCCACCGGGCGGTTCGGGTCCACCATGCCCCCCTTGAGCGGTCGTGGTCGCGGCGGTTCTCGTGCCGCAGAACCACGATCGCCCGGCTTCGGGGACCGTTCAACGCACCAAGATCAACATGTGGACAGCTGGGTGCGTTGTGGACAACTCGCGCCGGGAGGGGCTCGACGAGGGAGATCTGTCGGTGGGCGCGGTTATGCTCGCGCATTTGTTTCCGACCGGGACCGAGTAGTTAGGGACGACCCCCGCCAGGGGGGAGGGACGGGGGTCGTCAAAGGTTCAGCTCCGGGGGGTCGAGCTGAACCCGCCCGGCAAAAGCCGGACGCCACCACTGTATCCCGTCACTTCCACGTCGTGGTTGCAACTTGCTCGAACCGGCGCCAAACCCGTCAGACATCGGATGTCTGAGCCTTGGCGAAGTCCGTCCAACACCGCACTTCGCTCCTATGCTGACGAGGTGACAGCGCGCCGTGAAATGCCTGTTGAGGCCACCGATGACCGTTCCAGGGCAGCCGCGTTCTTCGACCTGGACAAAACCGTCATCGCCAAGTCGAGCACCCTGGCGTTCAGCCGGCCCTTCTTCCGGAACGGTTTGATCAACAGGCGCGCCGTGCTGAAGGGCGCCTACGCGCAGTTCGTCTTCGCGGCCTCCGGCGCGGACGCCGACCAGGTCGAACGCATCCGCGCCCACCTCACCGCCCTGTGCACCGGCTGGGACGTGGCCCAGGTTCGCTCGATCGTCGACGAGACCCTGCACGACATCGTCGATCCGCTGGTCTACGCCGAGGCCGCCGAGCTGATCGGCGACCACAAGGCGGAGGGCCGCGACGTGGTGATCGTGTCCGCGTCCGGCGAGGAGATCGTCGCGCCCATCTCGGAGATGATCGGCGCCACCCACAGCATGGGCACCCGCATGGTGGCCGCGGAAGGCCGGTACACCGGCGAGATCGAGTTCTACTGCTACGGCGAGCACAAGGCCAGCGCCATCAAGGAGATAGCCGCCGAGCGCGGCTACGACCTCGCCGCGTGCCACGCCTACTCCGACTCGATCACGGACCTGCCGATGCTGGCGGCCGTCGGCCACCCGACCGTGGTCAACCCGGATCGGGGACTGCGCGCACTGGCCCTCGAACGCGGCTGGCCGATCCTCGAGTTCACCAAGCCCGTGTCGCTGCGTTCCCGGTTCCACGCGCCGTCCGGCACGGCCGTCGCGGTGACCGCGATCGGCCTCGGCGCGATCGCCACCGCGGGGGCAACCTGGTACGGGATCCATCGCCGGCGCAAGCGGTGAACAGCACCACCCGTGTGGCGGTACCAGCCCGCGACCGCACCACTTATGAGCTGCGGAAAGAGGCCACACAATACGCTCACGGACCGTATTCGTCGACACCTGACAGGCTCTGAAACGGTGCACCCGACTGTGGTCTTGAAGTGACCTCCATCACTGGGTAGAAAGGACATACGGACTCCCGATCGGCCAGGGCCGAAGCGGAAGAGAAGTTTCGACCACCCCGGTGGGGCTCCGTGCACAGAACACCGGGCACCCACGCGCAGCCAGCCGCGGGAGGCATGTCGTCAAGGGACTGCGTACCGGGACGCCGGACGCCGAGGCCAGGTAGGTACGACACTGTTGCACGCTTGGTAACCCGAGCGTTCTGTGCTGGGCGATTGGGCGATCCCTGTCCGCGGACTGCGCGGACCGGGATCGCCCAGTTCAGTTTCTGGGGGGCGACCCCCCAGACCCCCACGGTGCGGGCTCCTCCCGACCCAGCGTGGCTGGTACCGGATGAACCAGCAGTTCGGCTTCGGCGTTCGCCTCGCCTTCGGCGTTGGCGATCCTCGCGGCATGCTTTTTGAGCCGAACGCCTGCTTGCCCGCGGTCATTGGCGTGGGTAACTTACCGGTGCAGCTTGTTCTCGGTTAAGAGGTTACGGAGTGACCCCTGCTGGCCGGCCAGGGAGGCCGTTGTGCCCATGTCTCGTACTTCAGCCCGTCGAAGTCTGTCCGTCGCGATCGCCGTGGTCGCCAGCTCGGCAATGGTTAGCGGGGTGAGCCAAGCCGCCGTGTCCGGCAACCCGCAGGCCTCGAACCGGGGCGCGGATGCCGCCGCGCTCGCGCAGGCCAAGGCGCACATGCACGGCATGTCGCTCGACCAGAAGATCGCCCAGCTGTTCGTCGTCTCCGTGTGGGGCAAGTCCGCGAACGAGGCGCATCCCACCAACCAGGCCAACTACGGCGTGGACACCCCTGCCCAGGTCATCGAGAAGTTCGGCGTAGGCGGTGTCATCTACTTCAACAACAGCGGCACGGACAACGTCGACAACCCCGAGCAGCTGGCCGCCTTCTCCAACGGCCTGCAGCGCGCCGCGGTGAAGCACAACACCCACCTACCGCTGATCGTCGCCATCGACCAGGAGGGTGGCAACGTCACCCGCCTGGAGTCGCCGGCCACCGAGTTCCCCGCGAGCATGGCCGTCGGCGCCGGGCGCAGCTCCGCCGACGCCAAGACCGTTGCCACGATCAACGCCCGCGAGCTTCGCGCGATGGGCATCAACCAGAACTTCGCCCCGGTCGCGGACGTCAACTCCAACCCGCTGAACCCGGTGATCGGCGCCCGCTCCTTCTCCTCCCGCCCCGACCTCGCGAGCCGGCTCGTCACCGCCGAGATCGACGGCTACCAGGAAGGCGGCCGGCTCTCCGAGACCGTCTCCTCCGCCGCCAAGCACTTTCCCGGCCACGGTGACGCGGAGACCGACAGCCACACCGGCCTGCCGAACATCGACCGCACCGAGGCGGAGTGGCGCGAGTTCGACCTGCCGCCGTTCAAGGCCGCGGTCGACGCCGGCATCGACTCGATCATGACCGCGCACATCGAGGTCCCGAGCCTCGACCCGACCGGCGTGCCCGCGACGCTCTCGAAGCCGATCCTCACCGGGCTGCTCCGCAACGAGCTCCACTACCGCGGCGTGATCGTCACCGACGCGCTGGGCATGGGCGGCGCCAACGTCTTCCCGCCCGAGGAGATCCCCGTGATGGCCCTCGAGGCCGGCGTCGACCAGCTCCTCATGCCACCGGACCTGCAGCTCGCCATCGACTCGGTCAAGGCCGCCGTAGAAAGCGGCAGGCTGACCGAGCGCCGCATCGACGAGAGCGTCCTGCGGATCCTGCTGCTCAAGCTCAAGCGCGGCATCCTCACCAGCCCGTTCGTCAACGAGCACAAGGTCGACAAGATCGTCGGCACCCCGGCCAACGTCGCCAAGATCCAGCAGATCATGGACCGCACGACGACCGTGGTCCGCAACGACGCGGGCCTCCTGCCGATCGCCGACGTGCCGGCCAACGTGCTGGTCACCGGCATCGGCGACACGACCTCCGGGCTCACCCACCGCAGCCCCGAGTGGCTCGCCGCCAGCATCGACGAGCGCGGCGCGGACGCGACTCCCCTGCCGACCGGCCTGAACCCCAACCAGGCGACGATCGACCGGGCGGTGACCGCGGCCAACGGCGCCGACCTGGTCGTCGTGCTCACCAACAACCTCAGCGGCCGGCTGCAGCAGCGCGCGCTCGTCAACGCGTTGCTCGCCACCGGAAAGCCGGTGGTCGCGGTCGCCTCGCAGATCCCCTACGACGCGGGCTTCGTCGACGCGCCGACCTGGGTCGCCACCTACGGCTGGCGGGCCAACGCGATGGAGTCGCTGACCAAGGTCCTCTTCGGTGAGGTCTCCCCCAAGGGCACGCTCCCGGTGGACATCCCGACCGGCGACGACCCCAACACCGTCCTGTACCCGTTCGGCACCGGATTGACGTGGTGAGCATGGACCGACGACGTTTCCTGACGGCATCCGCACTGGCGGCCCCCGCGTTGACCGTGGCGGCCGCGGGCCCGGCCGCCACGGAGCCGACGACCCAAGGACACGGCGGCGGCGTGACCCCGGCGGCCGACCTGCTGGCGGCCGACGACTGGAGCAAGTTCCGCGGGCACAAGATCGGTGTCCTCACCAACCCCACCGGCGTGCTGCGCGACCAGACCCACATCGTCGACTCGATGGTGGCCGCCGGCGTCACGCCGACCGCGGTGTTCGGGCCCGAGCACGGCTTCCGCGGAACCGCGCAGGCGGGCGGCTCCGAGGGCGACTATCTCGACCCGCGCACCCAGGTCCCGGTCTACGACGCATACGGCGCCACCGCGACCAAGCTCGCGGGGCTGTTCACCAAGTCCGCCATCGACACGCTCGTCTTCGACATCGCCGATGTCGGCTCGCGCTTCTACACCTACATCTGGAGCATGTACACGGCGATGCACGCGTCGGTCCTCACCGGCACGGCGGTCGTGGTGCTCGACCGGTCCAACCCGGTCGGTGGCAAGCCGGCGGGCCCGATGCTGGACCCGGCGTTCTCCTCCGGCGTCGGCCGCAAGCCGATCGTCCAGCAGCACGGCATGACCGTCGGCGAGCTGGCCAGGCTCTTCGACGCGGAGTTCCTGACCGCGGACGCGGGCGGGCGGCTGGAGAGCCTCGAGGTCGTGCGGCTGCGCGGCTGGCGGCGCGACGAGCTGTTCTCCGAGACCGGCCTGCAGTGGGTCCTGCCCAGCCCCAACATGCCCACCCCGCACACCGCGCTCGCCTACCCCGGCACGTGCCTGTTCGAGGGCACCGTCCTGTCCGAGGGCCGCGGCACCACCCGGCCGTTCGAGATCATCGGCGCGCCCGGCATCGACTGGCACTGGGCCGAGGCGCTCAACGCGGCGCGGCTGCCCGGTGTGCGGTTCCGCGAGCACTACTTCGCACCGACGTTCTCCAAATGGGTCAACGAGACCTGCGGTGGGGTCCAGGTGCACATCACCGACGAGCGCCGCTTCGACGCCATCCGCACGGCGGTCACCATGATCGTCACCGCGAAGCAGGCGCATCCGGACGTGTTCGGCTGGCGGCCGGACAACTACATCGACAAGCTCTCCGGCTCCGACCGGCTGCGTCTGATGGTCGACGCGGGCGCCGGGGTCGACGAGGTGATCGGCGCCTGGCGGGGCGAGCTCACGGCTTTCGCGAAGCTGCGGGAGCGGTATCTCATCTACAGGTGATGGAAAAGTCGGAATTGGCGGCAGTCGAGATGACCACGGAGCGCGCTCTGTGCCGAAGGCACGCGATCGCGGTGGCAGGGCACCGGAGCACCGCCGGCGTGATCGTGCGCCGGAACCGCCCTGCCGGCGCGATCGCGTCAGCGCGCTGGTCGCCATAAAACTCAGTGATGGAAAAGTCGGAATTGGCGGCAGTCGAGATGACCACAACACGCTGGTCGCCACAGACTCAGTGACTACTTCGAGGTGGCCATGTTCAGGCGAAGCGTGTTATCCGTTGCCCTGCTCGCCGTGCTCAGCACCGTCACCACGACGGCGGGCGCGGCGGTGAGCGCCGAGCCGCACGGCGGCGACCCGACCGGCCGGTTCGACCGGCCCCAGCAGGGCTTCGCGTCGCCGAGAACCGTGCTGCGGGACGGTTCGCCGCGCTCGGTCGGGCTGGATCCGGCACCCATCGACGAGGCGCTGGGCCGCATCGACGGGTGGACCCGGACCCACCCGACGCCGAACACGGACCACCCGCTGTACTCCGGCGCGGTCACGCTGCTCGCCCACGACGGCGTGGTCGTCAGCCGCGAGACGGCCGGCTACGCGGTGCGCTACGCCGACGGCGCGGGCACCGAGCTGCCGGACGCCGACAAGGTGCCGATGCGCACCGACACCATCTTCGACATGGCCTCGGTGTCGAAGCTCTTCACCTCGATCCTCGTGATGCAGCTGGCGGAGCGGGGCGAGATCGACGTCGACGCGCCCGCGGCGACCTACCTGCCCGAGTTCGGTGTGAACGGCAAGGAGTCGATCACCGTCGGCCAGCTGCTGACGCACACGTCGGGGCTGGTGTCGTGGCTGCCGCTGTGGTCGGCGTACCCGGACCCGCCGTCGCGGATCAAGGCCGTGATGGATGTCGCGCCACGCACCACACCCGGCACGAACTACGAGTACTCGGACCTGAACCTGATCACGCTGGGCGTCCTGGTCGAGCGGCTCACCGGCAAGACGCTGGACAAGGTGGTCGCCGAACGGATCACCGGCCCGCTGCGCATGGTCGACACCGGATACAACCCGCCGGCCGAGAAGCTCGACCGGATCGCGGCCACCGAGTTCCAGACCACGCCGCCGCGCGGCATGGTGCGCGGCTCGGTGCACGACGAGAACGCCTGGTCACTCGGCGGCGTCGCCGGGCACGCGGGGGTGTTCTCCACCGCGAACGACATGGCGATCCTGGCCCAGACGATCCTCAACGGCGGCACCTACCGCGGGCACCGGATCATGCGCCCGGACACCGTTCAGGCGATGATCGACAACCACAACGAGGCCTTCCCCGGCGACGACCACGGCTACGGGTTCGAGCTCAACCAGATCTGGTACATGGGCGGGCTCTCCGGGGCGCACACGGCCGGGCACACCGGGTACACGGGCACCGACGTGGTCATCGACCCGGCGTCGCGGTCGTTCGCGATCCTGCTGACCAACCGGGTGCACCCGAGCCGCAGCTGGGGTTCGATCAACCTCGCGCGCGAGGTCCTCTGCACCGGTCTGGCGAAGTCGCTCGCGGTCCGGCCCAAGCGCGGCCGGGACGCGTGGTACACCGGCATCGGGGACGCGTCACAGGCCACGCTGACGACCCTCCCCCTGCGGCCGACGGGCCCCGTACGGGTGAACTTCGACGCATTCGTCGACTCTGAGTCGACGGACCTCCTGGTCCTCGAGTCGAGCACGGACGGGACCACCTGGACGGCCGTCCCGCTGTCCGTCTCGGGCCGCGGCGCACCGGACGAAACGGTCACGTCGTTGTCCGGATCGGGCCACCGGGACTGGTGGAAGGTGCGTGCGCAACTACCGCACGCTGCGGAGATCACGCTGCGCTGGCGGTTCACTACCGACGCCCGGTACACCGGGCGGGGAATATCCCTCGACGGGCTCGCCATCACGGACAGTGTTCAAACGCTCCTCAACGGTGAGAAAGAACCCCACAAAGTGCAGGCAGACGGCTGGCAGCTCAGATCACGATGAGATTGAAAAACTGGTTGAAACGCTAACAACCTGCCCCTGACCGTCGATTCCGATGTTGAGCAAGCACCACGACATCTGAATTTTCCGCCTTTGTTGGGTAGCGTTGTCCCAAGACAGCGGCTGCCGTCTTGTTGACCCACCTGCCGGTTAGTAAGTTTCCCACGTGAGCGCGAGTGCCATGACCACACAACACACTGAGTCAAGTCCCCTGGTTCGTATCCGGTCGCTGCTGCCCGGTCTGGCCCGCGCTGAGCAGCGCGTGGCCAAAGTGGTTCTGGACAGCCCCTCCACAGTGGCCCGTCGAAGCATCACCGAGGTCGCCGAGGAGGCCGGTACCAGCGAGACCACCGTCACCCGGTTCTGCAAGGCCATCGGCGTCGGCGGCTACCCCGAACTGCGCATCGCCCTGGCCGCGGACACCGCCCGATCCGAGGTTCACGCCGAGCGTGACCTGGGCGGCGAGATCGCCCCCGACGACGAGCTGGCGAGCGTCGTGGGCAAGGTCACCTTCGCCGACGCCCGCGCGGTGGAGGAGACCGCCGCCCAGCTCGACATCGACGTCCTCGAGAAGGTGGTCACGGCGCTGGCCGGGGCCAACCGGGTCGACGTCTACGGCGTCGGCGCCAGCGCGTTCGTGGCCGCCGACCTGCAGCAGAAGCTGCACCGGATCGGCCGGATCAGCTTCGCCTGGAGCGACACCCACATCATGCTGACCTCGGCGGCGGTGCTCGGGGAGGGCGACGTCGCGTTCGCCATCTCGCACACCGGCGCGACCCAGGACACCGTCGAGGCGCTGCGCGAGGCCCGGCGGGCCGGGGCGACGACCGTGGCGCTGACCAACTTCCCCACCGCGCCGATCAGCGAGGTGGCCGACCTGGTGCTGACCACCGCCGCGCGGGAGACCACCTTCCGCTCCGGCGCGATGGCCAGCCGCATCGCCCAGCTCACGGTCATCGACTGCCTGTTCATCGGGGTGGCCCAGCGACACCTGACCGACTCGATGAAGGCGCTGGACGAAACCCGGGACGCGGTGGGCTCGCATCGGCTGGAGACCCGCCACGACGGTCGCCGCAAGGCGCGAGAGACCGGCAAGTGATCCTTGGGGGAGACAAACATGACAGTGCCGCGCCAGGCCGTACACGTCGACTCGCCGACCGAGCGGCGTAACCCGCGCACGACCGACCTGGACCAGCTGTCCACCCTCGACCTCCTCAGATCGATCAACGCCGAGGACCGCCTGGTGCCGGACGCGGTGGCGGCCGCGTTGCCGGCGCTGGCCACGGCCGTCGACCTGGCAGCCGAGGCGTTGCGCACCGGACACCGGGTGCACTACGTCGGCGCCGGCACGTCCGGCCGCATGGCGACCCTGGACGCCGCCGAGCTGGCGCCGACGTACAACGCGCCGGCCGAGTGGTTCGTCGTCCACCACGCCGGCGGGACCAGGGCGCTGCGGAGCTCGGTGGAGGACGCCGAGGACGACGAGGAGGGCGGCGCCGCGGAGCTCACCCGCGACGCGTCACCGGGCGACTTCGTGCTCGGGCTCACCGCGTCCGGCCGCACCCCGTACGTGCTGGGCGCGCTGCGAGCGGCGGGGGCGCTCGGCGCCCGCACCGGGCTCGTGTTCTCGAACCCGCACGCGACCCGGTTCAACCACATCGACGTGCTGATCGAGGTGGACACCGGCCCCGAGGCGGTCGCCGGCTCCACCCGGATGAAGGCCGGCACCGCGCAGAAGCTGGTCCTCACGGCGTTCTCGACGGCCGTGATGGTCAAGCTGGGCCGGACCTACTCGAACCTGATGGTGTCGATGCGCGCGACCAACGCGAAGCTGCGCGGTCGCACCCTGCGCATCCTCCGCGAGGCGACGGGCCAGGACCTCCACGAGTGCTCCGAGGCCCTGGACGAGGCCCGGGGCGACCTGAAGGTGGCCCTGGTCCACCTCCTGTCCGGAGTGGACTCCGCGCGGGCGGCAGCGGCGCTGGCGGCCGCCGACGGCCACGTGCGGCAGGCCCTCCTGACGCTGGGTGCGACTGTCTGACCCTGCCGTGTCGATCGGCGCGGTCCTCGTTCGACGCGTGAGTGTCGGGCACCCACCGCGAACGGAGACCGCACCATGAGCTATGCGCACGTCAACGGCCTGGACATCTACTACGAGGTCCACGGCTCGGGTGAGCCGCTGGTGCTCCTGCACGGCGGGCTCCTCACCATCGACCTCACGTTCGCGGCCGTGTTGCCGGCGCTGGCGCGGACGCGGCGGGTCATCGCGGTCGAGCTGCAGGGGCACGGGCACACCGCGGACACCGAGCGACCCTTCGAGCTCTCCCATCTCGCCGGCGACGTCGTCGGGTTGCTCGACGAGCTCGGCATCGAGAAGGCCGACTTCTTCGGGTTCTCCTTGGGCGGGCTCGTCTCGCTGCAGGTCGCCATGGCGTACCCGGAGCGGGCCGGGCGACTCGTCGTCGCGGGCGTGCACTTCCGGGCCGACGGGTACCACCCGGAGGTCTTCGCGTTGGATCCCCACTCCAAGCGGTTGCCCACCGAGGCCGACTTCGCGGCGATGCGCGACGCCTACCTGGCCGTCGCGCCCGTGCCGGAGCACTTCGAGGTGTTCATGGCCAAGGCCTCGGCGCTGCCGGAGAAGCTGGACTGGTCGGCCGACGACCTCGGGGCGGTCGCGTCGCCGGTGCTGATCGTCGTGGGGGACACGGACTTCGTGCGGGTCGACCACGCGGCCGAGATGCGGCAGCACATCCCGGACTCGCGGCTCGCGGTGCTGCCGGGCACCACGCACATGGACCTCACCCGGCGGGCCGACCTGGTGCTGCCGCTCGTCGAGCCGTTCCTCGACGAGACGCCGACGCGGGACTGACCGCCACACAGGGGAAGCGGGCCGAGACGCTAGGAATCTCGGCCCGCTCCGTGGGGATCCCAACTACACAGCGAGGAAGGGGGACTCGCACCACCAATGATGCGCGGACCCGGACGAAAAGGACTGGAAGTCTGCTGAATGCCGAGGTCAGCGCGCCAGCGCCGCCTCGGCGATGCTCGTCGCCTCGCGAGCGCCGGCCACGACCGCGTCGCAGCACAGCACGATCCACTCGGCGAGGCCCTCGTCGGTCCCGGTGGCGAAGCCGGCCGCCGCCGCGCGGTAGCCGTCCTGCCGGCGCAGGAAGAACACCTCGGGCACGATCAGGCCCTTCGGGTCCAGTCCGGTGCCGATCGTCGTCAGCCGGGCCGCGGCACGCGCCACGACGCCGTCCGCGGTACCGAACGCGGACAAGGCGAGCAGCTCGCCGTGCACGACCGCGACCAGCACCGCGCCGGGCACCGACGTGCCGCCCGCCACGAGGTCGCCGAGGATGTCCAGCCGGCGGGTGACGCCCCGGCTCGGCCGGGGCCGCCCCAGCTTCTCGTCGCTCACCAGCTCCGTCGCGGCCAGCACGTGCAGCCGGGCCAACGCCTGCATCGGCGCGCGCTGCCAGATCGGCACGAGCGTGCCGATCGACTCGGCGATGCGGAGCGCTCCGGCGAGATGCGGCTCGTCGACCTCACCGGCGGCGGGGATCTCCGGGTCGCCCCCGTCGAGGGCGGCCGACGCCCGCGCGGCACGCACCGACGCCTCGGCCGCGGTCGCCGGCCAGCCGCGGCGGTTGGCCGGGTGGCCGTGCACCTCGTCCACCGCATCGCGGGCGGCGCGCACCGCGTCGTCCACCCCGGGCAGCTCGAGCAACGGCGCCAGCGGGTCAGTCACGGCACCGGACCTTACCGGGTGACATCCACTCGTGGGGCGTCCCGATCAGTGGTCTGGACCTCTATGCGCCCGGTCGTCGCGTGTGATAGCACAGGGCGAGCAACTTCATCCCTGGGTCGAGGAGGATCCGCATCATGACAGAGCAGCCCGGCCGGGGCCCGACGCTGGACAACCTGCTCACCGAGAGCAGGACGTTCCCGCCGAGTGCGGAGTTCGTCCAGCAGGCCAACGCCAAGGCGGACCTCTACGACAAGGCAGAGGCCGATCGGGACGCGTTCTGGGCCGAGCAGGCCGGCCAGCTGCACTGGGACACCCCTTGGGACCAGGTACTCGACTGGTCGAACCCGCCGTTCGCGAAGTGGTTCGTCGGCGGGAAGCTCAACGTCGCCTACAACTGCGTCGACCGGCACGTCGAGGCCGGCAACGGCGACCGGGTGGCCATCCACTGGGAGGGCGAGCCCGGCGACGGCCGCACGATCACCTACGCCGAGCTGCAGCGTGAGGTCGCCAAGACCGCGAACGCCCTGCTCTCGCTGGGCCTCGAGGCCGGCGACCGGGTCGCGATCTACCTCCCGATGCTGCCCGAGGCGATCTTCTCGATGCTCGCCTGCGCGCGGCTGGGCATCACGCACAGCGTCGTGTTCGGCGGGTTCTCCGCCGAGGCGCTGCGCTCGCGCATCGACGACGCCCAGGCCAAGCTCGTGATCACCGCGGACGGCCAGTACCGGCGCGGCAAGCCGGCCTCGCTCAAGGCCGCGGTGGACGAGGCCGTCGCCCGGACGCCGACGATCGAGCACGTGCTCGTGGTGCGCCGCACCGGCACCGACGTCGAGTGGACCGAGGGTCGCGACCTGTGGTGGCACGACGTCGTCGACGACGAGCCGGACACGCACGAGCCCGAGGCGTTCGACGCCGAGCACCCGCTGTTCATCCTGTACACGTCGGGCACGACGGGGCGGCCGAAGGGGATCCTGCACACCTCGGGCGGCTTCCTCACCCAGACCGCGTACACGCACCGCACCGTGTTCGACGTGAAGCCGGACGCGGATGTGTACTGGTGCACCGCGGACATCGGGTGGGTGACCGGGCACAGCTACATCGTCTACGGGCCGCTCGCCAACGGCGTCACGGAGGTGGTCTACGAGGGCACGCCGAACACCCCGCACGAGGGCCGGCACTGGGAGATCATCCAG
This sequence comes from Actinophytocola sp., assembly GCF_009379765.1. GTDB lineage: Bacteria > Actinomycetota > Actinomycetes > Mycobacteriales > Pseudonocardiaceae > Actinophytocola. The sequence goes on along the minus strand of NZ_WHTD01000052.1, from coordinate 7,236 downwards.
AAGTACGGGGTGACGGTCTACTACACGGCGCCCACGCTGATCCACACGTTCATGAAGTGGGGCAACGACATCCCGGCGAAGTTCGACCTGTCGTCGCTTCGGGTGCTCGGGTCGGTCGGCGAGCCGATCAACCCGGAGGCGTGGATCTGGTACCGGGAGAACATCGGCGCCAACCGGACGCCGGTCGTGGACACCTGGTGGCAGACCGAGACCGGCGCGATCATGATCTCCCCGCTGCCCGGCGTGACCGCTGCCAAGCCGGGATCGGCGCAGACGCCGCTGCCGGGCATCTCCGCCAAGGTCGTCGACGACCAGGGCAACGAGGTCGGCAAGGGCGGCGGCGGGTACCTGGTGCTCGACCAGCCGTGGCCGGCGATGCTGCGCGGCATCTGGGGCGACGAGGCGCGGTACCGGGAGACCTACTGGGCGCGCTTCGCCGACCAGGGCTACTACTTCGCCGGTGACGGCGCGAAGTACGACGCGGACGGCGACATCTGGCTGCTCGGCCGGGTCGACGACGTGATGAACGTGTCCGGGCACCGGATCTCCACCACCGAGGTCGAGTCGGCGCTGGTGTCGCACCCGACGGTGGCCGAGGCCGCGGTCGTGGGCGCCACCGACCCGACCACCGGGCAGGGCATCGTGGCGTTCGTGATCCTGCGCGGCGGCGTTCCGTCCGACGAGGCGTCCGGCGAGGAGGCACTGAAGAAGCTGCGCGACCACGTGGCGAAGGAGATCGGGCCGATCGCGAAGCCACGGCAGATCCTGGTCGTGGCCGAGCTGCCGAAGACGCGGTCGGGCAAGATCATGCGCCGGCTGCTGCGGGACGTGGCGGAGAACCGGCAGGTCGGCGACGTCACCACGCTCGCCGACTCCGCGGTGATGGACCTGATCTCCGCCGGCCTGAACAAGGGCGGCGGCTCGGACGAGTGACACCGTGACGAACGGCGGCCCCGGCTGGTTGTAGCCGGGGCCGCCGTTCGTTCGTCAGTAGCGTTCGGTGAGGTCCTCGTCGGCTCCCGGGCCGAAATTGGGGTGCGGTCCAGGTGGCGGCGGCGGTGGGGCCGAGCCCCACGGGTGGGTGCCGTAGCCCGGTGTGCCGACCGGTGGCGGCGGACCGGGCGGCATGGGCGCCTGCTGGGGCGGCCACGGCGGAACGGCCTGGGCGGGCTGAGGCTGCTGCCCCGGCCCGAACCGGGCCTGCTGTGCGGGCTGAGGCTGCTGCCCCGGCCCGAACCGGGCCTGCTGTGCGGGCTGAGGCTGCTGCCCCGGCCCGTAGCGGGGCTGCTGTGCGGGCGGGCCGGGCTGCTGGACGGCCTGGGGTGGGTACTGGGCCTGCGGCGGGTCCTGGCCATGTGGCGGCGTGTGCGGCGGCTGTGTGTACCCGGCTCCGGAATGTGCGGCCTGCTGCTGCAGGAACAGGTCGGCTGTGGTCGGATCCTGGGCCTTCCGGCGCCGGCGCGTCCGCACGATGCCCCACACGCCCAGGCCGGTCAGGGCCAAGCCGCCGCCCAGCAGGGCCCACCGGCCCCAGGTGTCGAAGGTGCGCCGCGCGCTCTCGTTGCCGGCCTTGACCTCGTCGTACGTCTCGCTGGACGTGACGTCACCGCCGCGGGTGCGGTACTCGCACACATCGCTGGGTTGCATCAGCTGCCCGTCGCAGCGGACCGTTTTGTCGTTGCCGTTCACGGCGGCGCCGAATGCCAGCAGGCCCAGGCCGACGACCAGGCAGAAGATCCACTTCTTCATCTAGGCTCCCCGACGCCGTGACAGTTGGAGTCATGCTGCCACAGTTTGCGCACGGTAGTTCAATGGGCGAATGACCGAGCTGGGTGCCGAAGAGCCCGCGAATATGCACGGTGCGGCGCACACCGGCGAGCCGCATCACACCAGCCTCGGCGAGCGGCTGAACTGGCTGCGCGCAGGGGTCCTCGGCGCCAACGACGGCATCGTGTCGGTGGCCGGGCTCGTGGTCGGGGTGGCCGGCGCGACCACCGACCGGACCGCCATCATGATCGCGGGGGTCGCGAGCCTCGTGGCCGGCGCACTGTCGATGGCCGGCGGCGAGTACGTCTCGGTCAGCACCCAGCGCGACACCGAGCAGGCCGCGCTTCGCCTCGAACGCTACGAGCTCGAGACCATGCCCGAGGCCGAGGAGCGCGAGCTCGCCGGGATCTACGAGGACAAGGGCCTCTCCCCCGAGCTCGCCGCCGAGGTGGCCCGCGAGCTGACCGAGTACGACGCGCTCGAGGCACACGCCGAGGCGGAGCTCGGTATCGACCCGGACGAGCTCACGAGCCCGTGGCACGCGGCGTGGGCGTCGCTCGTCGCGTTCACCTGTGGCGGGCTGCTGCCGCTGATCGCGATCGCGCTGCCGCCGGTGAGCCTGCGGGTGTCGGCGTGCGCGGCGGCGGTGGTCGTCGGGCTCGTGGTCACCGGCTGGCTCAGCGCGCGGCTGGGCAACGCGCCGATCGGCCGCGCGGTGGCGCGCAACGTCGGGGTCGGCGCGCTGACGATGGTCGTGACCTACCTCGTCGGCCTCCTGTTCGGCGTCACAACGGGTTAAGATCAGGTCTTGGAGCGCCGGGAAGTCTGGTCGGCAGCACGATCGAGTCCGTGATGCCGAAAGGACGCCCATGACCCGACGCATTCCCGCCGTCGGCGAGTTCGCCCGGTACCTGCGCACCGAGACCGTCGGTGGCACGATCCTGCTCGCCGCCACCGCGGTGGCGCTGCTGTGGGTCAACAGCCCCTGGTCCGAGTCTTACCGCACGCTGCGCGACACCGAGCTCGGCCCGTCGGGGCCGCACCTGAACCTCACCGTCGGCGACTGGGTCAAGGACGGCCTGCTCGCACTGTTCTTCTTCGTCGCAGGGCTCGAGCTCAAGCGCGAGCTGGTGATCGGCGAGCTGTCCCGGTTGCGCAACGCGCTGCTGCCCGTGATCGCCGCGCTCGGCGGCATGGTCGTGCCGGTGGTCGTGGCGCTGGGCGTCGGCTGGGGCGACCCGCGCATCGCCGACGCGTGGGCGATCCCGGTCGCCACGGACATCGCGTTCGCGCTCGGCGTGCTCGCGTTGACCGGCTCGGGTATGCCCAGCAGCGCGCGGGTGTTCCTGCTGAGCCTCGCGGTCGTCGACGACCTCGGCGCGATCCTGCTGATCGCGATCGTCTTCACCGGCACGTTCGACCTGCTCGCCGCGGCGGCCGCGGTCGGGTTGCTCGCGCTGTACTGGTTCCTGCAGCACCGGCGGGTCCGCACGGCGTGGCTGTACGTGCCGATCGCGCTCGGCACCTGGATGGCGGTGCACGCGTGCGGGGTGCACGCGACGATCGCCGGTGTCGCGCTCGCGTTGCTGACCCGGGTGCGGGCGGATCCCGACGAGGACGAGTCGCCGTGCCTGCGGCTCGAGCACCGGCTGCAGCCGTGGTCGGCCGGGTTGGTGGTACCGCTGTTCGCGTTGTTCGCGGCCGGCATCCCGGTCACCGCGGACACCCTGGGGCAGCTCTTCACCGACCGGGTCGCGCTCGCGGTGATGCTCGGGCTGGTGGTCGGCAAGCTCGTCGGCATCGTCGGTTCGTCGCTGCTGGCCGTCCGCCTGCGGATCGCCAGAATGCCGTCCGGGCTCGGCAGGCGGGACCTCGTCGCGGTGGCGATGCTCGGCGGCGTCGGGTTCACGGTGAGCCTGCTGCTCGCCGACCTCGCGCTGGACGGCGTGGACATGGAGCTGGCCAAGGGCGCGGTGCTCGTCGCGTCGGTGATCGCCGCGCTGCTCGCCGCCGTGATGCTGCTGCGCCGCGGCCGTGCCCGCGAGGAACCCGCCGAATAACCCGCCCGGCCAGCTCGTTTGATCGGCACATGGCACGATGGCGCACGTGACCAGTGCGCACGACAACAACGGCAACGGAGCGGGGCTGCCGCGGGTCCCGTCGATCCCGCTGTCCGACGAGACGACCGGCGCGGGCGACCAGTCGATCGGGAACTTGGTCAAGGACGCGACCACCCACCTGTCGACGCTGGTCAGAGCCGAGGTCGAGCTGGCCAGGTCGGAGGTCACCAAGGAGGTCAAGAAGGGCCTCACGGGGAGCATCTACTTCATCCTCGCGCTGGTCCTGCTCCTGCTGTTCATCCCGTTCGGTCTGATCGCGCTCGGGTTGGGCATCAACGACATGTTCGACTTCGAGGACCACCCGTGGTTCGGCTTCCTCATGATCTTCGCCTTCATCTTCGTCCTGATCCTGTTCTTCGCGTTCCGGGGATGGCGCAAGGTCAGGTCGGTGCGGGCGCCGAAACGGACGATCGAGACCGTGAAGGACACCGCGGCGGTCCTGCGACACCGAGGCGACAACGGCGGCGACAACGGCGAGGCCGAGACCGCGCCCGTGCCGACCTCGGGTGACGCCGTGCGCCGTGTCTGATCGGCCGGTCCGCTGAGCACCGCGGCCGCCGTGCGCCCCCGTCCCGACCCGTCGACCGTGCGCATCGACGGGCCCTGGGTGCACCGGGACGTGCACGCCAACGGCATCCGGCTGCACGTCACCGAGACCGGCGAGGGCCCGCTCGTCCTGCTGCTGCACGGCTTCTGCGAGTTCTGGTGGACCTGGCGCCACCAGCTCACCGCGATCGCCGACGCCGGGTTCCGCGCGGTGGCGGTGGACCTGCGTGGCTACGGCGACTCGGACAAGCCGCCACGCGGCTACGACGCGTGGACGCTCGCCGGTGACGTCGGCGGCCTGGTCAAGGCGCTCGGCGAGCCCAACGCGCACCTCGTCGGCCACGCCTGGGGCGGCATGCTCGCGTGGACGGTGGCCGCGATGCACCCGCGTCTCGTGCGCTCGGTCAGCTCCGTGTCGGCCGCGCATCCGCTGGCGCTGCGCCGCGAGATCCGCCGCACCGCGTTGCACCGCAAGCCCACCAACCAGGCCCGCGCGCTGGGCCACGTCTTCCGCGCGCAGCTGCCGATCGCGCCGGAACGCTGGCTCACCCGCGACGACGCGGCCACGGTCGAGACCCTGATGCGCCGCTGGTCCGGTCCGGAGTGGACTGTCCAACCGGGATTCGACGACGTCGCGGAACGGTTTCGTTCGGCCATGCTGGTGCGCGGCGCCGCGCACAGCGCGCTCGAGTACTACCGCTGGGCGGTCCGCGCACAGCTGCGCGGCGAGGGCAGGCGGTTCAGCGAGGCGATGCAGCGCGAGATCACCGTGCCGGTGCTGCAGCTCTCCGGCGCGGCCGACCCGTGCATCCTGCCGGGCACCGTCCGCGCGTCCGCGGGCTGGGCACACGGCCGGGTCACCACCCGGCTGCTGGACGGGATCGGCCACTTCCCGCACCAGGAAGCGCCCGCGGCGACCACCCGCGCGCTCACCGAGCTCCTCACCTCGACCCCGTAGTTCGGGGCCATCTCAGGGTTTTCCCGGAGCCGCCGGCTCGGGGCGGCGAACCATACTCGACTCCGGGAGATCCACAGGGATGCCGGAGGGAATCGGATGAGACTGCTCCGAACAACCGCGCTGCTCGCCGCCGTCGCGGTGGGCGCCACGCTGGCGGGCACGGCCACGGCCGTCGCGTCGCCCGGGCCGGACTGGGGGCCGTGCCAGGAGAACGCGGACGTCGAGTGCGCCACGGTGACCGTGCCCATCGACTGGTCAAGACCGTCACGCGGCTCGATCGAGGTCGCCGTCGCGCGCAGGGCGGCCGCGAACCCGATCGGCACGTTGTTCTTCCTGCCCGGCGGCCCGGGTGACTCCGGCGTCAACCGGTTGCTCGGACCGGAGCCGGTGCCGGCGGAGCTCGCCGCGAAGTTCGACGTGGTGAGCTTCGACCCACGCGGCACCAACCGCAGCCACCCGGTCGTGTGCGACGCGGACCTCGTGGCGAGCCCGCCCGACGGCAACCCGGAGGGCGGGGCGACGTTCGCGCAGGTGTCGGCGTACAGCCGGGCGCTCGGCGCGAGCTGCCGGGAGCACACCGGTCCGCTCGTCGACCACGTGGACAGCGTGAGCGTCGCGCGCGACATCGACGCGATCCGCGCCGCGCTGGGCGAGCGGCAGCTGTCGCTCTACGGGCGGTCGTACGGGACGCTCGCCGGGCAGATGTACGCGGAGCGGTTTCCGTCGCGAGTGCGGGCACTGGTGCTGGACAGCGTGTTCGACCACAGCCTGTCGCCGGCGCGGTTCCTGGAGACCGAGGCGGCGACCGGCCAGGACACGTTCGACGAGTTCGCCTCCTGGTGCTCGGCGTCGGCGGACTGCGTGCTGCACGGGCGGGACGTCCACGAGGTGTACGACGCGCTGTACCGGAGGTCGGTGGCCGGTGAGCTGCCCGCGCCGGACGGGTCCGGGCGGCTGGTGGCGCCGATGGAGCTGGTCACCCGGACGGTGAACTTCTTCTACGGGCCCCGGTGGCCGGAGGCGGCCGCGTACCTGAGGTCGCTGGCCGACGGTGGGTCGGCGGTCGCGGCCCGAGAAACCGCGGACGTCGCGCCTTTCCCGCTCGCGGCGTTCTGTGCCGACCACCGGATGCCGATCTCGTCGGAGCGGGAGTGGCTCGCGCTGTGGAAGAAGCAGAGGCGTTCCGCGCCGACGTTGCGGACGCACTTCGCGTGGCTGCCGGTGTCGATGTGCGCGTCGTGGCCGGCGCCGGTGCCGAACCCGCAGCACCGGCTGGACATCGACGGCGCGCCGCCGATCCTGGTGCTGAACTCGCTGCACGACCCGGCGACGGCCTATTCGTGGGCGAAGAACGTGACGCGGCAGATCCCCCGCGGGGTGCTGCTCACCTACGAGGGCTGGGGACACGGGGTGATCGACCGCAGCGCCTGCACGCTGGCGGCGACGAGCCGGTACCTGGTCGACCTGGAGCCGCCGAGGCGCGGCACGCACTGCCCGGCCGTGCCGATGACGACCGCCTGGTAGCGGACCGACGGCCGTGGCTCGCCCTTCTTGATCACCGGCCGGACGCGGGATCCCGCGAGTCCAACACCCAGAACCCGCGAGTCCCCCGCTCCGGCACACGCCCTGAACCCGCAAGGTCAACGTGCGGGATCGGCGAGTTCACCGTTCGCGGCGAGTGTCCGAACTCGCGGGTCGCGAGCGTTGGACTCGCGGGTCGCGAAGGCGAAGTCACATTTGGTGACCTAATTGTGACCCGCGATCCCCGACGGCCTGGCCGGAGGGCACCAGCGGGGACTGATCCATCGCCCACTGGATGGCGGTGCCAGCGTGAGCTGCTTAGTG
>NZ_WHTD01000005.1 GCF_009379765.1 Actinophytocola sp. | reverse complement strand
GCGCAGGACATAGGGGCGGGTGATGGCGCGCAGCCGCTCGGCCGGTTCGGTGAGTCCGTGGCGCTCCACCGGAATCGCGTAGCGGGTGCGGAACAGCTCCGCGGAGCCGAGCATGCCGGGGTTGAGGAAGTCCATGATGGACCACAGCTCGGCCAACCGGTTCTCCACCGGTGTCCCGGTCAGCGCGATGCGGTGCCCGCCACGCAGCCGCCGCACCGCCTTGGCCGACTGCGACAGGCTGTTCTTGATCGCCTGCGCCTCGTCGAGCACGACCCGGTGCCATTCGTGGTCGTCGAGCTCGTCGATGTCGCGGGTCGCGGTGGCGTAGGTGGTGACGATCAGGTCGGTCTGGTCGAGCCGTTCAGCCAGCGCCTCGCCGCGCAGGCGTTCCCGACCATGGTGGGCGTACACCCGCAGGTCGGGAGCGAACTTCGCCGCCTCCCGCTGCCAGTTGCCGACCAGCGACATCGGGCACAGCAGCAGGGTGGGGCCCGCGTCCGGGTGCTCCGCCCGGTGCATGGACTCGACCGCCAGCAGCTGGATCGTCTTGCCCAGTCCCATGTCGTCGGCGAGGCAGGCGCCGAGCCCGAGCGAGGACAGGAACGCCAGCCACGACAGGCCCCGCTGCTGGTAGGGCCGCAGCTCGGCGAGGAACCCGTCCGGTGTCGGCACGGCGCGCAACGACTGGGCGACCGTGCCGCCCAGCAGGTCGCCCAGCCAGCCGTCGGCTCGCACGCCGGTCAGGGGCAGGGGCGTGTCCAGGTCGTCCGGGTGGCTGGCGGCCATGGCGATGATCTCGGCAGCGGTCTTGCGCCCGGTCGGCTTGCGCTTCAGGAACGCCAACCCGCGTTTGAGCTGATCCGGGTCGACCGCGACCCACTGGCCGCGCAGCCGGATGAGCGACGCCTTGGTGTCGGCCAGTGCGGCGATCTCCTCGTCGGTGAGGGTGTCGTCACCGACGGCGAGCTGCCACTGAAAGTCCATCAGCTGGTTCTTGCCGAACCGGCTCTTCTTGGCCACCACGCCGTCGACCGGGGTGTATGCCGACAGCGTGAGGCCCAGCTTGCGACGGTTGTCCCACCAGGAGGGCAGCAGGACCCCGAAGCCGGCCTCGTCCAGCGCGGGAGCCACGGTGGACAGGAAGTGGTAGGCGCCGTCGGCGTCGAGTTCGTGCGCGCAGGGCCGTGCCTGCCGTAGACCGTTGGCCAGGTCGGGGTAGATCCGGCTGGCCTTGCCGAGCTCGGTGAGCAGGAGTTCCTGCGGGCGGGCCAGCCACCGGCTCAGGCTGCCGTCGTCGCGCCAGGCCCGCTCGGCGGGCACCAGCAGGCTCGGATCTTCCATGGACTGCAGGAGGAACTCCAGTTGCCACCGGGGTTCCGGGTCTTCACCGGGCTCCCCCGAGACCTCCCGGACCTCGGTGAGCCGGAACGTCGCCCGCGCCGGTGCCGTCGCGCCGGCGCCAACGTCCTGCCAGGGCCGCAGCGCCCCGGCTAGCTCGTCGAGATCGTCGGCGTCGGCGTCGAACCGGCCGTCCGGAGCCGACAGCGCGGACAGCCACGCCTCGACCGCGGGCAACCGCTTGGGGCGACGGCCCCGTCGCACCGGGGTGAGCTCGATGCCGGTGGGCAGTGTCTCGCGCACCGCCGCGTCCACGAACGCGCGCAGCGCGCCGGTGACCAGCTCGTGCGGATCGTCATGACCTGGTACCGCCCGGCACACCGGTGGCATCGCGGTGACCAGCGTGTGCAGCGCGACGACATCGCGTCCCTGCAGTACCGGCCGCCAGCCGGCGACGGCGCCCACATCGTCTCGCTGGACGGTGGGCAGCACCCGCCCTCGGAGCACCAACTCGCGGGCGAACGCCGCGAGCTCGGCGAGGTAGTCCCACGAGGCGCCGTGCCGGATGTCCTCGGCGCGCTCGGACAGCGCGATGAGCGCCGAGGCCGCGTCGAGCGTGACGACCGGAACCGTCCAGGACAGCAGCGCGGCCGCCGAGCGGGCAGGTGGGCGCGGGACGACCCTGATCAGTTCCGGCGAGTCCAGCGGAGCGGAGCGCAGCGACGGCAGCTGCAGGACCGCCTCACCAGGCTTGCCTTGGTGGATGCCGGCCAGGGTGCCGTCCGGCACAGCGTACGGATGTGGCCGCGCCGAGCGCAGCGCCTGGCTTGGGCTCTTGACCGCACGTTCTGAGTCCTCGGCCCACAGGCACAGGCCGTCGTCCGGGAACCAGAACCCGTGCAGGACCAGCATTCGGTCCTCCGGCGAGAAGGGGATGGGGCGCACCGAGGCTACCGGCTGCCACCGACCGGGCACGCAGGCCACGCCGAGCCGGGTTCACTGGCATTCCGCGCGACACACCAGCCGCGCCAGCGATCGACGACGACATCCCCGCCGAAGGACATCCTGTGCAGCGTCTTCTGGTTGCGCTCGACGACGGCCAGCGCCGCGGCGAAGGTTGCGGCACCACCGTCGTCGCCGATGGTGGGGCGGTCCCACCCTACGCGTGTGGGTATTGCCCACTTACCCACTTCCCACTATTCTGTAGCAGATCGAAGTGGAAGTAAGGAGGAGACATGACGACGTTCGAAGGGTTCGAGCCGGTCGCCGAGGTGACGGCCGACGAGCGAGCGCGCGTGGCCGTGGGCAGGGCAGGAGCGCACAAGGACGATCGTTACGCTGTGTCAGTGAACGCTGACGGCGCGATTCTGCTCACTCCTCTGGCCAGCATCCCGAAACGCGAATTGTTGGTCTGGGAGAACGCCGAACTGCGCGCCTCCTTGTTCCGCGGTCTTGCTGACGTCGCCGCGGGCAACGTAGGACCCCGGAAGCGCGTCAGCGACAAGGATGATGCTGACGAGTGAGTGCTCCACCGTTCGAACTGCTCTTTTCCGATGAGGCGAACAAGGTCCTGGACGACCTCGAAGCGAAGAATCAGTACGCTCCCAAACTGAGGAAAGTCAACAAAGCTCTCGATCTTCTGGAGCAGGCAGGGCCGTCTTATCCCGGATTGCGCTCGCACGCCTATCACTCGGTCCCTGGGCCGGACGGCGCCACGTTGTGGGAGTCCTACGTCGAGAACAAGACTCCTTCAGCGTGGCGCATCTGGTGGATCTACGGTCCCGACGACGGCCAGCTCAGCGTCGTCACGATCGGCCCGCATCCGTAACCGTGGTCCATCGACACGTTGTCAGTGAGATCGCGGTGGCGCCCGACGGCACGCCCGTCGACGTCGTGGACTACGAGCGCGACGAACTACTGGTCAGCGGCCTGGGACAGGTCGCGGCGCCAGTCGTTGCAGCGGATGGGTGTGCCCTTCGGGTACTCGAAGTCGACCTCGCCGAGCAGGGTGAAGCCGGCCTTGCGGCACACGCCGTTGGACGGGCCGTTGACCACCTTGGGGTACGCGTGGGCGTAGCGGTGGCGACCGTTCAGCGCGGCATGGTCGGCCGCCAGCCGGACGGCGGCGCTCGCCAGGCCCCGGCCCTGGTACTCGGACAGCACATGCCAGCCCATCTCGTAGACCTGCCGGCCGTGCCACTCGCGCTCCCAGTAGCCGACGCTGCCGACCCCGGGAGCGTCGGGTAACGCGATTCGGAACATCTGGCCCGCCCCGGTGACCGGCAGCTCGAGGAACCGCGCGTGCCGCGCGACGATGGCGTCGAAGGGCTCCTCGCCGCCCAGGTACACCTTCATCTCCGGGGTGTTGGCGCGCAGCTCCAGCTCGAGGTCGTCGTCGGACCATGGTGCGAGGCGCAGGTCGGGTGCCATGAGAACACCCTGACACGGGGGTCCGACAGGTCACGCCGCCGGGAAGTCGCGCAGCCGGCGCATCGGCGAGAACACCAGCCACAGCGCGGCGAAGCACGCACCCACGCCGGCGACCAGGATCGTCTCCCGCAGGCCGAGCCACGTCGCCAGCCCGCCGCCGAGGATCGCCCCCACCGGCATCACGGCCCACATCGTGAACTCCATCGTCGCGTTCACCCGGCCCAGCAGCTCCGGCGGGCAGACGAGCTGGCGGCAGGTCATCTCCGTGACGCCCAGCAGCACGATGCCGAAGCTCGCGATCGCCGTGCTCGCCACGAACCACACGAGCCCCCAGCCCGGCGTCGTGAACGCGGACACCACGTAACCCGGCCCCAGCGCGACCGCCGCCGCCACCAACGCCCTGGCCTGGCCGAACCGGGCGGTCAGCCGGCCGCTGGCCGCGGCGGACAGCAGCGCCCCGACCAGCCCGATGGTGCCGAGCAGGCCGATCGCCCCGGCCGACAGGCCGATCTCGCGCACCAGGAACACGACGGTCACCGCCGAGTGCGCGGACTGCCACAGCACGAACGTCGCCGTGTTGCCCGCGATCGCCCGCAGCAGCGGCTGCCGGACCACGAACCGCAGCCCCTCGAGGATCTCCCGGCCGAGGTGCCGGTCCGGCCGCTTGGGCGGGCCTGGCTCCCGGTGCCGGATCGACCGGATCCACGCCGCGGACCACAGGAAGCTCAGCGCGTCCGCGGTGAACACCAGCGGCGCGGTGAGGAGCTGCACCAGGAAGCCGCCGCCGCTCGCGCCGGCGAGCGCCGCGACCGACGTGTTGGCCGAGAGCTTCGCGTTGGCGGACACCAGCTGATCGGCCGGCAGCAGGCGCGGCAGGTAGGACTGGTGCGCGATGTCGAACCAGATCGACAGGGAGCCGACCACGAACATCACCACGTACAGGTGGCCCAGCGAGAGCACTCCGACCAGCGCCGCCGCGGGGATCGACAGCAGCACCAGGAACCGGCCGAGGTCGGTGACCAGCAGCACCGGCCGGCAGCGCAACCGGTCCACCCACGCCCCGGCCAGCAACCCGAACAGCAGCGCCCCGAGCGACTCGAACGCGCGCACCAGCGCCACCTCGAACGCCGACGCGTGCAGGGACAGCACGGCGACCAGCGGCGCGGCGAGGAACGTCATCCGGGTCCCCAGCTGGCTTATCGCGTCCGCGAGCCACACCCGACGGAAGTCCACGGTCACACCCTAGCAATCACTAGGGGGTGAGATACTCGGCCTCATGCCCGTCGACCCCGTCCTGCGCGCCCTCGGTCACCCCACCCGGCTGCGCATGCTGTCGATGATGTGGAGCGGCTCGCTGTCCGCCGCCGCCCTCGCCACCGAGCTGGGCATCTCGCACGGCCTCGCCAGCCAGCACCTGCGCACCCTCGACCGCGCGGGCCTGGTCCAGCTCGTCGAGGTCCGGCCCAAGCGCGGCGGCCGGGAACGGCTCTACCGCACGGTGAAGGGCAGTCCGCTGTCCGACCGGCGCGACTCCTCGCCGTTGCTCACCGAGGCGTTGATCGCCAACCTGCGGGTCCGGGTCGCCGACCGGCTGCCGGACTCGGCCGCGGTCGTCACCGACGCCGACCTGTGGCTGACCCCCGAGCAGTGGACCGACGCCCGCAAACGTTTGCACGACCTGATGGCCGAGCTGCACGAGCTCGCCCAGCCGCCGCACACGCCCGGAACGGTGCAGGTCGGTGCCACCCTGCTGGCGTTCGAGATGCGGAGCCGGTAGATCCGGGAGGGGTCCCGGGCGACCGTCGCATACTGAACGCGGTTCGGCCGGGGGCGAGGAGGACATGTGGACACGCTGGCGGCGGAAGGCCAACGCCTCCCGAGGAGTCACGACAGCCTGGCGTTCGGGATACCGCGCTCGGCACCGGGCGCGATCTACGCGCTGTCCATCGGCGGCGGCATCACGGTCGGCCCGAGCGAGGGCCGCACGGTCGTGTTCGGCCGCAACAAACCCGAGGTGCACGTCTGCATCGGCGAGGACGACCGCCGGGTCAGCCGCCAGCACGGCCTGCTGACCCACCGCGGCGGCCAGTGGTGGGTCAGCAACACCGGCAAGCTGCCGATCCGGCTGCCCGGCTCGCAGTGGCTGTTCGCGGCCGAGGAGTCGCTCCCGCTCGCCGAGGGCTACACGCCGCTGTTCGTGCCCGGCACCCGCGGCCGGGAGCACCTGCTGGAGCTGTTCGTCGCCGGCTCGGACGGCCGGCGGCCGGTGACCAAGCACGACGCGCACACCGAGCCGCCGAAGACCTGGCGCCTCCTGGAGGACGAACGGCTCGCGCTGGTGCTGCTCGGGCAGCGGTACCTGTTGCACGAGTCCGACCCGCAGCCGCTCACCCGCCAGCAGGTCGCCGAGCAGTTGATGGAGCTGCGACCCGACGCAGGCTGGACGCACCGCAAGGTCGAGCACCTGCTCAAGGACGTGCGCGAGCGACTGTCCCGCGCGGGGGTTCGCGGCCTCACCAGGGAGGAGGTCGGCGAGCCGGTCGGCAACAAGCTCACCGACAACCTGGTCCGCGAGCTCGTCCTGTCCACCACGCTCGTGCCGCCGGACCTGCGCCTGCTCGACCAGGTCGACCAGGCGCCGCAAGACTGAAAGGGGACCGCCGTGGGCGATGTCTTCGAGTTCCCGCCGCGGAAGCTGCCCGCGCTGACCGGGGGCCTGGCCGCGAAGTCGCCGTCCGGGCCGCCGGGCAGCATCTTCGTCTACGGCTCGGGTGGCGGGTTCGCCGCGCCGCCGCTGGAACGCCTGCAGGTCCGGTTCGGCCGGCACGCCGACGAGGTCGAGGTGTGCGTCGGGTCCGACGACGGGCAGATCAGCCGTCAGCACGGCCGGATCGTGTGCGCGGGCCGGCAGTGGTGGCTGCACAACGACGGCCGCAGGCCGATCCGGCTGCCGAACTCCGCCGACCTGCTGCTCCCCGGCCGGCACATGGTGCTGGCCAAGGGATACAGCCCGCTGTTCATCGACGGCTCGGCCGACCGCCAGCACCTGCTCGAGGTGCGCGTGGTCGGGCTGAGCAAGCAGGTCCCGCTGTCGTCGGCGGACGAGGCCACCTCGGCGCCCCCGGTGTACGAGCTCAGCGAGGTCGAGCGGCTCGTGCTCACCGCGCTCGCGCAGCGCTACCTGCGCCAGGAGCCGCACCCGCAGCCGGTCGCCTGGCAGCAGGTGGCCGACGACCTCAACGCCACGCCCGGCCAGGAGGGCTGGCACTGGCACCGCGCGTCGAACATCGCGGACGCGGTGCGCAAGCGCGTGTCCGCGCAGGGCGTTCGCGGGCTGACCAGGGAGGAGGTCGGTGAGCCAGTGGGCAACAAGCTCAAGGACAACCTGATCCACGAGCTGCTGCAGACCGCCACGCTGCTGCCGCTGGACCTGGCACTGCTCGGCGACCTGGACTTCTAGACCGCTGCTATGTCGGGCCGGCCTCGGTGCGCCACCAGTCGAGGAGGTAGTCGGTGTCGTAGCCCTGGTAGGCGAACGTCGCGATGCGCAACGAGTTGGAGGTCCAGGTCAGGAACAGCTGCCCGGCCGGCTTCGCGCAGCCGAGCCGGCCGGACGCGGCGCCGAGGGTGTAGGGCGCGTCGCCGGTGAAGTCCTTCGGCGCGGTGGTGCAGTCCGGGCCGCTCGTGCCCAGGGCGTCGAAGTAGCGGGCGTTCATCGAAGCGAGGTCGGGGAACTGGTAGTAGTACACGGCGCCCGCGCCGTTGGTCGGTCCGCAGGTCACGGCCGTCACCTCGGTGTCGCCCGCGTTCTCGCGCACCTGGTCGGCCGACGGGCGCATGCAGTTGACCTGGGACGCCCGCGGGATGTGCTCGAGCAGCGCGCGCTCCCGCTCGTCGGGGAACGCCGGGTCGGCGCGCTTGTTGGCCGCCGCGACGATCTTGCCGGACGAGATGCCGAGGCCGCGCCGCCACCATTCCGCGACATCGGCCGGCTCGCTGCCGGTCACCCTGGCCATCACCTGCAACGGCTCGACCGTCCACTCGAGCATCGGCGCGCCCCGTTCACCGGGGTAACAGAGCATCTCGCCCATGTCGACGCTGCGCAGGTCCCAGCGGCGGTTGCCGATGAAGCCCGGCGGGTTGTCGGCGCACAGCACGCCGGACGGCGGGTTGTTGGTGGCCACGTGGCCGTCGTAGGTGCGGCGCAGGCCTTCCTGGTCGCCGAAGCGGTAGTAGGTGACCGAGGTGGCGAGCCGGCTGTTCGCGTCGCACTCGACGGCGGCGGTGAGGTTGCGGAACGAGTCGAGGGTGCCGGCCTCGGCGCGCTGGCAGCGTGGCTTCTCGACGAGGTCGATCAGCGACTGCTCGTCGTCGGTCGGGAACGGCGGGATGCCGACCCACCCGGCCCACGACGCGGTGAGGTCGGCGTCACCGGACTCGGCGGCCTCGGCGCGGGCGACCGTGCGGCGCTCGTCGTCGGTCCACACCAGCGTGCTGGTGCCGCCGCCCGCCCAGCAGACCACCCGCCCGGTCTGGGTGCCGCCGTTGGGATAGCGGTGCTCGGCGCCGGTGGCCCGGGTGCAGTCGCCGGTGCCGCGCGGGATGTTGGCGTCCTGCAGCGCGGCGGCGTAGGCGAGGTCCACCCGCGCCCGGTCGGCGAACAGGCTGAACCGGATCTCCTGGGTGCCGTCCCCGCACCGCAGCACCGAGGTCGCGCCAGGAAGGCCGGAGTCGGTGTCGGCTTCCGCGCAGCTTCCGATCAGCGAGGGTGGGACGCGGCTCAGGTCCGGGCCGCTCGGGTCGTCGTTCGCCGACACCCAGGCCACGATGCCGGCGGCGATCAGCACCAACGCGAGCGCGCCGACCAGCAGCGGGTTCCGGTTGGCGGCGAGCCGGCTCTGCCGGCGCAGTGGCGGCGTCGGACTGGTGTCGGGCTCGCGCGCCGGGTCCACCGGGGGAAGGGTGAGCTCCTGGTGCACCGGGATCGCGGGCCCGGTCAGCAGCGCGTCGAGGGCGTCGGCGAGCTCGGTGCAGGTGGCATAGCGGTCGGCCGCGGTCGCGAGCGTGCGGTTGACGACCCCGTCTGTCTCGGCGGGCAGGTCGGGCCGCTGCGCGCGGATCGGGAGCGGCGGCTTGCCGTGGCGGGCGAGCCAGCGGGCGGCCTCCGTGGGCTGGTCGTCGTAGGGCAGCCGGCCGGTGAGACACCGGTAGACGACCACGCCGAGGGAGTAGATGTCCGCCTGCCGGGTGACCGGCGCCCGCTCCGGTTCGAGGACGTCGGACCGCAGCTCGGGGGCGAGATACCCCTCGGTGCCGACCGTGCGGCCCACCTCGGTGCGGCGCTCGACGTCCAGCTCCGCGGCGATCCCGAAGTCGATCAGGTACGCGTGGTCGGACCCGGCGTGCAGCATGACGTTGCCCGGCTTGACGTCCCGGTGTGCCCAGCCACGCGCGTGCGCGTGGTCCAGCGCCGCGGCGACCTGGCGAATGATCCGCACGGTGCGCGTCAGGTCCAGCCGCACCCGCTCGGCCAGCTCGGCGGCCAGCGTGGTGCCGTCGATGAACGGCATCACCAGGTGCTGCAGGGTCGAGCCGCGCGCGTAGACGCCGACGATGTTCGGGTGGTTGAGCTTGGCCGCGACGGCGAGCTCGCGCCGGAAGCGGGCCGTGTACTCCGGGTCGTTCGCGAGGTCCGGCTTGAGGATCTTGATCGCGACGGGCCGGTTGTCGAACTCGAGGTCCTCGGCCAGGAAGACCACGCTCATGTTGGTCTCGGACAGCTTCTGTGTCAGCCGGTAGCCGGGCACGTCGAACCCGTCCACCCGAGAACCCCCAACAGACTCCGACACCGCGTGCGGACCATGATGCCAGTGGCCCGCACCATCCCTGCCGAAGGAGGGCGCACATGCGCCGTGTGGTGATCATCGTGCTCGGTCTCGGCGCGCTCGCCGGGTGCACCGGGCAGCAGGTCTCGGGCGTGCCGATCGGCTCGACCCTGGCGCCGCCGACCACGACGGCCGTGACGACGACCGAGCCGCCACCCGCCGAGCCGACGTTCCCGAAGGCCGCCGACGGGTCGAACCTGCAGGCCTGCTTCGACGGGACGTGCGAGGTGGACGTGCGGGCGCCGGTGCAGCTCGACATGGACCCGGCGACCGGCGTGAGCCACCTGTCCATCCCGACGATCGGCCCGCAGGGCGTGCACATCGAGGGGCAGACCGCCGGCGGCGGCACGATCACGATCGACCTGTACGCCGACCCGGGTGCCTTCGCGGAGAGTGTGATCAACAACCAGCTGTCGATCAGCACGATGGCCACCGTGGACGGCCGGGCCCTGCTGCGCCTCAGGCCGGTCTAACGGCTCACCAGGGCCCCGACGAGGCAGCCGAAGCCGGCGCTCGACACGACCGCGCGGAGCACGTTCCACCGCACCCACGACGCCTCGAACCGCTCCCGCAGCTCCGCGTACGAGTCCCGGCCGGCCTCCAGTGCGTTGTTCAACGGGATGTTGACGACCCCGGTGATCACGAGCATCGCCACCAGGCACCCGAACGCAGCCACGATCCACCACAGCGTCGGGCCCGAGCGCAGGTGCAGGAGCCCGGCGGCCGCGGCGAGCAGCGGCGCGCCGAGGAACGACAGCATGAACCAGCCGTTGACGATCGCGACGTTGATGCCGCGCATGCCCTCGACGAACGTCTTGTCATCGCCGCGGGCCAGGCCCGGCATCACCGAGCACGCGTAGGCGTAGAACAGCCCGGCGATCAGCCCGGCCGCGATCGTCGCCATCCCAGAACCGTGGTGCTCATCGGCTTCCCCTTCCGAGATCAGCAAGCGGCTGCTCGCCGCCCTCCCGCCGCTGATCGTGCTGCGCGCCGCGGACCGGCCCAGCCCGCTCGTCCCGCTGCTCGCCGCCGAGATGGTCCGGGACGTCCCCGGCCAGGAGGCCGTGCTCGACCGGCTGCTGGACCTGCTGCTGATCAGCGCCCTGCGCACGTGGTTCGCCCGTGCCGAAGCCCCCGCCTGGTACCGCGCGTACGAGGATCCGGTGGTCGGGCAGGCGCTGCGGCTGCTGCAGCACCAACCGGCCGAACCGTGGACGGTGGCCAAGCTGGCCGCGAACATCGGCGTCTCCCGCGCCGCGCTGGCCAGGCGGTTCACCTCGGCCGTCGGCGAGCCCCCGATGACGTACCTGACCAGCTGGCGCCTGGCGCTGGCCGCGGACCTGCTGCGCCAGCACCCCGACCGGACCATCGGCGCGGTCGCTCACGAGGTCGGCTACGGCAGCGCGTTCGCGTTGAGCACGGCGTTCAAGCGCGCGTACGGCGTGAGCCCGCACGCCTACCGGTCCGGCGGGGGACACTAGTCTGCGAGCTTGGCGAGCGTGGTCGCGAGGGCTTGCCGGAAGCCGGGACGGTCCTCGCCGTAGAGGACGTGGTGGGCGAACATCGCGCCGGCCATGATCTCGGCCATCGCGTGGATGTCCGTGTCGCCGGGCAGCTCGCCCCGGGAGACGGCCCGGGCGAAGATCACCGCCGCCACCTCCAGGTCCGGGCGCATCATGTTCTCCCGCAGTGCGGCCATCAGGTCGGGCTCCACCAGGCAGTCCGCCACCATGCCGCTGATCAGCTCGACCGTTCCGGGCTGCTTGAACACGTGGTCCTGGTAGGCCGTCGCCAGCTGGAGGTCGCCGGCCAGGGTTCCGGTGTCGGGCAGTTCCGCGCCGGTGCGGGCGGCCCCGCCGAAGTACGCCTGGTAGACGAGCAGCGGCCGCCGTGGCCAGCGGCGATAGAGCGTCTGCTTGCCCACACCCGCGCGCTTGGCGACCGCCTCCATGCTCAACCCGAGATACCCGTGCTCGGCGAGGAGCGCGCGGGTCGCGTCGAGGATCCGTTCGTCCAACTCGGCGATCCTCGGCCGGCCTCTGGGCGGCGTGTCGTTCGGCACCCCAGAACCTTATGTTACGGTACGAACGTCTCGTAATAATCAATGGTGCGAACAGTGCTCACATTCTGTTCGCGAAGGCCCTTCCACGATTGGCTGGATGTATGTACAGTCAACGTCCGCGAGCGTCGGCGACAGGGGTCAACAGTCGAGACGGCAGCACGAATGATGAGGTAGGCACGTGTCGCCACGATCGGCGCAGGCCAACGAGCAGATGCGCGAACAGTCGCGGGAGCGGATCCTCGCCGCGGCGCTCGAGGTCTTCGCGGAGAAGGGCTTCCACAACGCGACGATCTCCGACATCACCGCCCGCGCCCGGGTCTCCCGCGGGTTGATCACCTACTACTTCCCCGGCAAGCGGCAACTCGCCGAAGAGCTTCTCGGCCGCTATCTGGACGGCCTGATGACGTTGGTCGACGTCACCGGCACGCCCGACGAGCGGCTGGCCACGATGATCGACGGCGTCCTCCGCGCCGCGGCGGGCACGCTGCCCGTGCAGCGGCTGGCGCTCAGCCTCATGACCCACCCGTCGACGCTCCCGCTGTTCGCGGAGGTGGAGCTCACCAAGGACGACCAGCTCACCTTGCTGGAGGAGACCCTGCGCGGGCTGTTCGCGGACCGGGGAGCCGCGGACCCGGCGCTGGAGGAGGTCATGTTCCGCTCGGTCCTGGAAGGCGTGATCTTCAAGGCGAGCGTGTACGGCGACCGCTACCCGCTCGAGCGGGTCCGCGCCCGGCTCCACGCCATGTACGACCTCCCCACCCCGCACACCGCGTTGCTGCACGACGATCCGCCGCCGGTCGGCCGGCTCCGCGCCGCCGACCGCTGACGCACCCGGGGCCTCCGGGCCGGGCGCCCGTGCGGCGCCCCTTTCAGCCACGCCACGAACCGGGAGAAGGACGAAGCGATGGACGCGCACACACTCGCACGCCGGCTGGAGGAGCCGAGCGGGTTCGGCTCGGTCATGAAGGGGATGTTCAAGGACGGCAAGGCGAAGAAGGCCCACGCCGTCTACTCGACCGCCCAGCACAAGGGCGTCCACGAGAACCACGAGCTGCGCTTCGCGACGCACGAGGGGATCGGCTACGCGGTCATGGCGTTCGGCACCACCGGCCCGCTCGACCCACGCACCCGGGAAACCCTTGCCGCGCAAGCGGAACGCATCCCGCTCGGCACGGTCCGCTACGAGTGTGTGGCGTACTCGAGCCTGATGCCGTGGGGCTGGCACCCGCGGTCCTACGACCCGGGCGCGCACTCGATCCAGGCCATCGGCGACCCGTTCCCGGACGTGATCGTCTACGTCGCGGCCACCTCGGACAAGGGCCCGGACCGCCCGCTCGTCGTGCACGCCGTCAAGGACGGCAGGGACTACATCTACCCGGTGCCGGGCGACCGGTTGCGCTGAGAGGGGGTCCCACGGTGATCGACGACCTGCAGGCACAGCTCGGCGGCATGTTCTGGGTGATCGCGATCGGCGCACCGGTCCTGGTCCTCGTGTTGGTCCTGCAGGTCGCCCTGAAGACGCGGCTGAAGACCAAGCAGCTCAAGCAGGTCTTCCGGGCCGGCTCGATCGTGACCGACCGGTCCGCGCCGACCACCGGGCCGCTCGCGTTCGGCCTGGCGTGCGGCGCGCACATGGCGATCAACCAGGGCGTCGCGTGGAACGACCCGGCCGGCGGCGGGTTCACGAAGCTCGAGCTGCGCATGCGGCCGGCCGGCATGTGGGACGTGCACAGCGCTACCGACTGGCAGCGGACGATGGACCGGCTGCTCGCCGAGCGCGGCGAGAAGCCGGCCGACCTCGCGGTGCGGCTGCGCCGGCAGGCGGTCACGGCGACGGGCGTCGTGCCGGACCTCGCCGGCTGGCACCGGATCATCGAGCAGGCCGCGCAGACCGGCCGGATCGGCATGCGCGGCGTCCCGCTCCTCACGCGGGCGGCCGAGCGGATCAGCCGCTACGAGGACCGCTTCCGCGCCGACGGGATCCTCCCGCCGAACGGGGTGGTCGCGAGCCTGCGTGCCTACGACTGGGGCCGCGCGGTCACCATGGCCCGCTGGGGCATGCGAGCCGGGTACTGCGACCGGGTCGCCGCCGAGCGGGGCGTGCTGCGGGCCGGCGACCTGTGCGCCCGGCACTACGGCTCGTGGGCGGAGCTGTCCGCCGGGTTCGGCATGGGCCGGATGCTGTCCTTCGACGACGAGGACTTCCCGGTGCACCACGTCGAGGTCCGGGAGGCGCACCGCAAGCTCCTCGCCGAGGACGCCAGCCCGTGGCGGACGATGCCGTGGCCGGCGCCGGCCCGGGCGGCGTGAGCGAACCATTGACACTGAGCGAGCTTGCGAGCGAACCATTGACACTGAGTGAGCGTGCGAGCGAACCATTGACGCCGACCTGGTTGCTCGCGCAGGACGGCTGGCTCGACGACGTCGCCGAGCGGCGGATCATGATCGCGTTGCTGATCATCGGTCTCGTGCTGGCCGGCTACGTGGTCCACGCGGCCCGAGCGATGTGGAAGCGTGCGGCGGAGCGCCGGGAACGCGACCAGCCGCGGCCGGACCGGGTGCGGTTCTGCGGCGGGTCGCCGGTGCGGTACCCGGCCGCACTCGGGGTCGGCGCGTTCCCGGCGGTCGCCGCGGGCGAGCCGGTGGACCACGTCGGCTACCAGCGGCCGGTGCGGCGGGTGCGCAAGGAGCTCGCGGAGCGGCACGTTCGGCGAGGACGCCGAGCGCGATGCGCGGGCCGCGTTGCCGCGGGCACTGCGCGCCCTGCTCGGTGGCGACGCCGAGAACCCGGGTCGGGGGATGGCGCTGGTGGAGGAGGCGCTGCGACAGCGCACCCGGGTCGGTCCGGAGCTGTGGCACCACGCCCTCGACGAGCTCGCCACCGCGCGCGGCCTGCCCTACGGCGAGCGCGAGGGGTTGCTGGCACTCGCCGCCGACATCGACCGGGCCGAGGACCGGCTGCGCCAGGACGGCATCCTCGGGTTGGACCAGCGCGTTCCGTCCCTGCTGGCCTGCCACTGGGCCGAGGGTGTGCACCTGGTCCGGTGCGGGCTGCGGGCGGGCTGGCTCACGCCGGCGCACGGCACCGAGTACCTGGACAGGGCGGGCGAGCTCGCCCGCAAGTGGTACGGGTCGTGGTTCGCCGTGGTCGCCGCGCAGCTGTTGCCAGCGATGCTGAACGACGACACCGAGGAGATCCACTGGCGGTACCCGGTGGCCCAGCAGCTCCAGCGCGATCCGCGCGGGCTGCTCGCCATGCCGATCCGCGAGGCGCGGCCGGGCCCGAAATGACGGGTTTCGCGGGGGGTGTGTCGAGGTAATCCCGTGGAATGGCCGCTGAGTCCGAGGACCGCGCTGCGCGACAAGAGTCCGAGCACGAACGGTTGACCCGAAACGTCAACGAGCTGCTGCAGGAACTGCGGGTCGCACAGGCCGGGGTGCAGTTCCTGTTCGGCTTCCTGCTCGCGGTCGCGTTCACCGAGCCCTACGTGCGCGCCTCGACGTTCCAGCACGTCGTCCACCTGATCGCGGTGCTGTTCGCGACGACGGCGGTGGCGCTGCTGACCGCGCCGGCCGCGTGGCACCGGATGCTGTTCCGGCAGGGCGAACGACCGATGATCATCGAGGTCGCGAACAGGCTCGCGATCTCCGGCTTGGCGTGCCTCGCGGTGGCGATGACGTTCACCGTGCTGCTGCTCACCGACGCCGTCGTCGGCGCCTGGGCCGCGATCGTGATCGCGGTGTTCGCCGCCGGCCTGTTCGCCACGCTGTGGTTCCTGCTGCCGCTACGCCGCCGGCGCAACGGCAGGAACCGCCCGGCGGCCCCGAGGCCAGCTAGTTCAGGTCCTCGTACCAGTCGCTGATGGCGTCGCGGTCCACGTCCGGGGCGTCCTCGAGGTTGTCGAACAGGCCCGCGCCGTCCTCGGCGTCGGTGTCGTCCTCGTCCTGGCGCGGCTCGTAGTCGCCGGCCGGGTCCTCGTCCGCGGAGTCGTCACTCGGGGCGGTGCTGCCGTCCGTGCCGTCGGTCCCGGTGTCCTCGCCGGTGTCCTCGTCCGAGCCCATGCCCGGCCCGTCCGGGGTGTCCTCGCCAGAGCTCGGGTCGGTGCTGTCGCCGGTGTCGCCACCCGTGTCGTCGTCGCTGCCACCGTCGTCGCTGCCACCATCGTCGCTGCCACCATCGTCGTCGTAGGGCTCGTAGTCGCTGCCGTCGGTGTCCTCCGGGCCCGGTGAGGGCTGGGGTGCCGGCTCGGGGGCCGGCTCCGGCGCCGGCTCGGGCCGCGGCTGCGCGGCGCTCGGGTCGCCCCCGCGACCCTCCTCGTTCCAGGTGCCCATGCCGGTGGGGTCGGCGTACTCGGACTCGGCCACGCCGTCGTCGTCGAGGTCGAGCACGGCGGTGTCGGCCACGCCGTCGCCGTCGGAGTCCCACATGACGTCGTCGACCCGGCCGTCGCCGTCGAAGTCGAGCGCCACGGCGTCGGCCGTGCCGTCGCCGTCCACATCGACGTTGGCCTCGGAGTGATGGACGTTCGGGTCACTCTCACCGGTGCCGAAGCGGTACTCGATGTCGGACATGTCTCCCCCGTTCAGGATGGGCTGCGCTGAGAGTAGATGTGCCGGCCCCGCTTCGGGTTCCAGGGCTTTTGCGTCGGTAAAGGGTGTGGCAACTCGGGAACGAATGTAACGTCCTCCTCGTCGGAGGCACCGTCCAGCGCAGAGGGAGATCAGGATGAGCGTGCCATCGGGGTTCGATGCGCTGCGTCAGTTCGCCGGTGAGGCCGAGCGGATGAGCCGGGTCCTCGACGCGGGGCGGGATCCGGCGGCCAGCTACGAGGGGCACGACGAGAGCGGGACCGTGCACGCGGTGGTCGACGCCGACGGCGTGGTGACCGAGCTCCGGCTCGAGCACGAGTGGTACGGCAAGCTCGACGTCCGGCGGCTCGGCGGGGCCGTCCTCGAGGCGGTCAACGCCGCCGGTGTCGCGCGGGTGTCCGGCTGGGCCGAGAAGGTGGCCGAGGCCGAGGAGTCCGAACCGCCCGCCGAGCCCGTGCCGCGACCCGCGCCCACCGAGCCGTTCGACATCAACCCGTCCCGCGCGATGATCGACCAGCTGCTCACCCTGCTGCACCGGGTGGGCAACGAGACCGCGGCAGAGGCGAAGGCCGCCGCCGCGGCGGCGCGGGTGAAGCGCCGGCCGACCAAGGGCCGCAGCCAAGGCGGCCACGTCATCGTCGCGATGGACGGCACGCAGGCGGTGGAGGTCCGGATCGAGACCGACACCCGCTGGATCGGCACCGCGAACCACCTGGAGATCGCGAGCGAGCTGGAGGACGCGTTCGCCGCCGCGTACCGCGACGTCGCCGAGGCGGCGCCGCGGCGCCGCTCGGACAGCGCGATCGCCGAGCTGCAGGCGCTGACCGCCGACCCGCAGGAGTTCGTCGCGACGCTCTTCGGCATCCGACGCTGACGCACCGACACCACCAGCAGGAGGGACTCCATGGCTCCAACGCCGGAGCAGTACCAGGCCGCGCTGTCGGCGTTGCGCGACGACGCAGACACCTGGGACAAGTGCGCCCAGGACCTCGGCACCATCAAGGGCACCGCCGACGGTCTCACCCTCGACGCCTTCGACTTCTCCTACCTGGCGGACATGCTCGGCATGACCACGCTCTACCAGGAGTTCCAGCACAAGATGGCCCGGCTGCTCGGTGAGGGCGAGACGATGTCGACCGGGGTGGCCGCCGCGCTGCGGGCGTCCGCGCAGACATACCAGGACGAGGAAGACGCCGGCGTCCACCGCATGAACAACATTTGGTGAGGGGAACTGTGCGATGACGGGAATCTTGGGCGAGGTCGAGTTCGAGGAGATCCGGCGCCGGGTCGGCGACGCGATCGAGGGGATCCGCCGGGAGTTCCAGCGGCTGGTGGACAACGCCAACCGGGTGCTGGACTGGCTGCCGGGGTTCATCGTGGACCGGGTCATGGCCGCGCTGCGGACGGTCGGCGAGATCATCGGCAAGGTCATCACCGAGGTCATCAAGTTCCAATCCCAGCCGGGCAGGCCGTGGACGTTGTGGACCACCGGCGGCACGTGGACCGACGCCGTCGGAGCGAAGACCAGCTCCTGGTCGGAGTCGTTCTCCGTCGGCTCGATGCGGACCGACGACGAGTGGTCCGGCAGTGCCGCGGAGGCGTACAAGAACGTGCTTCCGTCGCAGCAGAAGGCACTCGGCGCGGTGAAGGCGGCGTGCGACGAGGTCGACGACCTGCTCGGCAAGCTGGCCATCGCGATCGGGGTGGCGTGGCTCGCGGTGGTGTCCGCGCTCGTCACGTTCGTCATCGAGCTCACCGCGGAGGCGACCGCCGCGGCCGCCACCGGCGGTGCCGGCGCGCCGCCGGCCGCCGCGGCCGCTGGCGGGTCGGCGGTGAAGGTGGCCGCCCTGGTCACCGCGGCGCTCGGCGCGCTCGAGGCGTTCGTCGGGTCCACGCTGCTGCCCTCGATCAAGGACCTGAACCAGCGGGTGCAGAACAACGAGGGCTTTCCGCGCAAGCACGGCTCCGACGAGGCCGGCTGGCCCCAGCTGACGAAGGACATCTCCAACTCGAGCCACCGGCAGAACAAGGGCGCGCATGCCCCGTGGGAGATGACCGACGCCTAGACCCGATCCGGGGTGGGAGGAGAGGTGGTGGTCGCCGGCCGGCGACCACCACCTCTTTCCGTTACGCCGCGACGCGTTCCGGTTCGGTGAGGCGGCGGGTGACCGCGATGGCCGGGTAGGCCGGCGGCAGCGGCCGGCACGGGGTGGGCGGCTCGATCCAGCGCCATGAGCGGTCCAGGGGCACCGGCCGGCCGGCGGGGGTGGTGGTGGCGAGCGGGGTCGTCGGCGCGGGCGGGACCACGACGTGGCCGCCGCGCCGGGCGAGGTCCACGTGGGCCCGGGCCAGCGCGCCGGCGATCCCCGTGCGTAAGTCCTCCGGTGGCCGGGTCAGGAATGTCCACTTGAGACCGTCCGGGTCGGTGAGCACCGGGCCGCACTGGATGGCTCGTCGCAGCTCGCCGCACACCGCGGCGCCCAGCGCGGCCGGCATGGTCATCGCGGCGACCGACGAGCCGATCGCCACGATCAGCACCCGGTTGCCCACCTGCACGGAGACCGGCCAGCCCAGCAGTTCCTCGTATGCCGCGCGGCCGTGGGCCAGCTCGCGGAGCCACCACGGGGCAGGCCGGTTCGTGATCGGAGTAGTCATGATCGTCCCTCAGGAGTTCGACGGTTCGAACGGTTCAGGGGCGCGCCGACCTCCATTTAAAAACCAACCGACGAGTATGTCAATACCGACCGGCCGGTTTTGTTTAGTCGATCTTCGCAGGTCAGGCCAGTAACGCGTTGACCTCTCCGAACGCCAGGTCGGCGGCCTGGGCGTGGTAGGTGCCGCCGGTCAGCATCTCCTCGGCGCATCGCGTGGCAAGCGAGTACGCGGCGAGAGCGATGCTCGAGCCGGCGCTGACCCTGGCCACGCCGAGCCCGGCCAGCTCGGCCACGGGTGGGCTTCCGGGGCCGACCAGTACGTTGAGCGGCGCCGGTATCTGGGAGACCAGTGCCGCGATGATCTCCGGATCAGCGACGCCGGGCACGAACACGCCGTCGGCCCCGGCATCGAGGTACGCGCGAGCGCGGGCCACCGTCTCGGCCAGGCGGCCGGCCTCCTCGCCGACGCCGAACAGGTAGGTGTCGATGCGCGCGTTGACGAACAGCGCCGCCGCCGCCCGTGCGGCCGCGATGCGCTCGGTCTGCTCGGCGAGGTCGCGCAGGCCGGGGTATACGCCGTCCTCGATGTTGACGCCGGCGGCACCCGCGTCGGCCACCGCGCGGACGGTGTCGCCGACCTCGGCCGCGGTGGCGCCGAAGCCGGACTCGATGTCGGCGGTGACCGGCACTCGGGCGCCCGCCACGACGCGGGCCACGAGGTCGACGGCCCGGTCGCGGGTCAGCTGGTCGCCGTCCGGGGCGCCGAGGCTCCAGGCGACGCCGGCACTCGTGGTGGCGACGGCCTTGGCGCCGGCCCGTTCGATGAGGCGGGCGCTGGCGACGTCCCAGGCGTTGGGGAGGACCAGGACGGAGCCGGTGTGCAGTGCGCGAAACTCGTCAATCATGGGCGCTACTCCAGCACGGCCCACCGACAGAAACGAGCGGCACCGACGGCCACGGCGGATTTCCGCCAGCCGGACATCGGGGAGAGGGGCACCGTGGACGGCATGGTTCACGCGGTGATGGACAGTCCGATCGGGTCGATCACCCTGGTCGGCGCGGACGGCGAGCTGTCCGGTCTGTACATGGAGCGGCAGCGGTACGCCCCGGAGTCCTACGGCGAGCGGGACGACGGCGCGTTCCCCGACGCGGTCGAGCAGCTCACCGAGTACTTCGCCGGCACCCGCACGGAGTTCGACCTGAGGCTGGCACCGAAGGGGACGCCGTTCCAGCAGCAGGTGTGGGCCGCGCTGCGCGAGGTCCGCTACGGCGAGACGACGACCTACGGCGAGCTGGCCGCGACCATCGGCCGACCCACCGCGTCCCGGGCGGTCGGCCACGCCAACGGCCACAACCCGATCAGCATCGTCGTCCCGTGCCACCGGGTCATCGGAACGACGGGCAGCCTCACGGGCTACGGCGGCGGCCTCCCGCGCAAGCGCTTCCTCCTCGCGCTGGAGGCCGGCACCCCGGCGCTGCTCTGACCCGGCGACTTGTCCACAACCGGCCGAGCTGTCCACAGGAAGCCCGAGCCGGCCCAGAATGTCGGTGCCCGTCGATAGACTGGAAGCACGGGGTGCCCCCGGAGAGGGTGGGGGCTGCCGTCGTACGCGTGTATGTGCGCGTGTGCGCGCGAGGTCAGGCGGCTGCGGCCACTTTCGGCTTCTCGGCGGTCTTGGCGGCCAGTCGGCGTTCCCGCTCCTGGGCGCCGATCAGGTCGTCCGGCAGCGAGTCCTCGACCTCGGTGTCGAAGTCGCGCAGCAGCTTGATCGAGAACCCGCCGATCGTGATCACGACCAGCATCAGGCCGAACACCACGTACCCCAGCCCGATCCCGCGGCCGTCGCCCGTCCCGATCAGCGCGCCGACGGTGCCGGCGAGCGCGCCGTCCGGGGCCATCATCGGCTCGAACAGCGCCGTCGCGCCCGGCGCGAGCAGGGCGAAGCCGATCGGCAGCGTCGACCAGGTGATCGTCTGGTTCAGCGCGAACACCCGGCCGTGGTAGCGCTGCGGCACCTTCACCTGCACCAGCGTGGCGTAGATGCCCTGCGCGGTGGTCATCGAGCCGGCCATGAAGAACATCCCGCAGAACACCACGACCACCGACGCGCTCAGGCCGATCACCAGGCAGCCGACCGCGGTGCCGAGGTTGAAGACCAGCACCCCGATCATCCGGCGCTTGCGTGGTCCGCCCCAGACCGACATCAGGATGCCGCCCGTGATCGCGCCGGCCGCCTCCGCCAGGGCCACCTGGGCGACCTCGGTGGTCGTCGCGAACGACAGCACCAGCGGGGTCACCAGCACGAGCGCCGGGGCCAGGAAGACGTTGCCCAGCGCGAAGTACGCCAGCATCGTCCGGAACCCCTTGTGGTTCCACGAGTACCGCAGGCCGCCCGCGATCGCGACCATCAGCGGCTCGCGCGGCCGCCAGCCCATGAGGTTCGGGAACCGCACGAACGTCAGCGCGACGATGGCGAACACGTAGCTCGTCACGTCGATCAGCAGGATGCCCTTCAGGTCGATCGCCGCGTACAGACCCGCCGCCAGCACCGGCATCAGCAGCTGCGCCGTGCCGGTGGACAGCTGCACGATGCCCATCGCGTGGCCGAGGAACTTCTTCGGCACGAGCTGGGGCACCGCCGACTGGAACGCGATGCGCTGGAAGGAGCCGCCCACTTGGGACAGTGACACGAGCACGTAGATGTGCCACAGCACGAGGCTGTCGGTGAACAGCAGCGCCGCGAGTCCCAACTGGATGGAGCCGGACAGGCAGCTCGCCAGCGTCATCACCTTGCGCCGGTCGGCCCGGTCGACGATCGCGCCGGCCACCGGCAGCGTCAGCACACCGAAGATCAGCGCCAACGCCCACAGCAGGCCGAGGTCGGTCACCGATCCGGTTCTGGTGAACAGCCAGATCGGCAGCGCGAACGACGTCAGCAGCGACCCGGTCGTCGACACCAGCTGGCCGAACGTCACCGCCACGAACCGGGTCATGCTCGGCTTGACCGCCGGCTCCGCGGTTCCCGCACCGGTGTCGATCCGGCGCCAGGACCGCAGGTCCCACGACGCGTCCTCGCCGCGTGCCGCGCGCCCCAACGGTGCCGGGTCAGCGCGCTCGATCGCGGGGTGCACCGACGTGACGATCTCCGCGAGCTCGTCGGCCCGGTACTTCAGGAAGAAGTGGCCGGCCTGGTCGAGCACCACCAGCCCCAGCGTGTCGGACAGGAACCGCCACTCCGCGTACCGCTCGGTGTAGTAGTCGGTGACCGGGTCCTCGGAGCCGACCACCGACACGATCGGCGCGCGCAGCTTGGCCGCGTTCCGGTCCAGCAGGCCGGTGAAGTAGTCCTCGGACGCCCGCGAGTCGGCGCGCATGTTGGAGATGATCCGGTCGGACTGCTCCGGATCCAGCTCGTCGGTGTCCACACCCATCGACTTGAGCCACGACGCGTAGTGCCGGTTGCTCTTCAGCTTCTCGAGCTTGGTCCGCAGCGTGGCGAACGCGCCCTTCGGCCGGGCGAACGGGAACATCGCGCCGATGTAGACGACCTCCAGCTCGCGTCCGGCGGCTTCCAGCTTGCGCGCCACCTCCGCGATGATCGCCGAGCCGACACCGCAGTGGCCGTACAGCGCGAGCTTGCCCTCGATCCGCTCCAGCACCTCGTCGGCGAGCCGGCTGGTCAGCTCGTCGAAGGGCAGCGCCTGCTCCTCCAGCCCGACGTCGTGACCGGGGATCGCGACCGAGTAGAGCGCGTAGCCGTCGGGCAGCGCGTCGGCCAGCGGCTGGTAGACGATCGCGCTGCCGCCGCCGTAGGGCACGCACACGTAGGTGAGGTCGTGCTCGCCGCGGGTCTTCGTCAGCTCGTACAGCAGCCCGCGCGGGCCGTCGTCGACCACGTCACCGTCCATGAAGGACGCCAGATCGCGGATCGTGCGGTGGGTGAACAGGTCCATCACGCCGACCGCGCGGGTTCCCGTCGAGTCCTTGCGGATCCGGGCCACCACCTGGGTGGCCAGCATCGAGTGCCCGCCGAGGTCGAAGAAGTCGTCGTCGATGCCGAGCGTGGCGACGCCCAGGATCTCCGACCAGATCGCGGCGAGCAGCCGTTCCACATCGGTCCGCGGCTCGACCAGCTCCGCGCTCGCGTCGCGGGTCAGCACCGGTGCTGGCAACGCCTTGCGGTCGAGCTTCCCGTTGGGGGTCAACGGAAGCGCGTCGAGCTCCACGAACGCGGCGGGCACCATGTACTCGGGCAGCGTGTCCTTGAGCGCGGCCTTGCCCGCGGCCACGTCCGCGGTGCCGACGAGATAGGCGACCAGGCGCTTGTCGCCGGGGTTGTCCTCGCGGACGATCACTGCGGCCTCGGCCACGCCGTCCTGGTCGCGCAGCGCCGACTCGATCTCACCCAGCTCGATCCGCAGGCCGCGCAGCTTGACCTGGTGGTCGATCCGGCCGAGGAAGTCGATCATCCCGACCGAAGATCCGCTTGCGGGGTCGAGCGTTGGCGGAGTGCGCCAGCGGGCCAGGTCGCCGGTGCGGTACAGGCGCGCGCCCGGGACCGCGGCGAACGGGTCGGGCACGAAACGGTCCGCGGTCAGGGCCGGTCGTCGGAGGTAGCCGCGGGCCAGGCCGACGCCGCCGATGAGCAGCTCGCCGGCGACGCCGACCGGCACCGGGTTCCCGGCCGGGTCCACGATGTACAAACGCAGGTTCGCGATCGGGGCGCCGATCGGGACGCTCGTGACCGTCGCCAGCTCCGCCGGTTCGCAGGGCCACGAGCTGACGTCGATCGCCGCCTCCGTCGGCCCGTAGAGGTTGTGCAGCTCGCAGTTCGGGAACCGGGTGGTGAACTCGACCGCGGCCGCGTGCGGCAGCTCCTCGCCCGAGCAGATCACCCGGCGCAGGCCGGTGGCCGCCTCGATGCCCTCCTCGCCGAGGAACACCGTCAGCATCGACGGCACGAAGTGCGCGGTGGTGATCTTCTCGGCGACGAGCAGGTCACGAAGGTACCCGGCGTCCTTGTGCCCGCCCGGCTTCGCGAGCACCAGCCGCGCGCCGGTCTGCAGCGGCCAGAAGAACTCCCACACCGACACGTCGAAGCTCGCCGGGGTCTTCTGCAGCACCGAGTCGTCCGCGCCGAGCCGGTAGCGCTTCTGCATCCAGTCCAGCCGGTTCACGATGCCGCGGTGCGTGTTCGGCACGCCCTTCGGCCGCCCGGTCGAGCCGGAGGTGTAGATGACGTACGCGAGGTGGTCGGCCGTGGTCGGCGGCGGGTTGTGGATCGGCTGCCCGGCCCACTCGTCCTCGTGGTCGAGCACCAGCACGGTCGCGTCGGTGGCCGGCAGGTCGTCCTGCAGATGGCTCTGCACCAGCACCACCGGCGCGGCCGCGTCGGACACCATGAACGCCAGCCGGTCCGCGGGGTACTCCGGGTCGAGCGGCAGGTACGCGCCGCCCGCCTTCAGCACGCCCAGCAGGCCCGCGACCAGCTCCAGCGAGCGCTCGGCGCACACGCCGACCACCGTCTCCGGACCGACGCCGATGCTCCGGAGCTTGTGCGCGATCCGGTTGGCCATGGCGTTGAGCTGCGCGTAGTTCAGGCTCTGGCCCTCGAAGGTCACCGCGGTCGCGTCCGGCTTGCGGGCGACCTGCTCCTCGACGATCCCGTGCAGCGTCGCGGCGTTCGGGAAGTCGGCGGCCGTGTCGTTCCAGGTGTCGACGACCAGTGCGGCCTCGGCCCGGTCCATGATGTCCAGCTCGGACACCCGGGTGTCCGGTTCGGCGGCGATCGACGCGAGCAGCGCGCCGAACCGGTCCGCCATCCGGTCCACAGTGGACCGGTGGAACAGGTCGGTGTTGTAGACGAGCTTGCCCCACAGGCCGTCCGGGATCTCGACGAGGTGCAGCTCGAAGTCGAACCGGGTGGCCCGCAGCTCCATCGGCGTCCACCGGAACGACACGTCGCCGTCGGCCGCCGCGTCGCCGAACCGGCCCATCTCGTAGTTCTGCAGCACGAACATCGCCTGGAACACCGGCGAGCGGGACACGTCGCGGACCAGTCCCAGCTCCTGCACGACCTTCGCGAACGGCACGTCGGCGTGCTCGAACCCGTCCAGGACGCTGCGCCGGGTCGCCTCGAGCAGCTCGGCGAACGTCGGGTCGGCGGAGAGGTCCGCACGCAGCGGCAGCATGTTGATGAACATGCCGATGACGTCTTCCAGCTCCGGCGCGGACCGGCCGGCCACCGACGCGCCGACCGCGAAGTCGTCCTGCCGGGAGTGCCGGGCGAGGAACACCTGGTACGCCGCGAGCAGCGTCATGAACAGCGTGCCGCCGCAACGCCGGGACAGCGCACCCAGCGCGTCCGTCGTGGCCCGGTCGACGGTCAGCTCGACGTAGTCGCCGTGGTAGGTCTGGGTCGCCGGCCGCGCCAGGTCGGTCGGCAGCTACAGCGGCTCGATGCCGGCCAGCCGCTCCTTCCAGTACGCCACATGGCCTTCGGCCTCCGGGCCACCGAGACGCTGTGCCTCCCAGACCGCGAAGTCGCCGTACTGGATCGGCAGCGCCGGCAGCGACCCGTCGCGGTACAGCGTGATCACGTCCCGCAACATGACGTCGACCGACCAGCCGTCGCCGACGATGTGGTGCTTGGACAGCAGCAGCACGTGATCATCGTCCGCGACGGCCACGAGCAGCGCGCGCAGCAGCGGTCCGGTGGCCAGGTCGAACGGCTCGACCGCGGCCTCGTCGACCAGCCGCTGCGCGGCCGCATCGTCCGGCGCGGACACGATCCGCAGCGGCACCTCGACGTGCTCCTCGACGACCACCGACGGCGTGCCGTCGGCGTCGGCGGGGAACCGGGTGCGCAGCGACTCGTGCCGCGCGACCAGCCCGGCCAGCGCCGCCCGCAGCGCCGCCAGGTCCAGCGCACCACGGATCCGCAGCGGCACCGCGATGTGGTACGCGGCTTCGCCGGGGGCGAGCTGGTCCATGAACCAGACCCGTTCCTGGGCGTAGGACAGCGGTGCCGGGGAGCCTTGCGGGCGGGGCCGGATGCCGTGCCGGGCCGGGGTGTCCGCGTCCTCGTTCGTGCGGAGCTTGCGGGCCAGCAGGGCAGCTCGGGCCGCGCGCCGGTCGGCGGCTTCTGGCGGAGCGGTCATCGGTTAGTCGTTCTCCTCAGCCAGCAAGGCGGCGACCTCGTCGTCGGACATCGTGTCCAGCTCGGCGTCCAGCAGCCGGTCGATCTCGGCCGAGAGGTCCGCGACCACGGGGAAGCCGAACAGCGCCCGCATCGGCACGTCGACCTCGATCCGGGCGCGGATCTTCGCCATCGCGCGCATACCCCGCAGCGAGTTCCCGCCGAGGTCGAGGAAGTTGTCGTGCGCGCCGACCTTCTCGACCCCGAGGATCTCCGCGAACACCTCGGCCACCAGCGCCTCGACGTCCGTGCGTGGCGCGAGGTAGGCGGTCCCGACCCGCGCCACCGGTTCGGGGAGCGCGTCGCGGTCGAGCTTTCCGTTGGGTGTCAGCGGAAGCGCGTCGAGCAGGACGAACGCCGACGGCACCATGTGCTCGGGCAGCGTCCTCGCCAGCTCGGCGGCGAGCATCCCGGTGTCCGGGGTGCCGACCACGTACCCGACCAGGGTGTCCTCGCGCGGCACGACGACCGCCTCGCGGACCTCCGGGTTCGCGAGCACGGCCGAGGTGACCTCGTCCAGCTCGACCCGCATGCCGCGGACCTTCACCTGGTGGTCGGTGCGGCCGAGGAAGTCCAGCGAACCGTCCTGGCGCCAGCGGGTCAGGTCACCGGTGCGGTACATCCGCGCGCCGGCCGGGCCGAACGGGCAGGGCAGGAACCGCTCGGCGGTCAGGCCCGGCCGGTTCAGGTAGCCGCGGGCCACCTGCGGACCGGCCACGTACAGCTCGCCGACCACGCCCGGCGCGACCGGTGCCAGCCGCTCGTCCAGCACGTAGGCCCGCATGCCCGGGATCGGCTTGCCAACGCGCACCGGTCCCGGCGGCAGCACCGCCCCCGGCTCGATCCGCGCGGCGACGCAGCCGACGGTCGCCTCGGTCGGCCCGTACTCGTTGACGACGGTGGTGCCCGGGTTGGCGGCACGCCACTCCTGCAGCGCCTCGCTCGCCAGTGCCTCGCCCCCGACCACCAGCTCACCGGTCGGCGACAGCGCGCTGTCCACAAGGGACAGCTGGCCCGGGGTGGCCTTGACGAAGTCGGGCGCCCCGCCGGCGCGCGCGGCCGGGTCGTCGATGGCCGCCAGCCGGATCGTGCCGCCCGCGGTGAGCGGACCGAGCAACGCGGTCACGGTCAGGTCGAACGAGACCGGCGAGTGCATCAGCGCGGTGCCGGCCAGGCTCGGGTACGCGGCTCGCGCGTAGGCCAGGTAGGCGTTCGCCGAGCGGTGCTCGATCACCACGCCCTTCGGCCGGCCGGTGGAGCCCGACGTGTAGATCACGTAGGCCGGGTGCTCACCACGCAGCGGTGCCCGTCGGTCCACATCGGACAGATCGGTGTCCATGTCGGACAGCTCGGCGGGAAGGGTCAGCCGCGGTACGCTCACCGGGATCGTCACGTCCGGGGTGGCGATCACCAGCGTCGGCGCGGCGTCGGCCAGCATGAACGCGATCCGCTCGGCCGGGTGGGCGGTGTCGACGGGCAGGTAGCCCGCGCCCGACTTGAGTACCGCCAGGATCGCGACCACGAGGTCGGCGCTCCTCGACAGGGCCAGCGCCACCAGCGACTCCGGCCCGGCGCCCCGCTCGACCAGCGTGCGGGCCAGCCGGTTGGCGGCGGCGTTCAGCTCGGCGTAGGTCATCGTGGCGTCCCCGGCGACCAGCGCGGTCCGCTCCGGTGTCGCCGCGACCTGCCGCTCGACCAGCTCCGGCAGCGTCGCCGCCGGCAGGTCGACCTCGGAACCCGACCAGGTGCGGGTGACCAGCTCCCGCTCGGCGTCGTCGAGCAGCGGCAGGTCGGCCACCGGCCGCGCCGGGTCCGCGACCCCGGCGGCCAGCAGCCGCAGGTAGCGGTCCACGACGGACTCGGCGGTGGCCCGGTCGAACAGCGCGGTGCGGTACAGCAGCCTGCTGCGGTCGGAGGTCACGTCGAACGCGAGGTCGTCCTTGGTGGTGCCCAGGGTGACCACGTCGATGCCGGAGTCCGGGATGTAGTTGAACGCCACCTGGAACACCGGCTGCACCGAGGGATCGCGCTGCGGCGCGGCCGTCTCCACGATCTTCTGGAACGGCGTGTGCCAGTGCTCCATCGCGTCCAGCAGCGCGGCCCGCACCCGGCTGAGCAGCTCGGCGAACGTCGGGTCGCCGCTCGCGTCCACCCGAAGCGCCACCGGGTTGACGAACATGCCGATCAGCGGCGCCAGCTCGGGCAGGTCGCGTCCGGCGGTGGACACGCCGACGACCACGTCGTCGGTGCCGGACAGCCGCGCGAGGAGCGCCGTGTAGGCGGTGAGCAGCACCATCTGCGGCGTGGCCGCGTGCGTCCGGGCCGCCGCGCCGACCTGGTCCAGCAGGCCTGCGGGCAGGTCGAACCACACCTCGTCGCCCTCGAAGCCCAACCGTGCGGGCCGTGGCCGGTCGGTGGGCAGGCCGATCACCGCGGGGGCGCCGGCCAACTTGGCGCGCCAGAAGGCGAGCTCGCTGTCCAGCCCGGCGCCGGTCAGCTGCTCGCGCTGCCACGCCGAGAAGTCCGGGTACTGGATGTCGAGCGTGGGCAGGTTCGGCTCGCGGCCCTCGACCATGGCCTCGCCGAGCTCGGTGACCTCCGCGGCGAACAGGAGGATGGAGGCGCCGTCGAACACCGCGTGGTGCGCGACGAACAGCAACGTCATGGTGTCCGCGTTCCGGCGGACCAGCTCGGCGCGCCACAGCGGCGGCTGGTCCAGCGGGATCGGCACGCGGGCCAGCTCCTCGGCGAGCGCGACGAGACGCCCACGCTGCTCCGTGCCGTCCACACCGGACATGTCGACGACGTCCATCGTCACCGGCCCGGGCGCGCGCACGACCTGGACGAGCGCGTCGTCGTCCGCGCGCAGGTGGGTGCGCAGCGCCTCGTGCCGGGCCACGACCTGGCCGAGCACGGCGCAGGCCTGCTCGACGGTCAGCCCGGGAGCGAGGTCCATCGGCCGGGACACGTTGTAGACGGGCGAGCTCGGGTCGAGCTGGTTGGCCAGCCACACCCGTTCCTGGGCATAGGAAGCAGGGAACGTCCACTCCCCAGGTTTGTCGGTCATCCGGACACCTCGCGCAGGGACTTCGGCCGCATGTCGGTCCACACCGTGTCCACATGGGACAGGCAGTCGGTCTTGCTGCCGGCGAACCCGGCGTCGTGCCAGCCGGCCGGCAGCTCCCGGCCCTGCGGCCAGATGGAGTACTGCTCCTCGTCGTTGCGGACCACGAGGAATCGGTCGTCGCTCATCAGCTCTCCCGGGAGGGTTTGTAGGCCTCGGCCATGGCGACCGCGATCTTGCGCGGCCCGGTGAACGGCTCGCGGCCGTGCGCGGCGGACATGTTGTCCACGACCAGCACGTCGTCGCGGTGGTAGTCGAAGCGGACGCTCGCCGCCCGGTAGGCGGCCCGCAGGTGGTCCATCACCTCGGTGGGGATGGGCTCGCCGTCGCCGTAGTAGGT
Organism: Actinophytocola sp.; assembly: GCF_009379765.1. Lineage (GTDB taxonomy): Bacteria > Actinomycetota > Actinomycetes > Mycobacteriales > Pseudonocardiaceae > Actinophytocola. Next base: position 69,275 of record NZ_WHTD01000005.1, on the reverse strand, counting down.
GTTGGTGGGCAGGTCGTCCGCGCCGAACATCGCGACGAGACCCTCCTGCAGGTCCTTCGCGAGCGTGGTCACGTGGAAGAACGTGGCGTGGTTGAACCAGCGCGGCACGTCGCTGCCCGGCCGGTGGTGCACGGCCTTGCGGACCGCGGTGGTGCGCAGCCCGTTCTTGCCGCGCCACTCGATCTCGATGCCGTTGTCGGCGCAGTACTCGGCGACCTCGTCCCGGTCCTCGGTGTCGAACACGTGCTGCCACGTGGTGCCGAAGTCCTCGTGGAAGTTGCGCACGAGCCGCCAGCCGCGGCGCTCGAACTCGCCCCTGATCGTCGGGTCGAGCTCCTGGTACACCCGGCGCACGTCGGCGAGCGGGGTCGCGCCGAGCGTCTCCGGCGGGGTGAGGCAGTAGAAGAACAGCGTCAGCGGCCAGCCCGCCTGGTAGGAGTTCTCGTTGTGGAGAAAGATCTCCTCCTCCGGCGGGTAGTCCGTCGAGGTGTAGACCTTGCCCTTGATCGAGTGCCGCGGTGAGGACCGTTCGGTGTAGGTCAGCGGCTCGCCGGCCAGCGCGCGGACGACCTCGTCGAACCCGTCGACCCCGCCGATGTCGAAGCCGCGGAACAGCAGGCCGCCGTGCTCGACCAGCGACGCGCGCAGCTCCTCGCGGCGCTCGCCGATCAGCTCGAGGACACCGGATCCGTCACTCAACACCACATGGGGCAGCGTGATCGCGGTCGGGGTGCTCATCTCTGTCTCCTTAGGACTGTTCAGTCAGGCTCGAGGCAGCCGCGGAATCGTCGTGGCGGCCGGCGCGGGTTCGGCCGTCTTCTCCGCGCGGATCTCCTCGATGCGGGCGGCGAGCCCCGCCACGGTCGGCGTCTCGAACAGGCTGCGCATCGGCAGCCGGACGCCGACCGCCTTGCGCAGTGCGGCGATCAGCTGGACGGCGACGAGCGAGTTGCCGCCCAGGCCGAAGAAGTCGTCGTCGACGCCGACCACCTCGACGCCCAGACCCTCCCGCCAGACCCGCGCGATCGTCGCCTCCAGCTCGGTGCGCGGCGGCGTGGAGCCGTTCGCCGGCAGGAGCGGTGCGTCCGCCGCCCCGTCGAGGTCGGTGGCGATCGTGTCGGTGGTGACCTCGCGCGCCCTGGCCACGATGTCGGCGACCGGGTGGGTGGTGATCACGACCTGGCGGCCGAGGTCGGTGACCAGGCAGCTGGCGAGGCTGCGGTGGAACGCCTCGGCGCCGTCGGCCGGCGTGATGTCCTCCGACGTCACCGCCGCCGGTGCCTTCTCGGCCGGGCCGGTCAGCCCGCCCGTCACCGCCTTCTGGTCCACCTTGCGCAGCACGAAGTCGCTGATCGACACGAGCTCGCGGCCGTTCGGGTCGACCAGTCGCAGGTCGGCGGCCACGACGTCGTCGCCGGCGCCGGTCTCGCCGTCGCGGTAGGTGAGGTGGCTGTAGAACTCCCTCGGCAGCGGCGCACGGACGACGATCCGGCCGTAGGACAGCGGCAGGTAGGTGCCCTCGCCCCGGCCGCGGCCGAACGCGGTGGCCACGTCCAGCAGCGCGGGCTGCAGTCCCCAGCCGGGCTCGGTGTCGATCGGCGATGCGGGCGCCTCGACCCTGGCGATCTCCTCGTCGGTGCCGAGGTGGTGCTCCTTCAACGCCTTCCACCGCGGACCGTACGTCAGCATGCTCGTGCGGCCGCGGCCGAACGAGGAGTCGTCATCGATCCGGCGGCAGCGGGCGATGATCCCGTTCACGTCGAGGTCCGCGCCGGGCGCCTCGGTGGTCCAGCCGGCCGAGCCGCGCACGTGCGTGCGGGTCGCCCCGGCCGCGACGCTCTGGATCTCCAGCTCGAGGCCGTCGTCCGCGGAGCCTTCGGATCGGGACGTCACGACCTGGTACTGCGCGAGCGTCCCGTCCGGCACCGAGAACGGCTCCAGGAACGCCACGTCCCGCAGCTCGACCGCGCCGCCGGGCGGGCCGGGGAGGATCGCGGCGGTCGCGGCCCGCGCGCACTCGAGGTGCGCGGTGCCGGGAACCACGGGCACGCCGCCGATCCGGTGCTCGTCCAGCAGCCAGTGCGTGCCGGCCGACACCAGGCCGCGGGCCACCGTGTGCTCGGCCGACTCGGTCCTCGTCTCAGTGACCGTGGTGAGCACCGGGTGATCCAGCGACCGGCTCGTGCCGTCATGGGTCAGCGCGCGGAACGCGGCCGGCGCGGCCGTCTCCGCCGCCATGCCGACCTCGGCCCAGCCGCCCCAGTTCTGGCTCAGCACCGGGGCCCGCCAGCCGTTGGTGCCGCGGGCGTAGGCGTCGAGGAAGTTGTTCGCCGCGCAGTAGTCCACCTGGCCGAAGCCGCCGGCCACCGCGGTGACCGACGAGCACAGCACGAGGAAGTCCAACTCGTCGTCGCCGAACACCTGGGCCAGCGCGAGCGTGCCGGCGAGCTTGGGCGCCAGCACCTTCGCCGCCTCGGCCCGCTCCTTGACCTCGGCCATGCCGCCGCCGGGCAGGCCCGCCGCGTGCACGATGCCGTCCAGGCCGCCGAACGCCTCGTGTGCTTGGGCCCGGACCCGCCGCAGGTCCCCCGGGTCGGTCACGTCCGCCGGCACGACCAGCACCTGCGCGCCGGCCGCCTCCATCCGGCGGATCGCCGCGATGCCGCGGCCGACCCGGTCGGTGGGCGCGCTGCCGTGCACCGCGAGGTGGGTGTCCCAGTCCTCGCGCGGCGGCAGGCCGGAGCGGGCGGTGAGCACGAGCTTCGCCGGGCTGGTAGGACCGGCTCGCATCGCGAAGTCCTCGGCGAGCGTGATGCCGACGCCGCCGAGACCACCGGTGATGAGGTAGCGGCCGCCGTCGCGGATCGGGCTCTGCTCGGCGGCCGGCAGCGAGACCTGCTCGTACCCGGCGACCCAGGTCCGTCCGGAACGCAGCGCCACCTCGGTGCGGTCGTCCGCCACGGGCCTGCGCAGCTCGGTGACCACGGCGCGGACGTCGGACGTGGCCGCGTCGGCGTCGACCCGGCGCACGGTCAGGCCGGGGAGCTCGACCGGCAGCACCCTGGCCAGGCCGGCGAGCGTGGCCTGCTCGGGGCGGGTCAGGTCGGTGCCGGTGACGTCGGACGTGCCGGCGGACACCAGGTCCAGGTGCACGCCGTCGGTCGCGCCCGCGCCGGCCAGCGCCTGCACCAGGTGCAGCACGCTGAAGAAGCCGCGGTCCTGGGCCTGCCAGGCGGCGTCGAGGTCGGTGCCGGCGGGGTCGCCGTCCAGTGCGAACGCGTGCACGATCCGGGTGGCCGGCTCGCCGAGCGCCGCGACGAGGCTGTCGTAGTCCTCGCGCACGCCGGGCCGAACGGCGCACGCCGGGCCGGCGGCGAACTCCGCGCCCACGGTCACGGACACGACCTCGGCGCCGGCCACCGCCAGCGCCTCGGCCAGCGCCGAGCCGCGCGGCCCGTCCGCGAACACCAGCGTCCGTCCCAACGGGACGGTCCGCGGGTCGGGGACGGCCTGCTGCCACGTCGGCACCGCGAACCAGTCGCCCAGCGGCCGCGGCCCGCGCCGCTTCGGCTTCGCGGCCGCGTCCACCGGGTCCGGGGTGATCCAGTGCCGCTTGCGCTCGAACGGGTACACCGGCAGCGGCACCCGCCGCGCGTCCTGGTCGGCCTCTGGCCGGACGGGCACGCCGGCCACCCACAGCGCGCCGGTGGTGGCGGTGAGCGTGGCCAGGTCACCGCCCGGCTCGCCCGGGCTCGGGAGGCTGGCCAGCGGCACCACCGCGCGCTGCTCGGGCGCCGCCCTCGCGACCTGCATCCGGGCCAGGCTCACGAGCTGCTTGCCCGGCCCGCACTCCAGGAACGCCCAGCGCTCGGCGCCGGCGAGGAGCGTGGCGACGCATCCACCGAAGCGCACCGGCCGGCGGATGTGCGCCGCCCAGTACTCCGGGTCGGTCGCCTGCGCGTCGGTGACCCAGTCACCGGACACGTTGGACAGGAAGCGCGACGTCGGCGCGGCCAGCCGGATCCCGCGCATCAGCTCGGTGAACTCGCCCAGGACCGGGTCCATCATCGGCGAGTGGAACGCGTGCGAGGTGCGCAGCTCCTTGGCCTTCGCGCCCTGGGCCTTCAGCCGCTCGGCGTACGCGGCGACGGCCTCGGCCGGCCCGGCGACCACGCACGTGCCCGGCCCGTTCACGGTCGCCACGGTCAGCCCGTCCGGAAGGTCGACGGCGGACTCGTCGAGCTGGACCGCGAGCATCGCGCCGGACGGCACCGACTGCATCAGCCGGCCCCGGGCGGCGACCACGCGCAGCGCGTCGGCGAGGGTGAACACCTCGGCCACGGTCGCCGCGACGTACTCGCCGATCGAGTGACCGATCATCGCGCCCGGCCGCACGCCCATGCTCTGCCACAGCGTGGCGAGCGCGTACTCGACCACGAACAGCGCGGGCTGGGTGAACCGGGTCTCGCGCAGCCTCGCCTCGGCTTCCGGATCCCGACCGAGGATCAGGTCCCGGATGTCGCCACCCAGCTCGGGCGCGAGCAGTGCCGCGCACTCGTCGACCGCGGCGGCGAACACCGGGCGCGTGGCGTACAGGCCCGCGCCCATGCCCGCGTACTGCGAACCCTGGCCGGAGAACAGGAACGCCACCCGCGTCGCCGGGGTGCCGGCCACGCCGTGCCGGCGGCGCCGCACGCTGCGCAGTGCCGCGACGGCGTCCGGCAGGTCGGTCGCCGCGACGCTCGCGCGGTGCGCGTACTCGGCCCGGCCGACCCGCAGCGTGTGTGCCACGTCGGCCAGGTACTCGTCGGCCCCGGTCCCGCCCCCCAGGTGGTCGGCGAGCTGGGTGACCGCCGTGTCGAGGGCCGCCTCGCTGCGCGCGGACACCTGCAGCAGCTGCGGCTCGGCCACCTCCCGCCGGGGCCGCACCGCCTCGGGCGCCTCCTGCAGGACGACGTGCGCGTTGGTGCCGCCGATGCCGAACGAGCTGACGCCCGCGGTGCGCGGGGTGCCGTCGGTGTCCCACTTGGTCAGCGTGGTGGTCACGTAGAACGGCGTGTCCGCGAAGTCGATCGCCGGGTTCGGCCGCTCGAAGTTGATCGTCGGCGGAATCATCCGGTGCTCGATCGCGAGCACCGCCTTGATCACGCTGATGATGCCCGCGGACTGGCTCAGGTGGCCGATGTTCGACTTCACCGAGCCGATCCCGCACCACTCCCTGGCGTCGGTGTTCTCGGTGTACACGGTGGACAGCGCGGCGACCTCGATCGGGTCGCCCACCGCGGTGCCGGTGCCGTGCGCCTCGACGTAGGTGATCGTGCGCGGGTCGATGCCGGCCATACCGACCGCCTGCGCAACCGCCTCGACCTGGCCGTCCACGCTGGGCGCGGTGAAGCCGACCTTGTTGGCGCCGTCGTTGTTGATCGCGTTGCCCAGCACCACCGCGCGGACGTGGTCCCCGTCGGCGATGGCGTCGGACAGGCGCTTGACCAGCACCGCGCCCACACCACTGCCCCACACGGTGCCGTTGGCGCCCGCGTCGAACGGCCGGCAGTGCCCGTCCGGCGAGGTGAAGCCCTCCATGCCGAGGTAGCCGACGCCCTGCGGGTGCTCGATGTTCACCCCGCCGGCCAGCGCCATGTCGCACTCGCCGTTGCGCAGCGCCTCGCACGCCAGGTGCAACGCCACCAGCGAGGTGGAGCAGGCGGTGGCCACGGTCAGGCTCGGCCCGCGCAGGTCCAGCTTGTAGGACGGCGTGGTGGCCAGGTAGTTCGGCTGGTTGCCGGTGGCGAGCGAGACCGCGTTGTGCGGTGATCCGCTCGCCGCGGCGTTGCGCTTGATGTTCTCCCAGAAGTAGCCGTTGCCGCCCGCGCCCGCGTACACGCCGATCGCGCCGGGGTAGCGGGCCGAGTCGTAGCCCGCGTCCTGCAGCGCGATGAAGCAGCTCTCCAGGAACAGCCGGTGCTGCGGGCTCATCAGCGCCGCTTCGCGGTCGGTCATCCCGAACAGGCCCGCGTCGAACTGGTCGAACCCGTCGACCATCGGCGCCGCGTGCACCCAGCCCGGATCGTCCACCTCGGACTCCACGACGCCGCGGGCGAGCTGCTCCTCGCGGGTGAAGTGGGTGAGCGACTCGACGCCGTCCACCAGGTTGCGCCAGAACTGGTGCACGTCGCTCGCACCGGGCACGCGCGCGGCGAGGCCGACGATCGCGATCGGCTCGGTGCCGTCGAGGTCCCCCGGCATGCCGATCTCGTTCGGCTGGTCCATCTTGCGTTCCCCTCTATCTACTGCGCGGTGCCGCTGACACGGCGTGGTGGGTTGCGTCTGCCCCGGTTGCCGGCACTGTTGCGGCGCGCGGCGGCCCGCAACGCCGCCCTCGCCAGCTCCGGCTTCTCCGCGGTGCCGTCCAGATGTGCGGCGAGCGCGCGGATGTTCGGGTACCGGAAGAGGTCCAGCATCCGGATGGACCGGCCGGTGGCCGCGGCGAGCCGGCCGTGCACGGCGGCGACCGCGAGCGAGTGGCCACCGATGTCGAAGAAGTTGTCCGCCACGCCGACCGACTCGCGCTCGAGCACCTCCCGCCAGATGCAGGCGATCAGCGCCTCGGTGGCGGTGATCTCCGCGCCCGGGGCGAGGGCGGGCAGCTCCGGGGTGTCCGGCGCGTCGACGGTCATCGCGCCCGCCGCCGCCTCCCGCACGGCGCGCCGGGGCAGGTGCGGGGCGGTCTCGGCGGCCGGGGCGTCCGGTGCCGCGGCGAGCGCGCCGACCAGCTCGGTGAGGTCGGTGAGCAGCCCGACGATCCGGTCGGCGTCGAACAGGTCCGGGTTGTAGACGGTGTCGAAGGCGAACCGGCCGTCCCGCTCGGCCACGTAGACCGTGATGTCGAACGGCGAGCCCGGCTTGGGCACCTCGATCGGCTCGCCGGCCAGGCCCGCCAGCCGCAGCCGTGGCTCGGTGAAGTTCAGGACGTTGAACAGCACCTGCACCAGCGGCGCGCGGGAGGTGTCCCGGCCGACGCCGAGCGCGTCGACGATCTTCTCCAGCGGCGCGCCAGGGTGTGCGGTCGCCTCCCGCAGATCGTCCGCGCCCGCCCGCACCGTGTCGGCGAACGTCGGCGCGCCGGCCCGCAGCCGGACCGGGACGGTGTCGATGAAGAAGCCGAGCACGTCGTCGAACGCGGCGAGCCCGCGGTCGGCGACGACCGCGCCGAGCACGTGGTCGGTCGCGCCGGTGAGGCGTGCCAGCAGCTCGCCGAACCCGCCGAGCAGGACGCTCGCCGGGGTCGAGCCGAGCTTCGCGGCCAGCTCCCGCACCGCGGTGTCCACATGGGACGGAAGCGGCACGCTCGCCTCGGCGCCGGTGTAGGTCTGCACGGCCGCGCGCGGCCGGTCCCGGGGCAGGTCGACCACGGTCGGCACGCCGGCCAGATGCGTGGTCCACCAGGCGAGGTCGGCCTCGCCGTGCCGCCGGTCCCGGTCCGCGCGCCACACCGCGTAGTCCGCATAGGACGCGGACAGCGGTGGCAGCGCCGGCGAGCCCCCCTCGCGGGCCCGCGCGTACGCCGCACCGAGATCGTCGTAGAGCACCGCCTGCGACCAGCCGTCGAACACCGCGTGGTGCAGGGTGACCGCCAGGACGTGCTCGTCGGGTGCCAGCCGGTAGAGCGTCACCAGCCAGGCCGGGCCGGTGGCCAGGTCGAACACATGCCGCGCGCCGGTCGCGAGGAGCCTTCCGAGCACGCTCTCCCGGTCGGCGGTCGCGGTCAGGTCGACGATCTCGACCGGCACGTCGGCCGGCGGCGCGCAGTCCGCGTACGGCACGCCCGCGGTCTGCCGAATCCGCCAGCGCAGCACGTCGTGCCGGTCGGCCACGGCCCGCAGCGCGGCCCGCAGCGCCGGCAGGTCCAGCTCACCACGCAGCCGGTTGGCCAGCGCGATGTTGTACGGCGCGTCCTCGGGCGCGAGCTGGTCGGTGAGCCAGAGCCTGCGCTGCGGTGGTGCGAGCGTCGGCTGGTTGCCGGTGGTCAGCGGGTTGCCGGGCAGCGGGTCCGCCTTCGCGACCAGCTCGGCCAGCCCGGCCACGGTCGGCGCGAGGAACAGGTCCTCGATGGCCACCTGCCGGCCCAGCTCCACCCGAAGCCCGGCGACCAGGCGCATCGCGGCGATCGAGTTGCCGCCGCCGGTGAAGAAGTCGGTCTCCCGCGTCGGTGCCTGGCCGAGCACCCGCCGCCACACCCTGGCGACCGCCTGCTCGGTGGGCGTGCCGGCGAACTCCGCCGCGGACTCCGCGAGCTCGGCCAGCGCCCGCTCGGCGAGTGCGCGCAGGGTGGGCCGGTCGAGCTTGCCGGACACCGGGTTGAAGGTCAGCTCGGCGAGGCGCATCACCAGAGTCGGCCGCATCGCGCCGGTCAGCCGGTCCTTCGTGTACTCGCGCAGCGCCTCGTCGTCGGGCGCGGTCGCCGGCGTGAGGAACGCGACGAGCCGCTTGCCGCCCGCGGAGCCGTCCGCGCCGTCCACCGCCTCGACGGCGGCCTGCCGCACGTCCGGGTGCTCGCCCAGCACGGCCTCGACCTCGCCCAGCTCGATGCGCTGGCCGCGGATCTTCACCTGCCGGTCGCCGCGGCCCAGGTAGACGATCCGGCCCTGCTCGTCCTCGTAGACCTGGTCGCCGGTGCGGTAGAGCCGCTCGCCGGGACGCTCGGCGAACGGGTCGGGCACGAACCGGTCCGCGGTGAGGGCCGGCCGGTTCAGGTAGCCGTTCGCGAGGCCGGGGCCGCCGATCAGCAGCTCGCCCACCTCGCCCCGCGGCACGGGACGGAGCAGCTCGTCCATCACGTGCGCGCGGTGGCCGGGAGTGGCCTTGCCGATCGGCAGCGGGTCCTCTGGCGCGTAGGTGATGTCCTCGGTGAGGACCAGCACGGTCGACTCGGTGGGGCCGTAGGCGTCGGTGAACCGCCTGCCCGGCGCCCAGCGGGCCGCGAGCTCGGCGGGGACCGCCTCGCCACCGCACTGGATGACCGTCCAGCCCGGCACGTCCGCCGGGTCCAGCATGGCCAGCATCGTCGGCGTGATGACGCCGTAGTCCACCTCGTGCTCGACGACGAACCGGCGCAGCCGCTCCGGGTCGGCCCGGTCGGCGGCGGACACCAGCTGCACCGAGGCGCCCACGGTCAGCGGCACGAACAGGTCGATCGTGGAGGCGTCGAAGCCGAGCGAGGAGACGCCGAGCACCCGGGTGCTCGGGTCGATCGGGAACAGCCGGTGCCAGCCGTCCACGAAGGACACGATGTTGCGGTGGGTGGTCAGCACGCCCTTGGGCCGGCCGGTCGAGCCGGAGGTGTAGAGCACGTGCGCGGTGTTGTGCACGGTCGCGGGGCACGGCCGGGGGCGCGCGGGTGGCGGCGGCTCGAGCGTGCGGATGCCGGGCACGCCGCCGAACTCGGCCGCGGCCGAGTCGCCGACCACGATGGACACGCCGGCGTCCTCGGCGATCTCCAGCAGCCGCTGCCGCGGGCCGCCCGGGTCGAGCGGCACGTAGCAGCCGCCGGAGAGCAGCACACCGAGCACGGTCGCGACGTAGGCCGGGTCGCGGGTGGTGCAGATGCCGACCCGGGCCTCCGGCGCGACCCCCAGCTCGCGCAGCGCGTTCGCCACCCCGGCGGCCCGCTCGACCAGCTCGCGGTAGGTGAGCCGGTCCTCCCACTGCCGCACGGCCACGGCGTCCGGTGTTCTGCCGGCCTGGGCGAGGATCAGGTCTGCGACGGTCGAGGCGGCGCTGGTCATCCGCGAGCTCCCCTTGGTTGGTAGGTGGCCTCGGTGGAGCCGAAACTGTCGTCGACGATGTGCAGGCGCAGTTCGCTCACGTAGCGGCGACCGGCGGCGTCGGGCACCCACGCCTGGTCCGGCCCCGGCAGCAGCTCGCTCGCCACCACCGACACGCCGTCGCCGCCGGTCCTGACCGCGGCGCGGATCATGTTGCACAGCAGCGCCGCGTACTGCGGGCTGGTCAGGTCCATGTAGCACGGCTTGGTCTCGGTGCTGATCTTGACGAACAGCTGGTCCGGCAGGCCGAGCGCGAGCCGCCAGCGGCGCACCGCGAGGAACCGCTCCCGTTCGCCGGTGACCTCGGCCAGCTCGGTCTCGCCGGCCGTGGTCCGCCAGGTCTCCCTGTTCACGACCATCCGGTCGACGGTGATCCGCGGCGCGTGCGCGGTCGGCGAGGTCAGCTTGAACGCGTCCACCGCGTGCATGGCGATCAGCTGGGAGAACACCTCGATCAGCGGCCAGCGCCGGCCGTCCGGGTCCGCCGCGACCAGCTGACCGTCCTCTTCGGACACTAGGAGCGCGGTCGTCGGGACCAGCCGGTCCGGCTCGGCACCCGGCTCGGTGGCGAAACCGAGCTGAACGTCGGTCGGGCCGGCCAGGCTCTCCGACACCCGGCTGGTGCGCCGCGGCCAGTCCAGCGGGTAGAGCGGCTGGACCCGGCGCTGACCGAGATCCTCGGCGAGCGCGGCCCGCAGCCGCTGCGGGTCGGGGTGCGCGGAGGTGAAGACCTCGCAGTCGAACGACGCCCACGCGGCGTGCATCTCGCCGAGCACGATGCGGTACTCGCCGCGCTCCAGCGCGTCCGGCCCGGTCGCGCTGATCTGCAGGTCCGGGCTGTGCAGCCGGGCCGCCGACCAGGACGGCCGCAGCCGCGGGAACGCCTCGTCCACGCGGGCGCGGAGCTCCCGCGCGGACCGCACGATCGGACCGTCGGCGTTGGCGAGGTCGAACAGCTCCGCCCAGCGGCGGGCGAACTCGCCGGCCACCGTGTCCACCGGCCGGTCGCCGGTCGTGCCCCAGAACAGGCCCTGCGCGAGGAACCACAGGTCCGACAGGCGCACCTGCCCCGGGTCCGCGCGCAGCTCGTCGTACAGCGCGCGCAACGCGTTCGCGTAGGCCACCTCGAGCGTGCCGGCGAGCCACCGGGCGGCACGCAGCAGCAGGTCGAGCGGCGCGGCCAGCTCGGCGAGCAGCGGAGCGCCGAACGTCACGTCCAGGTCCCTCGCGGTGTCCTCGTAGCACAGCGTGCGGCCGGCGTAGGTCTCACCGGCGCGCCGGCGCGGCGACTCGCCGGTCAGCTCCGTGAACACCGAGTCCAATGTGGACAAAGCAGTGCGCAGGGCGTCGGGGTCGCCGGCCGCGGCGGCCACCGCGTCTCTGGCCGCACCCAGCCGGTCGAGCCCCCCGATCGCCGCGGCCCTCGACGCGTCGTCGCCGATCGCCGCTATCCGCTGGCGCAGCACGGCTTCCGCGGCCGGCGTGTTGGGCAGCGCGGCGTCCCAGGTGATCAGCTCATGCTCGGCGAGGTGAGCCAGCATCGTGTAGCCGTCGGCCGCACGGCGCAGGCCGGTCGCCGGGTCGCTGACCACCGCCTCGGCCGGCTGCTTGCCGTCGCACGCGGCGAGCAGCGTCGCCTCGGCCGCCGACAGCGTCAGCGGCGCGCGACCCGGCCGGTGCACCTGCCGGCCGTCGAGGGTCAGCTGCGGGCACAGCATCGGCGGCCACCAGCGGCGCACCGCGAGGTCGGCGCTGATCGCGTCGGCGTAGGCCCGCAACGCCCACGCCTCGAAGGTGACCCAGCGGCGCCGGGTCAGCGTGGGCCCCACGGTCGTGACGGCCGGGCGGTCCAGCTCGGGGTCGATGCGCACCCAGCAGGTCGGGCCGAAGAAGCCGACCGTCTCGTTCTTGCCGCAGTACCGCTGCCAGTACTTGACGACCGCCGTCTCCCGCTCCCGCCGCCGCTGGTTGCGCGGCGCCTCCGGGCCGCCGCCGACCAGGCCGGACAGTGCGTACAGTGCGTTGGTGTTCTGCCAGGTGACCGCCTCGCGGACCAGCGGGTCGGCCGCGATCTCCAACAGCCGCGCGGCGTTGACGGCGAGCGCGGCGTCGAAGGCGGCGTCGAAGTCGTTCGGCTCGCCGCGCAGCGACGCGTCGGCACTCGCGGCGGCCGCCGGGGTGGAGAGCGTGGTCAGTCCGTTCGCGGGGAAGCCCGCGGATCGGAGCAGGGCCTCGCGCCACACCGACCAGCCGGTGTCACCCAGCGGCAGCCGATGGTCAGCGGTCATGGGTGGTGACTCTCTTCGCCGCGTCGAGCAGGTCCTTCGGCAGCAGCTCGAGCACCGCGGTGCCGTCCCGGTGCAGGAAGAAGTGGTCGCCGTCGACCTCGTGCACGGTCAGCCCGGCGCCCGCGTGCCGATCCCAGGCCCGGATGTCGGCGAGTGGCACGGCCTTGTCGTCCCGGCCGGCGAACGCGACGATCGGCACCGGCACGGGCTCCCGCGCCACGAACACGTAGTCGTCGAGCTTCTGGAAGTCCGCACGCAGCACCGGGAGCAGCAGCTCCACCAGCTCCGGCTCGGCGAGCACCGCGTCGGACAGGCCACCACCCTCGACGACCCGCCGCAGCAGCTCCTCGTCGGCCAGCCGCGACAGCCCGTCGAACGGGCCGGCGGCACGGATGTGCGGCGCGCGGCAGGCGCCGACGTAGAGCGTGACCGGCAGCGTGCCGCCGGCGTGGTGCAGGTGGCGCACCACCTCGAACGCGTACCGGCCGCCGAGCGAGTGGCCGTAGAGCGCGTAGGGCCGGTCGGCACGCTCGGCGATCGCCTCGGCCAGGTCGGCGATGTCGAAGTCGGGATCCTCGATGATCCGGTTCTCCCGGCCGGGCAGCTGCACGGCCGCGACCTCGAGGTCCGGGCCGATCGTGGTCAGCCAGCGGTGGAACGCGCTCGCCCCGGCTCCCGCGTACGGCAGACAGAACAGCTGCGCCGCCGCGTCGGGCCGCGGCCGCGGGCACACGAACCAGTTCACCGCTGACCTCCTCGGTCGTGGGCCTCGATCCAGAACCTGGTGCGCTGGAACGGGTAGGTCGGCAGCGGGATCCGCCGGCCGCCTGCTGTGTCGGTGGGAAGCTCGGCGGCGCCGTCCACCCAGCGCCGGGCGGTCGCGCGCAGGGCTCCCGCGCCGGCGACCTCCCCCGGGACGAGCGAGTCCAGGGCACGCACGGCGTCGTCCACGGTGCACGCCACGACCGCGGCCCGGCAGGCGAACGGCCGGCGCCCGGCGGTGAGCGTGTGCGCGACATCGGCCAGCGCCGGCCGGTGCGTTGCGAGGTGGCCGCGTAGCCGGGACACCGCCTCCCGCAAGGCATGCGCGTCGCGCGCGGACACCGGCAGGACGTGCTCGGTGCCGTCGTCCTCGGCCGGGTCGGGCGCGCGCACGGTGTCTTCCGCAGGCACGGTGCCTGCCGCGGGCGCGGTGCCTGCCGCAGGCGCGGTGCCTGCCGCGGGCGCCGAGGCGACCAGGACGTGCACGTTCGTGCCACCCATGCCGAACGAGCTGACCCCGGCCACCCTGCGGTCGGCGTCCGGCCAGTCGCGCACCTTGGTGGGCACGTAGAACGGGCCGGCGCCGAGGTCGATCTCCGGGTGCGCGCGGCTGAAGTGCAGGTTGGGCGGGATGATCCCGTCCCGCACGGCCAGCACGGTCTTGATCAGCCCGGCGATGCCTGCGGCCGCGTCCAGGTGCCCGATGTTGGTCTTGACCGAGCCGAGTGCGCAGGACTCCGGCGGGGCCGTGCCCTCGAAGACCTCGTTGAGCGCGGCCACCTCGATGGCGTCGCCGAGCGGCGTGCCGCTGCCGTGTGCCTCGACGAACCGGACCTCGGCCGGCGGGATGTCCGCGACGGCCAGGGCCTCGGCGACGGCGGCGGCCTGCCCGCCCGGTCCCGGCACGGCGAACCCGGCACGGTCGGCGCCGTCGTTGGTCATGCCCCACCCGGGCAGCACGGCGTAGATGTGGTCGCGGTCCTCGATCGCGTCGGCGAGCCTGCGCAGTGCCACCACCCCGACGCCCGAGCTGAACCCGGAGCCGCTCGCGGCCTCGTCGAACGCGCGGCACCGCCCGTCGGCCGAGGCCATCCCGCCCGGCACGTGCCGGTACCGCGGCCAGGTCACGCTGACCCCGCCGGCGAGCGCGATGTCGCACCGGTGGTCGGCGAGGCTCTGCGCGGCCAGCGCCACCGCGGCGAGCGAGCTGGAGCAGGCGGTCTGCACGGCGAGCGCCGGGCCGGTCAGCCCCAGCCGGTAGGCGACCTGGCCGGGCAGGTGGTCGGCGAACTGGCGGCCCAGCAGCTGGGCCTCCCAGTCGTCCGGGTCCGCGTCGCTCACCGCCGGGTTGCCGAACAGGTGGAACAGGAAGTACCGGTTCGCCGAGGTCGCCGCGAACACCCCGACCGAGGTCTCCTCGTCGGCCGGATCGCGGCCGGCGTTCTCCATGGCCTCCCAGGCGGTCTCCAGGAACAGCCGGTGCTGCGGGTCGGTGCGGGCGGCCTCGTCGGCGCCGAAGGAGAAGAACCCGGCGTCGAAGTCGGCGATACCGTCGAGCCTGCCGCCGGCCCGCACGTGCCGGGGGTCGCCGCGCAAGGCCGGCCCGATGCCGAGCGAGGCGAGCTCGCCGTCGGAGTAGTCGTGGATCGCGTCGACGCCCGCGCAGAGGTTCCACCAGAACGCGTCGACGTCGGCCGCGCCAGGGAACCGGCCCGCCATGCCGACGACCGCGATCTCGTCGCCGGTGTACTCGGTCTCCGGCTGCTGGGTGGTCGCGCCCGGCACGAGCCGCGGACGGCGCTCGGGTATGCCGGTGCCGCCGAGGAGCCGGGCCTGCGCGGCGACGGTCGGGTGCTCGAAGAGCGTCATGAGCGCGACGTCGGTGCCGAGCTCGGCGGCGAGGCGCTGCTGGACCTGGCCGAGCAGCAGCGAGTGGCCGCCGACGTCGAAGAAGTTGTCGGTCGGCGCGACCCGGTCGGTCCGCAGCACCGCGCACCAGATGTCGTGCACCCGCTGCTCGGCCGGGCCGAGCTGGTGGCCGGTGGCGGCCGGGCGGGGCGGGTCGGGCAGCGCCAGCTCGTCCAGCTTGCCGGTGACGGTCAGCGGGAGCTCGTCGAGCACGACGACCGCGCGGGGCACGGCGTAGCCGGGCAGCGAGCCGGCGACCGCGGCGCGAAGCTCCCGCCCGTCGAGGCCCGCGCCCACGACGTAGCCCAGGAGGTCCTCGTCGCGCACGACCGCCCGTGCGGCGGCGACCCCGGGCCGGGACAGCAGGGCGGCCTCCACCTCGGTCGGCTCGACGCGGAACCCGCGCACGTTCACCTGGCGGTCCAGCCGGCCGAGGCAGACGAGCCGACCGTCCGGCAGGGACTGTCCGAGATCGCCGGTGCGGTACTGGCGCACGCCGTCCGCGTCGACACCGAACGCCTCGCGGTCCCCGTCGGTGTCCTCGGCGGCGTAGCCGCCGACCAGGTGCCGGCCGCGGACCACGATCTCCTTGGTCCCGCCGAGCAGCACCAGCTCGTAGCCGGGCAGCGCGGTGCCGACCGGCAGCGGGCCGGCCGCCTCGGGGTCCACTTCGGACGCCGGAACCTGGTACTGCGCGGCGAAGGTGACCTCGGTGGCGCCGTAGCCGTTGACGAACACACAGTCCGGCCCGAACTTCTCCCGACCGCGGAGCACGTCGGCGTACGTCGACTGCTCGCCGCCGAGCAGCACCGTGCGGACGCTGTCCAACCGGCCCGGGCCGAGTGCGTCGAGCAGGTACCGGTACACCGTCGGCGTCGAGTGGAAGATCGTCACCGCGTGGCGGGCCAACGTGGCCGCGGTGTGCGCGAGCCCGTGGGCGCCGACGTCGATCGGGACGACCGCCGCGCCGGTCAGCAGCGCGGGGTAGAGGTCGGGGATCGCGGCGTCGAAGCCGAACGAGGCGAGCAGGCTCAGCCGGTCGGCCGGGGTGACGGACAGGCTCGTGATCTGGTTGTCCACCACGTGCTGGAGGTTGCGGTCGGTCTGCGCGACCGCCTTGGGCCGGCCGGTCGAGCCGGACGTGAAGAGCACGTACGCGACGGTGTCGAGGCCGGTCTCGACGGGTTCGAGCCCGGCGGGCGGCAGCTCGTCGGCGATCAGCACGGTGTCGCACAGCTCGTGCGCGAGTTCGGCGTGCACCCGGTTGGCCAGCACGACCGTGACATCCGCGGCACCGACCTGGTAAGACAGTCGCCGCACCGGGAAGGTCGGGTCGAGCGGCACGTAGGCGCAGCCCGCGCCCAGCACACCGAGGATGCCGGCGATCGTCTCGGCGCCGTGCTCGGTCACCAGCCCGACCCGGCTGCCGGGTGCCACGCCCGAAGCCGCGATGGCCCTCGACCGCCCACCCGCGACTGCCGCCAGGTCCGCGTACGTCAGGCCGGGGCCGCCGTTCACCGTGACGTCCGCAACGGCCCGACGCTCGGGGCAGCGCTCCGCGACCTCAGCGAAGCGACGGATGGTGGAAAGGGGAGTCATCGCAGGCGGAGATCGCGACAAAACCGGCAGGACAAAGTGCTCCTCAGGCATCACATGTAAGAGTCCGGACAGGCTAAGTCGCGGTGACGCCCGATGTGCGCTCTTGGCGGACAGTTGGACCGAACGATCTTCTGCTGATCTGCTGTTCGGCGCAACAATATGCCCCGAACAGCGTCAAAAAGCCGAATGTGTCCATCAACAATAGCGAGTTGGTCAATTACTGTCAGTGAATTGGCACATCCTGATTCACCTTGACGGCGCAACTATTCGCGCGCCGTAACGGACAAGAGAGCCCGCCGGCGTTCACGCCGACGGGCTTGTGGGTTTGTTTCAGTCAGAGGTACTGGCCGGTGCCGCGGATCCCGGGTCCCTCGGGAGCGTCGCCGCCCGCGCCCGGCGGGAGGCCCCGGCGCATCTGCTCGAGCTGCACCCGCGCGGCCATCTGCTGGGCGAAGAGCGCGGTCTGGATGCCGTGGAAGAGGCCTTCGAGCCAGCCGACGAGCTGAGCCTGCGCGATTCGCAGCTCGGCGTCCGACGGCGTGTTCTCCTCGGTGAACGGGAGCGACAGCCGCTCCAGCTCCTCGCGGAGCTCGGGCGCGAGACCGTCCTCGAGCTCGGCGATCGACCGCTTGTGGATCTCGCGCAGCCGGCTGCGGCTGGCGTCGTCCAGCGGGGCCGCGCGGACCTCCTCGAGGAGCTGCTTGATCATCGTGCCGATACGCATGACCTTGGCCGGCTGCTCGACCATGTCACCGACGGCCTCCGCGTTGGCCGGGCCGTCGCCGTCCGGGATCCGCGCGGTGCCGAGCGGCGAGCCGTCCGGACCCAACACCATCACGTGCTGGGGCTGCTCGGGCCTGCCGCCGTCGTGGTCCTGCTCCGGGTCGTTCATCTGCTCCATCCTGGGCCAGATCGACAAGTGCGTAGCGCCGGGGTGAGCGGGGGTTGCCCACGGGTTGGGCGTCGACGTCACGCCACCGAGGGTAGCCGCAGTCCGGCGCCGCAAACTCCTGGGATGCCCCCGGAGGCGCGACCACGGCCCGCGTCCGTACGGTGTGGCTCATGGCGTTCGACGTCGCTGCGATTCGGGGACAGTTTCCCGCGTTGGGTGATGGCTGGATTCACCTGGATGCCCCGGCCGGGATGCAGGTACCCGAGCAGGTCGCGACAGCGGTGTCGACCGCCCTTCGAGCCCCGGTTTCCGGTCCTGGCGGGGTGTTCCCGGCCTCGCAGCGGGCGGAGGCGATCGTCGACGCGGCCCGCCGCGCGGTCGCCGACCTGGTGGGCTGCGACCCGGCCGGCGTGGTGCTCGGCCCCAACCCCGCGGTGCTCCTGCAGCGGCTCGCCGAGGCGATGGGCAGCGGCTGGGTGATCGCCGACGAGGTGATCGTCTCGCGCCTCGACCACCAGCAGAACATCGCGCCGTGGCTGGGTGTCGCGCAACGTGCCGGCGCGACCGTCCGCTGGGCGGAGATCGACATCGAGACGTGCGAGCTGCCGGCGTGGCAGTACGAGAGCCTGATCTCGCACCGCACGAAGGTCGTCGCGGTCACCGCCGCGTCCGGCGTGGTGGGCACCCGGCCCGACCTGTCGAAGATCACCACCCTGGCACACGACGCGAACGCCCTCGTCGTGGTCGACGCGTCGTCCTCGGCGCCGTTCGTGCCGATGGACATCCGCGCGATGGGTGCCGACGTCGTCGCCGTGTCCGCCACCGCGTGGGGCGGGCCGACCGTCGGCGCGCTGGCGTTCGCGGACCCGTCGCTGCTGGAGCGGCTGCCGGCCTGCTCGCTCGGGCCGAACCAGAGCGGTCCCGCGCGGATGGAGCTCGGCCAGCACGCCTACCCGCTGCTCGCCGGGCTGGTGGCGTCCATCGACTACCTGGCCGGGCTGGACGACGCGGCGTCGGGGAGCAGGCGGGAGCGGCTGCAGACCTCGATCGGGTCGGCGAAGTCCTACCAGGCGGGGATGCTGGGCAAGCTGATCTCCGAGCTGCGCGGACTGCTGCACGTCACGGTGATCGGCGACGCGATGCGCCGGATCCCGGCCCTGGCCTTCACCGCCGCCGACGTCAAGGCGTCGCGGGCCATCGTGCACCTGGCCGACCGGGGCATCTGCGCCTTCGCCGACGACGGGCCGAGCGGTGTGTTCGGCGCGCTGGGCGTGGCCGAGGTCGGCGGCGCGGTCCGGATCGGCCTGGCCCACTACACGACGTCGGCCGAGGTCGACGCCCTGGTAGAAGCCGTAGCCGCGCTCTCCTCCCTAACCTGACCCGCGAGTCCAACGCTGAGGACCGGCGAGTCCCCCGCTCAGGGCATCCTCAGCACGATCTTGCCGAAGACACCGCCGTCTTCCATGGCCCGGTGCGCGTCCCCGGCCCGCTCGATCGGCATGACCTCGTGGACGATGGGCCGCACGGTGCCCGCCTCCACCAGCGGCCACAGCTGGGTGGCCACCTCCCCGACGATCGCCGCCTTCTCCTCCAGCGGCCGGTGCCGCAGCGTCGTCGCGGTCACCGACGCGCACTTCGCCAGCAACGCACCCAGGTTCAGCTCGCCCTTGACCCCGCCCTGCATGCCGATGACCACCAGCCGCCCGTTGCGGGCCAGCGCCGAGATGTTGCGCGGCAGGTACTTCGCGCCCATGTTGTCCAGGATGACGTCCGCGCCCCGGCCGTCGGTGGCCGCGCGGACCTCGTCGACGAAGTCCTGCTCGCGGTAGTCGATCAGCACGTCCGCGCCGAGCTCGGCACACCGTTCCAGCCGCGCCGCCGACCCCGCGGTGACCGCGACGCGCGCGCCGAGCGCCTTGGCGACCTGGATCGCGTGCGTGCCGATGCCACCCGCGCCGCCGTGCACGAGGAACGTCTCGCCGGCGACCAGGCCCGCGGTCAGCACCACGTTGGACCACACCGTGCAGGCGACCTCCGGCAACGATGCCGCGGTCACGAGGTCGACCCCGCTCGGCACCGGCAGCACCTGGCCGGCCGGCACCACGACCTTCTCCGCGTACCCGCCGCCTGCCAGCAGCGCGCACACCGCGTCACCCACGTGCAGGTCGGTCACGCCCTCGCCCAGCGCCGCGACCGTGCCGGAACACTCCAGGCCGGGTACCTCGCTCACCCCCTTGGGTGGCGGGTAGTGGCCCTGCCGTTGCAGCAGGTCGGCCCGGTTCACCGCGGCCGCCGCGACCTCCAGGAGCACCTCACCCGGGGCCGGCCGCGGATCGGGCTGCGCCGTCCAGGTCAGTACGTCCGGTTCGCCGGGCTCGCTGATCGTGATCGCGTGCATGGCTGGAACGGTAATCGCCGTGAATAACAGTCCGTATATGGGTCTTGACCTGCCAGGAAGTTCCGACAAGGGTGTGCTCGCCGGATGCGGCGATCGAGGAATCGGGGCCGATCGAGCACCGGCGTTCGCCTGAGGAGAGGAAGCTCTACATGCCGTCCCCCAAGACGACACTCCGCGTCGGGGCCGCGATGGTCGCGTTAGCGGCCGGTCTAGGCCTGACCGCGGTACCCGCGTCGGCCGCCCCGCAGACCATTCCCGATGGTCCCGCGCTGGCCCGCCAACTGGTCAAGAAGGTCAACATCACGGGTACCAACCGGCACCTGATCGCGCTGCAGCGCCTCGCCGACCGCAACGGTGGCACCCGCGCCGCGAGCTCGCCCGGCCACGAGGCCTCCGCGGAGTACGTCGCGACCAAGCTCGAGGACGCCGGGTACATCGTCACCCGGCAGGAGTTCCCCTTCGTCTACGACGAGACCCTCAGCCAGTCGCTCACCGTGGACGGCGCCGCAGTGCCGTTCAACCGGATGAGCTACAGCGAGGACACCCCTGAGGGCGGTGTCACCGGACCGCTCGTGGTCGTCCCGGCGGACGACACGCCGGGCTGCGAGGCCACGGACTACGACGGCCTGGCCGCCGAAGGCGCGATCGTCCTGGTCAGCCGGGGTACGTGCACCTTCGGGCAGAAGGCCACCGTCGCCGGCGAGGTCGGCGCGGTGGGCGTCCTCATCTACAACAACGTCCCGGGCGCGCTGGGCGGCAACCTGGGCGGGCCGCTGCCGGGCAGCGCCCCGGCCGGTGGCATCTCCCAGGCCGACGGCGCCACCCTCGCCATGCAGGAGGGCGCCACGGTGACCCTCGCGGTGAGCGGCGTGACCGAGGACCGCACCAGCTACAACGTCATCGCCGAGACCCAGACCGGGCGGCACGAGAACGTCGTGATGGCCGGTGCGCACCTGGACAGCGTCCCCGCGGGCCCCGGCATCAACGACAACGGCTCGGGCAGCTCGGCGCTGCTGGAGACCGCGCTGCAGCTCGGCGGCAGGCCGAAGGTCAACAACGCGGTCCGCTTCGCCTGGTGGAGCGCGGAGGAGTTCGGCCTGGTCGGCTCCGAGTACTACGTGCGGAACCTCGACTTCGAGGAGCAGCTCAACATCGCGCTGTACCTGAACTTCGACATGATCGGCTCGCCGAACGCGGGCTACTTCATCTTCGACGGTGACGACTCCGATGGCGTCGGCGCGGGCCCCGGCCCGTACGGCTCCGCGCAGATCGAGGCGGCGTTCGAGAACTACTTCGAGGTCACCGGCGTCCCGACCGAGGGCCGCGACTTCGACGGCCGCTCCGACTACGGCGAGTTCATCCTGCAGGGCATTCCGGCCGGTGGCCTGTTCACCGGCGCCGAGGTCCCGAAGACAGAGGCACAGGCCGCCAAGTGGGGCGGTGTCGTGGGTGATGCCTTCGACCCGTGCTACCACCAGGCCTGCGACAACCTGGGCAACGTGGACCGCGTGGCGCTCGACAGGAACTCCGACGCGCTGGCCTTCGTACTCGGCTCGTACGCCATCAGCACCGAGGACATCAACGGCGTGCCGCCGCGCAAGGCTCGGGCCAAGGCCCGCGCCGCGGAGACGCGAGTGGCCCCGACCGTGGTCAACGACCGCGACCTGTAGTTCCGACACCGAAAGGGCGCCTTACCCGACGTTCGGGTAAGGCGTCCTTTCGCTTGCGCTCCGCGGAAGGTGTTCGAACCCGATGCGGGGCGGAGGAATTTGAACCCCGGATCCGGTGGAGGAACCGGGGGAGACTGTGACTATAGAGATCGCCACCGGGCGACACGGCGACGTGGGGGGACGACACGGCGACGTGGGGGGACGACACGGCGACGTGGGCGTGGGGGGACGCCGACGGTCCACAAAACGAACTCCGACCCTCTCGGATGTCAATCACATCGGTGGGATCCAACGCCCTCTGCAAGTGTGAGCCGTCACGGTTCGGCCATGGTCCGGGCCTCTCCCACGCTGTGACCAGCAGCTCTAGGCGTGGCCCTGCGCCCCGACATTTCGCCTGGTCGGCGAAGCGGACCTGCGGAGGCGGAGGGATTTGAACCCCCGGTCCCGTGAAGGACTCCTGTTTTCAAGATCTAAGTGTCAACGGCAGCGCCGTTCAGGAGCGTCCCCACGAGGACATATCTCCTGGTCGGTGCGATAGCGCGGAAGTTGCCGACCGTGCTCGAATCTACCTGAATGAGACCCTGATTGAGACCCCGTCGCGCTGCCTTCTGCTCACCCGCGCCCCCGACATCTTGACTGGGACCTGTGCAAGGTCGCGAGACACCATCGCGAGGGAAGGCAGACTCGCGCTCCCAAGCGAGCGCACGTCGGCCGTGCCGTCGCCGAGGTCTACGCGTGCGACGACGCGCGGGAGAAGTTCGTGCACGACTTCGTGGCTGCGTGGGACAAGGTCATGAACCTCGACCGGTTCGACCTCGCCTGATCCCGGTGTCCGGGTCGGCCGCCCGCCGGCCGGCCCGGACATCCTCGGTTGGGAGGCCGTGCGGGCGCTCGGGCCATGATGGCGCGGCCCACCGGGTGAACCGGTGGGCCGCGCGATGCCGTGGTGCCGGAACGGTCAGAACACCGACACGCCGTACTTCTGCAGTGCCTCGGTCACCGGCTGGAAGAACGTGGTTCCGCCGGACCGGCAGTCACCGCTGCCGCCGGAGGTGAGCCCGATCGCGACCGAGTCGTCGTACAGCGGGCCGCCGCTGTCGCCGGGCTCCGCGCACACGTCGGTCTGGATCAGGCCGCGGACCGTTCCGCCGCCCACGTAGTGCACGGTGACGTTGAGCCCGGTGACCGTTCCGCTGTGCACGCCGGTCGTGCTGCCGCGGCGGGTGACCGACTCACCGACGTAGGCGTTGGCGGCGCTGGCGATGTCCTGGCCGCCGGCGGTGCCGGAGATCGTGACGGAGGTGTTGGTGTACCTGACGAGGGCGTAGTCGTTACCGGGGAAGCTGAAGGCCTCGGTCGGGCCGAGCAGCGTGTTGTGGTTGGCATCGGAGTACCACGACGAGGCCACCTTGCCGCAGTGCCCGGCGGTGAGGAAGTAGTAGGTGTTGCCGCTGCGCACGTTGAACCCGAGCGAGCAGCGGTACTGCCCGCCGTAGATGGCGTCTCCGCCGGAGATCATTGGCTGAAAGGTGCCCGAGGCGCGCTCCAGCCGCGCCGCGCCCGCGGAGTCGGCGACCGCTGCCTCCAGCCCGGTTAGCGCGGCGCCGCGCACCGAGCTGTCGGCGGTGACGACGACTTGGTTGGTCGCCGGGTCGACCGCCCATGCCGTACCCGGTACGCCCCGGTCGAGCTGCGCGATGAGCTGCGAGCCGTGTAACTGGGTGGGTGCCGGGGCCGCGACGGCCGTGATGGGGATGAGGGCCGACGCGGCGGCGGCTAACGCGGCAACGACGACGGCTGGTCTGACTGTTCGCATGATCTCCACCTTCTGCAGGGGCGGGCGGTGCGGATCGCGCACCGCCCAGAGGGGAAGGACTCTGCAGTATCTGCATAACAGGCGGGAGCCACGTCGGACAAGTATTCCGTGGCCGGTTCGCCCTGGCGGCGGCAGGGGAATGATCCGTCAGGACGTGTTAACGGCCTGCTGTGGGGAGGCGGCTGGTGCGGCACCTACGTCACGTGCTTGGGGTCGGCGTGGCTGTTTCGTACTGCGGGCGGCCGGTGGGCCGGTAGACCTGGATCGTTACCCCCTTCGGGGTGGATCGTGAGTCGACCAGGTCGAGCGCTGCGTCCGGGCCGGTGTCGGGGAACAGCCGTGTGCCCTGGCCGATGACCACGGGGCAGACGAGCAGGGTGATCTCGTCGACCGCTGGCGACCGGACCGAACAGTTGTCCTGATCCCGCAGGGTCGCCAGGTGCGCCAACGCATCGCCGCCGTCGGCGATCATCACCGCCAGATCCGCCAGCACCCGCCCCGGCAGGTGTACGGGAAGCCCTCTGTCGGTGTCGAGATGCGCCGTAGACCAACCCGGTTCCCAATCCGGTGCTGATCGTCAACTCCCGCAGCAGCGCTACCCCGGCCCGTGGCACCAACCCCGTACCATCCGCGCTGATCTCAATCCGTGACTATCCTGCACCAAGGGAGTGCTTCCCTGTTCGTGGAACTTGATGTCTTCGCAAACACCATTTTCCCTTACAGGCCAGGCACTTCCTCCATTCAAGACCAGTTTTACATCGCATCGCGCGAAAGACCCAGGCTAGGTCCCTAGTGTCACGTGATCCCGATCTCCTTACGCCCGCTGCGGCCCACGCGGCCCGTGGCTGCGTTGGCGAAAAGCCCGAGTACGACCCGGTACGAGGACTTTCCGCCGCCTTGCCAGGGACCACGTGGATCCACAGCGGATCGCAAGGGATCAGGATCACGCGACACTAGCTCAGCCTACCCATGCGCGGCGATCCAGACACATGTCGCAAACTCCGATGGGACCGGGCCGATCGAGGTACGAGGACTGCACTGGGCGGCGGCAGGCAGCACGTGCGTAGTCACTGCGGCTGAGCAAGACGTGTCGTGGCCCTCGAATGAGACGGTGATTGAGACTGCAGGTCGCACGGCACGGTTGACAGAGGCTACTCTGCCAACGTTTTGCCTGGTCACAGCTGCGGAGGCGGAGGGATTTGAACCCCCGGACCCGTGAAGGTCTCCTGTTTTCAAGACAGGTGCATTCGGCCGCTCTGCCACGCCTCCCTGCCTGCAGGGTAGCGGCCTACGCCTCCAGGTCGCCCAGGTGTTCCAGGACTCGTTCGAACACCGTGGTCAGCACGGCCTGCTCCTCGGGGGTCATCAGGTCGACGAGGTGGTCCCGGACGCCGTCCACGTGCGTCGGGGCCGCCGCGCGGAGGCGCTCCATGCCCTCGTCCGTCAGCTCGGCGAACACGCCCCGGGCGTCGTCGCCGCAGTCGGCTCGCCGGACCAGGCCCGCCGACTCGAGCCGGCTGATCTGGTGGGACAGCCGGCTCTTCGACGACGCCACCTCCGCCGCCAGCGCGGCCATGCGCATGCGGCGACCGTCTCCTTCGGACAGCCGGACGAGCACTTCGTAGTCGGCCAGAGTCGTTCTGTGACGCTCCTGGAGCTCGCGGTTGAGTTGCTTCCGCAACAATTCGCTGCCGATCACGTAGGCGCGCCAGGCCCGCATCTCGCTCTGGTCAAGCCATCGCGGTTCTTTCTCCGCCCGGGTCACGCCGATAAGGGTAGATCGGGTCTGGCAATCGCCGTGCGGTGCGTGCAGACTCTGGCCGCGCCCGCGGGGTACCGGGCGCCTGGACGGAGGATCATGAGGGCATTCACACGCTTCGCGCGCCGCACCGCCGCGGTCACGGTTGCCGCGGTCGCCATCGCCGGGCTCACCGGCGCCGGCACGGCGAGCGCCGCCGCGAAACCCAGCGGCACCACCGATGTACGGCTCATCACGCTCAACGACTTCCACGGCAACCTCACGCCGCCCGCCGGCTCGTCCGGGCGGGTCACCCTGCCGGACGGCTCGACGGTCGACGCGGGCGGCGCGGCCTACCTCGCCACGCACGTCAAGCGGCTCGAGGCCGAGGCGAAGAACTCGCTCGTGATGTCTGCAGGAGACAACGTCGGCGCCTCGCCGCTGAACTCCGCGCTCTTCCACGACGAGCCGACCATTGAGCTGCTCAACAGCCTGGGCGTCAATGCGTCCACCGTCGGCAACCACGAGTTCGACGAGGGCTACCGCGAGCTGCTGCGCATGCAGTTCGGCGGCTGCCACCCGACCGACGGCTGCCAGTTCCACGACAAGTACAAGGGGGCGAGGTTCCCCTTCCTCGGCGCGAACGTCTACTTCGACAACGGCCTGCCCGCCGCGCTGCCGTTCACGATCCAGGTCTCCGGCGGCGTGCCGATCGGCATCATCGGCGTCACGCTCGAGGACCTGCCGCTCGTCGTCACCCCGGAGGCCATCGAGGGCCTGAAGTTCGGCGACGAGGTCGAGGCCATCAACCGCTCCTCGCGGCTGCTCGACCGGCTCGGCATCAAGACCCAGGTCGTGCTGATGCACCAGGGTGACAACACCGAGGGCGGCGGTCCGGACGACTGCCGGACCGTGCCCGGCGCGGCCACCACGATTGCCCGGCAGGCGTCCGCCTCGGTCGACGTGATCTTCACCGGGCACAGCCACCAGCAGTACAACTGCTCGGTCGACGACCCGGCCGGCAACCCGCGCACGCTCATCCAGGGCGCGTCGTTCGGGCGGCTGCTGTCCGTTGTGGACCTGAAGATCGACAAGCGCAGCCGGGACGTCGTGCGCGACCAGACCGTGGCGCACAACGAGATCGTCACCCGCACGGTCACCCCGGACCCGGCCGCGCAGGCGCTCGTCGACGAGGCGACCACCAAGTCGGCGCCGATCGCCAACGCCCAGGTCGGCACGATCACCGCCGACCTCGTCCGCGCGGCGCCGGAGTCCGGCGAGTCACCGCTCGGCGACGTGATCGCCGACGCGCAGCTGGCCGCGACGCAGGCCAACAGCCCGGTCATCGCAGTCACCAACCCCGGTGGCATCCGCACCGACCTCACCTTCGCCGGCTCGTCGGCGGGTGAGGGCGACGGTGTGGTGACCTACGGCGAGGCGTTCGCGGTGCAGCCGTTCAGCAACATCATGCAGACGGTCACGCTGACCGGCGCGCAGCTGAAGGCGGTGCTCGAGCAGCAGTGGCAGCCCCAGCCGGACGGCTCGGTGACGGTGCGGATCCTGCAGATCTCCTCGTCGCTGCACTACACCTGGTCCCGGTCGGCGGCGATCGGCTCGAAGGTCTCCGACATCACGGTCGCGGGCGAGCCGCTGGACCCGAACGGCTCCTACCGGATCTCGGTGAACAACTTCCTCGCCGCGGGCGGGGACGGCTTCTCCGAGCTCACCAACGGCACCGACCTCGCCGGCGGGCCGGTGGACCTGGACGCGTTCACCGCGTACCTGACCGCCAACCCGAACCTGGCGCCGCCGCCTGCCGATCGCATCACCGTGGCACCGTAGGTCGTCTACGCAGAGCGCCGCTGTCGCCCGACCGGGCGGCGGCGGCGCTCTTCTTTGTGCCCCAACCGGATGGACCGTCCCAACCAGACGTCGAACGGTCCGCTTCGGACAGTGACGGTGGATTTCATCAGGTCGGGTCGGTCGGCCGGGGTTGTAACGGCGTTGTCACGGGTGCATTCTGGACATACGGCCGGCCGACCCGACAGGTCGCAAGGGCCCGCCGAGAAAGGGCAGGTGATGCCGTGGCACTGCAGGACAAGGGCGTAGTGGACCGCCGTTCGCTGTCACCCCGCGGCTGAGCCGAGAGAGCTCGTCCCGGTCGCGATCGCGGAGCAGCATCAGGGTTCGGGTGCGCTCGTGCGCGCAACGCACCTCCAGCGCACCTCGACGATGTTGATTCCCACGTCGGGCAACTCTCGAGAGGTGCCCGGTGGAGATCCACGCCAGTCTGAGGACGGCGACCACTACACGAACTCCGACAACCTGGGTGCGGCAGCCGCGAAGGCGCCGCACCCAGGTGTTTTTGTGTACCTGCGTCAGCTCGGCAGCCGGGTGGCGATGCCGTCCAGGAGGAAGCCCAGCACCAGCTCGAACTGGTCGTCCGGGGACGGGCCGCTCGGGTGCGCCAGCCATGCGGCCAGGTTGGGATGGTCACCTTCGGCCAGCCGACGCATCTCGGTCATCGCGGTGTACTGCTCGGCCGGCTCGGAGCGCGCCTCGGTCGCCTCCTGCAGGCCGCTGCCGTAGATGTGCCTCGTGATCATCGCGGCGTGGGTCATGGCTTCGGCCAGGGTGGCGCCGGCCGCGGTGAGGGCGGTCAGCATGAGCTCCAGGTGCGCCATCTGGTGCGGGCCCGCCGGCGGCCTGGTGTGCACGAGCTCCGCGTACCAGGGGTGCCGCTTGATCATCGCCCGGGTCGCCATGGCCAGGCGGTGCAACGCCGGGCGCCAGTCGCCGGGCGCCAGCGGGATCTCGGCGGTCGCCGCGTCCAGCATCAGGTCGATCAGCCCGGTCTTGTTGCGCACGTGGCGGTACAGGGCCATCGGTGTGTAGCCGCCGAGGCGGTCGGCCACCGCCTTCATCGTCACCGCGGCCGCGCCGGACTCGTCGGCGATGGCGACGGCCGCGGCGACGATCGCGCCTCGGTCGAGCGCCTGGTGGCGTTGCGGGGGATCGGACCAGATCGACACACGGCAAGTATACGACGTATAGCTGTGGTATATGTAGTAAACATGCGAATGGGAATCGTGCGGGGATCAGTTGCGGGCTCTTCGGTGCGCCCGACGAGTTCGTGCCGCAGGCCAGGGCACTCGGTGCCGGCCTGGTGCGCGCCTACGTCTACTGGAGCCAGGTCGAGCCGCGGCCCGGCGAGTTCGACTTCCGCGTCGTCGACGCGCTCCTCGACCAGCTCGACGGGACCGAGCTCTGGCTCACCGTGTGCTCCAGCTCGTCCTGGGCCACCCGGGTGCCGACGGACTTCCTGCCGCCGTCCCCGGCCAAGGACCGCGCGCGCTACCGCGAGTTCGTGACCAGGCTCGTCGAGCACTGCGCCGGCCGCGTCGCGTTCTGGCAGTGCGACAACGAGCCCAGCAACGGCGGCCTCCTCTGGGCCGGCACCGCCGAGGAGTACGTCGCCCAGCTCACCGAGCTCCACGCCGCGGTCACGTCCGCGGACGCGCACGCGAAGGTCGTCCTCGGTGGCTGCGGCTACGACGTCCTGGCCGGCGAGCCGGCCGGCGAGCCGCGCCGGTTCTTCCACCACCTGCTCGACAAGGGGCGCGACGCCTTCGACGTCCACCTCTACGGCCGCCCGGAGGACATCCCGTCCTATGTGGACGACGTGCGGAAGATGATGCGCGAGCACGGCTACGAGAAGGAGGTCGTGGCCGGCGAGTACGGCGGCCCGGTCCTGTTCGAGTTCCCCGAGCTGGAGCCGATCCTGCGGCAGACCATGACGGCCGCGTTCGCCGAGCAGGCCACGCGGCAGAGCACCCAGAGCGTCGACGAGCTCAAGGAGCGCGAGGGCCAGGACACCCCCGAGCGTCGCGCGATGCGCAGCCTCTACGACCACGCCACCGAGCTCCCGGACCGGCTGCGCATGTTCCTCGACGACTGCCCGCCCGACCTCGCCGCCAAGCGCGACCGGATCAACTGCTGCCAGGTCGTCACCCGCAACCTGCTCGCGCTCGCCGCCGGTATCCGGCTCACCAACTACTGGAACCTCGCGCCCGAGGTCCCGGTACTGCCGGAGCCCTACCAGATGACGCACCTCCTGTTCGGCAAGCTCGTCCTGCTCCGCTACGCCGAGGACGGGCGGCTCACCGGCAGGAACCCCGCCGCGGACACCTTCGCGCTGCTCGCAGAGCAGCTCCGCGGCGTGAGCGTGGTGACCCGGCGGGACGGCTACGTCGTCGACGTCGAACGCGATGGCCGGCCGCCGCTCGTCGTCCTCCGGGACTACCTCGACGCCTTCGACGGCGAGGACCAGCCGCCGGTCGAGGTCCGCCTCTCGTGGGCCGCGGACGACGCCCGGGCGGTGGACGCGTTCGGCACGTCGCACCCGGTCTCGGTGGAGGCCGGTGAGCTGCGCACATCGCTCACCGGGACGCCCGTTTTCGTTACCTGAGGCTGTTAGTCTCCGCCTCCCACGGTCGCTCGAAAGTGTGTGTGAGGTTCGGTGAGCTCGCGCGTTCTTCCCCGTGCGGCCTCTGTGCGGAGCCGCAGAACGGTGAGTGAGCGGTGGTCTCCCGGTTCGCGGCAGGTGAGACGTTGAGCGTGACGTCCGGCGTGCCCGTCCCCGAGGAGACGACACCGCCGTGCCCGCCGTTCGACGAGGTGTACGAGAGCCATGCGGCTCGGGTGTTCCGGTACTGCCTGTCCCAGGTGAGCAACCGGTCGGACGCGGAGGACCTGGCCGCGGACGTGTTCACCGCCGCGTACCGGGCCTACGCGGCGGCCGACCTGACCGCGGCGACCGTGCTGCCCTGGTTGTTGCGCATCGCGCGCAACGCGGTGATTGACCACCGGCGCCGGCACACCAGGAGGTCGGCGCTGCTGAGCCGGTTCTTCGGCGTCCAGTCCGAGGCCGATCCGACGGTGAACGTGGAGGGTGAGGTCGTGTTCCGGGACGAGGTGACGCGGGCGCTGGCGGCCATGCGGAACCTGTCCGACAAGGACCGCACGATCATCGGCCTGCGCATCGCCGCCGGCCTGCCCTACGCCGAGGTCGGCGAGGTGCTCGGCATCTCCGAGCACGCCGCGACCATGGCCACGAGGCGCGCGCTCGTCAAGCTGCGCCGGCACCTGGAGGTGTCGCGATGAGCCCGAAGCCGCTCGACGAGCGGGAGCTCCGGGCACTGTTCGAGGAGATCGAGGCGCCGGCGTCGGTGGGCCGGTGGCGGGAACCGACCGTCGAGCCGGCGGCCACCGGGTCCGAGATCGGGTCCGGCGGCCAGGTGGTCACGCCGCTGCCCGAGCGCTGGCTGCGCCAGCCGCCCAAGCCCCGCATGCGTTCCATGGCGGTGGTCGCGGCCGGCATCGCGGTGGTCGTCGGCCTCGGCGGCGTGGTGATCGCGAACCAGCTCCTGACCGACGACCCGCCGGCGAACCCGCCGATGATCATCGACGGCCCCGACCGGCCGACGAGCACCGACCGGCAGCCGTCGAGCACCGCGCCGACCGACAGGCCACCGGCCACCTCCGACCGGCCACCGGCCTCGGGCGCGAAGCCGGGCTCCGGCGGCAACGACGGCGCCGACACCCCGGATGGTCAGCAACCGCCCAACCCGAACGGCGGACCGCGCGGCGAGGCCGAGCCGCCACCGATGGTCGGGTTCCCCAGCCCCACCAACGCAGGCGTCCCGCTCGACACCGCCATGACCGACCACGAAGGCGACCTGCACGTGACGACCCCGGGCACGATGGTCAGCAACCTGCGGGTGAACGGCGCGGTCGTGGTCGACGCGCCGAACGTGACGCTGCGCCGGGTCCAGGTCTACGGCCGGAACGGCACCGCGGTGCGGCAGACGTCGAGGGCGTCCGGGCTGACGATCGAGCTGAGCGACCTCACCGGCACCGTCGTGCAGGAGGCCGGCGGGCTCACCCTGCGGCGCTGTGTCACCGACTCGATCGCCGCCACCAGCGGCACCACCGTCGTCGACACCTACTTCGGCAGCCTCCAGGCCGCGGCCGGTGCCACCCGGCTGGTGCTGCGGCACAACACCGTCACCACGATCACGCTCAACGACCTCGACGGCCCGATCACCGACGTGACCATCGAGGACGGCGACCTCGGCACCGTCGCCGCGCCGAGCGAGCCGTGGTCACGGGACATCAGGGTGCGGCGCAACGTGTTCCGCAGCGACTCACCCAGTACCGGGTGGAACGCGCAGGCCCCCGGCTACGAGTGGACCGGCAACACCAGTCGCGCGACCGGGGGTCCCGTTGGCCCGTGACGATCAGACCGCCACCGGACGGGCCGCGTCGGCCGTGTTCGGACGGAGGGCGTGCAGCAGGCGGTCCAGCACGTCCAACGGGTCGGCGGCGTGGTCCAGACCGCGAAGGTCCACCCGTCGACCGTCCTGTGTGGACAGCGCGGCGAGCTCGCGAAGACCGTCGGCGAGCCGCCCGCTGTCCGTGACCCCCCGGTGGCCGGCCGGCGCCCGCGCCGCCCGCTCGAACTCCGCCCGCGTCTCCTCGCACAGCCCGAGCGCGTCGGCAAGCAGCCGTACCGAGTCCCGCCGCGGCCGGGTCACCCGGCCGCTCTCCAGGTTCTGGATCCCCCGCGGTGACAACCCGGAGCGCGCCGCCAGCTCCTCCTGCGTGAGCCGTGCGGCGTGCCGCCACCGCTGCACCAGAAACGCGAACCCGGTCCCCACCTCGATGTTGCCCATCCCCGTCCTCCAGTCCGGAATTGGCTCCTCACCGGAGATGACGCGCAACCGGCGCATTCCTCACACCCCTTCTTCGGCCCCGAAACTGCGGGCCGTTGTTCGTGTTACTGCCCGCGGCTCGTTGGCACACTGGTGCTCCTCGCGGCAGCGCGAGGACTCGTTCCTGGGAGAAACTCCGTGAGACGCTCAAAGGTTGCCTGTCACAGTGCACTTCTCATCGTGATGACGCTGCTCGGCTTCCTCGCCGCCCCCGGCCGCCGCAGCCGACGAGCCCCCGGACGACTCGCGGGTCGACTGGACCGTGACGGCGTCGTACGACAGGCCGTCCTACGGCATCGGCGAGCCGATGAACCTCACGATCACTGTCGCCAACGTCGGCGTGAACCCCATCCACGAGCTGCGGGTCCAGGTCTACGGCGACGTCTACTTCATGTCCGAGGCGTGGGGCGCACTGGAGTCCGGCGCGGCGCTTGCGCCGGGCGAGGAGCTCGCGGTCACGGCCGAGGGGCGAGCATCGTTCGCGGAGCCGGAGAAGGCGACGGTCGCTCGCGTCGAGCTGAACGTGCGGACGATGCTCCAGTGGGATCCCGACGACGAGAACACGGATCTCGTCGTGGAGAGCCCGGTGGGCCTGCGCTACGGCGATCTCTCCGGGATCGCTTACGGCGACCGGAACAACAACGGTGTGCCCGATCCGGGCGAGGGCTTCCGCGGCATCGAGCTCGTGCTGGACGGTGGCATGTCGACGTCACCCCGCACGCGGACCGACGCCCAGGGGCGGTTCGTCTTCCGGCACCTCCAGACCGGCCGGCACGAGTTCTGGCACGATCCGGCCGATCTCCCGGACTGGAGGTTCGACTTCCTCGGGTTCGTCGAGGTAATGGAGGAGGGCACCGAGGTCGACGTGCGGGCGACCCTGGTCCCCGAGGCGGTGCTGCGGGCCGAGATGGCGTTCGACCGGGACACCTACCGGGTCGGTGACTCGATCGAGGTGCGCATCACGCTGACCAATCCCGGCTCGACCGATCTGAACGGCGTCGTGGCGTGGTGCAACCGGATCGGCAACGAGAACCAGCTGGACTCGGGGGAATGGGGCGACCTCGCCATCTACCGCGGGCAGGGGGTCGGCGTGCCGGCCGGCCGGACGCGGGTGTTCACCGTCACCGACACGGTGCCGGAGGCCGCCCTGGACTACGGCACCGTGGTGGCCAGCTGCGGGTTCGTCACGGGCGACACGGACGAGGAGCTCGAACGAAGCGCGGAGGCGTATGCCGAGGCCGACGTGCCCGGGCGGTTCGGGGACCTGACGGGTCGCGTGCTGAGGGTGCGGGCCGACGACTCCACAGCGCCGGTGGCCGGCGTGGAGCTGCACCTGGCCAACTACCGGACGGGCCGGGTCGTGGGCACCGCGACCTCGGACGCCGGCGGCAACTACCACTTCAGGCACGTGCCGAACAGCGCGTACCGGATGCGGGTCACGGGCCCGTGGAAGCTGGTCGAGCCGGACCGGCGCTACTGGGTCGGTCGGCAGGGCGCCATCGACCCGGAGCCGCAGGTGCTGGTCGTGCCGGGCTTCGTGGCCGACCCGAGCCGGCCGCCGGTCGAGGAGGTGCGGGACCCCGCGCCACAGGGCGTCGTCCTGCCGGCCACCCGGACCGGCCACCTGGCCGACACGGGCTTGGAGGTGGTCGAGCTGTTCGTCGCCGGGCTGGTCCTCGTCGTCACCGGCGCCGCTCTGCTGCTCGCCCGAACGCGACGCGCCACCTGACCGTCACTGGGGGTGCGGGCGTGGCCCGGTGCCGTACCGACGGCGCCGGGCCACCCCTGCGCGGGGCGGCTGTCCATGGTGGCCGCTGACCTGCGCCTCCGCCCATTTGTCATATGCGGCAACGGCAGATGGAGCAGCCGCGAGCGATGATCGTGAGCTATGGTGCCTGCGCCTACTCGGAGGGTCGCAAATGGATACTCGGCTCGGTCGTCGTGCGTTTCTGACCGGGACCGCCGCGGCGGCGGTGGTCGCGTTCGACCCGGCAGGGCTCGGCTGGGT
Organism: Actinophytocola sp.; assembly: GCF_009379765.1. Classification (GTDB taxonomy): domain Bacteria; phylum Actinomycetota; class Actinomycetes; order Mycobacteriales; family Pseudonocardiaceae; genus Actinophytocola. Next base: position 35,599 of record NZ_WHTD01000005.1, on the reverse strand, counting down.
CACGTCCGCGGACGCCAGTCCGGGCGGGATCACCGTTCCCGGTCTCGACGGCGAGCTGGTCGTCGACCCGGAGTCGCGGGCCGAGGCCGCTGACGACTACGGGCACATCGTCCACCGCAACCCGGTCGCGGTGCTGCGGCCCGGCTCGGTACGCGACATCGTCACGATGGTCCGCTTCGCCAACACGCACGAGCTGCAGGTCGCGATGCGCGGCCAGGGCCACTCGACGTTCGGCCAGGCGCAGGTGGCCGGCGGCGTCGTGATCGACTCGCGGACGCTGGCCACGATCCACCGCGTCGACGCCGACCGAGCGGTCGTGGACGCGGGCGTGCAGTGGCTCGACCTGATCCAGGCGACCCTCGCTCAGGGCCTGACCCCGCCGGTCGCCACCGACTATCTCGGCCTCTCGGTCGGCGGCACGCTGTCCGTCGGCGGGATCGGCGGCGCCACCTCGCACTTCGGTCTGCAGGTCGACAACGTGCTGGCACTGGAGGTCGTCACCGGCGACGGCCGGCTGCTGCGCTGCTCGCCGACCGAGCGCCGGGAGCTGTTCCGCACGGTGCTCGGCGGGCTCGGCCAGTTCGCGATCATCGTGCGGGCCACCGTCCGGTTGGTGCCCGCCGAGACGAACGCGCGGGTGTTCAACCTGTTCTACCCGGACCTGGCGTCGATGACCGCCGCTCAGCGCACCGCGCTCGCCGATCGTCGATTCAGCTACCTCGAGGGCCAGCTGATCCCCGCCGAGGGGGGCGGCTGGCAGTACATGCTCGAGGGCGTCGCGTACTACACCCCACCGTCCACTCCGGACGACGCGGCGCTGCTGGCGGGTCTGGACCCCGCGTCCTCGCAGATCTCCGAGGTGCCGTACTTCGACTGGCTCAACCGGATCTACGCCCTGGTCGAGCAGCTCAAGCCGCTGCGCCTGCCCGGGCCGTGGATCAACGTGTTCCTGCCGGACGCGGCAACCGATGTCTATGTGACGGACGTCTTGGCCGACCTGGCCCCGGCCGACGCGGGCGGCGTGGTCCTGCTGTACCCCGTGGCACGCGAGGAGATCACCCGCCCGCTGGTGATGCTGCCGGACAGCGAGGTGGTCTTCCTGCTGGCGATCCTGCGGACGGTGAGCCCCCCGAACGACGCGGACGTGCAACGCCTCCTCGGCGTGAACCGAGCGCTGTACGACGAGGCCCGTGCGGTGGGCGGCACCCACTACCCGGTCGGCGCGATCCCGCTGACCCCCGCCGACTGGCGCGCCCACTACGGCCCGCGCTACGCGGAGGTCCTGCTCCAGAAACGCCGCTTCGACCCGAACCACGTCCTCACGCCGGGACAGGGCATCTTCCGCAACCCCTGACAGGTGTCCACAACCGACGAAGTTGTCCACAGCTCCGCCGCGAGCCCTGTTCTCGTCGGCATTGCTCGATAGACTGACTCCGAGGGGTGCCCCCGGAGAGGGTGGGGGCGTTCGGGACTTGTGTTCCGCACGCGCGCGCGTGATTTTCCGCCGCGCTCGACGCGGGTTCGCGGTCAGCCGCGGTCGACACTGTCCGATGCCTCGTCCAGCCTCAGCGGGCGGCGGGTCGTCGGCAGCCACGGCAGGGCGCGGTGCTCCTCGGCGAAGCGGACCTGGTCGCGGCCGTTGTGCTTCGCTCCGTACAGCGCCGAGTCGGCGGCCGACAGCAGACCGTCCACTGTGTCCTCGGCGACCTCCGGGTAGATCGCGACGCCGATGGACACGCTCAGCCCGTCGATGATCCCGCCGTTGCCGTCCACGACCTGGACCTGGTGCATGCGCCGGCGGATCCGCTCTGCCACGGCCAGCGCCTCGGCCCGGTCCACGTTCGGCAGCAGCACCGCGAACTCCTCGCCACCGAACCGGCCCACCGCGTCGCCGCGGCGGATCGAGGTCGTCAGCAGGTGCGCGACGCGGCGTAGCACGGCGTCACCCGCGAGGTGCCCGTATCGGTTGTTGACCTCGGAGAACAGGTCGAGGTCGAGCATGAACAACCCCAGCGACCCCTCCTGCTCCTGGCGGGCGCGCATCAGCTCGGCCTTCGCCTGCTGGTGCCACGCGGTCGCGTTGAGCAGGCCGGTCTTGTCGTCGGTCCGCGCGGCGAGCTGCAACTGGTGCAGGAGGACGGTCCGGTGCAGCGCGACGACCGGCACGACCATCAGCACCGCGAGCCACGGCAGGCGCACCGCCGCGAGCGCGACGAACACGCCGAGCACGAGCTGGCCGGCCTCCAGGAGGTTGTCCGCGCCGCTGCCCACCGCCTCCCACGCCCGCTTGAGCTTCACGGTCAGCAGGATCACGACGCCGACCAGCACGGTGTTGACCGTCCACTGGACACCGGTCGCGGCGACCACGAGCAGGCCGTCGAGCCAGGTCAGCGGTTCGCGGCCGGCTATCCGGTCGGTGAGCCCGGTCGCGTTGACCAGCCAGACAACGGCCAGCGCAGCGAGCGTCATCATCGCGATCGTGAACACCGTCCGGTGCGGCGGGCGGCCCGCGTCCCAGCGGCCGACGAGCCACCAGCGGTGCACATAGATGCCGATCACCAGCAGGGTGACCGGCAACGGCGGGAGCACCAGCGCGCCGGCAAACGTCCAGATGCCACAGAGGTCGACGTGCGGAGTGTGGCTGTGGTCGCGACGGATGCGCTCGACGGCGTTGCTGAGGTGCAGGTGGACCGCGGCGCAGGCGGCCAGGACGGCGGTGAGCAGCCACTGGTCGCGGGTGCCTGGCTCGCGGACGGCCGTCCAGACGGCGATCACCAGCGCGACGGCGTCCACCAGGAGGACGTAGCCCAGGGCACGCGAAGGCAGGCCCCACACCTTCCAGCCCCTGATGATCGCGATCAGGCCACGACGTCGAGGGGCGGCACCATCACCCAAACGTGCTCCCGGAGTCGCCTCGTGCGGTAGCTCACCTGGGACGGACAGTAGCCGCCGATGGGGGCTGGTGCCAGCCCCTGAAACGATCCACCACGGCCCCGGGCTGGACCGTCACCGCGCACAAGTCATCATCGTTGAGAACTACGCCAAGGAGGTGACCCACGATGCGCGACAAGATCTGGTGAACCACTCTCAGTTGTCAGCGGTCAGTGCGGCGGCCACGCGGCGCGCGCCGACCCGGGCCCACGCCGCGGTCGCGTTGACCGCGAACACCAACCCGACGAGCCCCGCGGCCGCGATGGCCGTGCTGGGCCCGTCGAGCAGCTCGGCGAGCAAACCCCCGGCGGCCACGCCTATGCCCTGGGCGGCGACCAGACCGGATCGGGCGAGCCCGAGCGCTTGGCCGCGTTGGTGGTCGGGCACCAGCTGGACGAAGGTGGCGCCGGCGGTGACCTGGTAGGCCGAACAGGCGCCGGAGATCGCTAGCAACGCCAGCGCGAACCCGAGCGAAGGGGCCAGCAGGTAGCAGCCGAGCGGCACGACGGTGCCGATGGCGAGTGGTCCGAGCAGCTGCAGTCGCCGCTCGGTCGAGAGCTTGCCCAGGAGCCACGCACCCACGACCATGCCCGCCGGATCGGCGGCGAGCAGCCATCCCACGGCGGCGACCCCGACCCCGACCTCGGCCGCGAACGGCGCGGCCAGCCCTTCCGGGACGACGGCGAACCCCGCGAGCCACGCCAGCCCGACGAGCGAGCGGAGCCGGCGGTCGGCCCAGATGAGCCGGGCGCCGCCGCGCACTTGCAGCGCCACCTTTCCGGGGGCCGCACCGCTGACCGGCCGCGCCTGGACGCCGGCCCGGATCAGCGCGGCCGAGAGCAGGAACGTCCCCGCGTCGATGGCGAGCGCGGCGTGCGTGCCGACCCAGGCGACCAACAGCCCGCCGACCGCGAACCCGGCGAGGAGCCCCGCCTGGTGGGTGATCAGCAGCGCCCGCTGCCCCCGCTCGAAGCGCTCACCAGGCAGGACGTGCGGCAGTGTGGCGCCTTGAGCGGCGGCGAAGGGCGCGTCAGCGAGTTGGACGAGGACGAGCAGCACGGCGAGCAGCGGGAGTGGTGCGCCGGGCAGCGCCATGACGCCGACGAGCCCGGCCCGAGCGAGATCGCACCCGACCATGACGGCCCGACGAGGCAGCCGGTCGGCGAGCCCACTCAGCAGGACCCCCGAGAGGAGCGCGGGAAGCTGCGTGAGCGCATACATGGCCGCGGTCCACCCGGCCGACCCGGTCCGCTGATAGACGAGGATCGAGAGCGCGACCCGAGCGAGCTGATCCCCGATGATCGACTGCGCGGCAGCGGCCCAGAGCACCCTGAACTCGCCGACCGAGAAGACCCCCGGCGGCCTGCCGCCCTCACTCACCCGGGGGACTCTAGCCGCGCCCGCCGAAACCGAGGCCTGCTTCGCCAACATTGCCCATACCGGACACGCCCGACGGGGCCCTCGGTACCATGGGCCGCGCGTGGGGCCGTTAGCTCAATTGGTAGAGCTGCGGACTTTTAATCCGTAGGTTCTGGGTTCGAGCCCCAGGCGGCCCACAAGATCGTTATATGCGCTGACGTGCACTGTGGATCCGCGGTTTGATCTCCTGGTGGGCCTCGCGATCTTGTGTGGGTCCGATTTGGGTCCGACGTCTTCAGGTGTGCGGGGTTCTGGGATCCGCGGTTGTTGGGCGGCCGAGCATGGCCTGTGGTCGAGCGCAACCAGTCGGGCACTGTGTCGGGTCTTCGGTGGGCAGAGCGCCAGTCCGAGGTGGTGGTGCTGCAGTTGGTGGGTGATGGTCAGCGTGCGGCGGTCGAGGTCGATGTCGCACCAGCGCAGCCCGCATGCCTCGCCGCGGCGTAGCCCGACGAGGGCGATCAGCCGGAACATCGGGTAGAGGCGGTGCTCGCGAACATGGTCGAGGAACTGCGCGGTCTGGGTGGCGGTCCACACGGCCACGACAGGGTGATCACCGGTAGCTCGCCAGTGCGCGACCCGTGGCTCTGTCCACACTCGCGCTTGGGATCAGCCGCGGGTTGGCGCAGGTCAATCAGCGCTCGCTTGGCCTGCGCGCGAGTGCGGTACGCCTCGCCGCAGTCGGCGCCGCAGGCCGTCCGGGCCCGGTGGCAGTTCGATGTTCAGGTACCAGCTGCCGTGGCCGACTCGTGTCAACTGTGGACAGTGTCGATCCAGCCGCGTTCTGGTGGCTGGATCGACACAACCACAGCGCTTGTACACGCATCCGCGTGACGACATCGCATTGTCATTTCGAGACAAGCCGTTCTGTCCAGCCTCGGCGGTGACGGTGACCACGCCAGCCAGACCAGATGGCGATCAGGCACCGAGGGGTCCGCTAGCCTCGACCCGGTGAGGTCATTGGGTCGCGAGGCGCTGGATGCCATGGTCGCGGAGGCGACTGTTGACTGCTACAACGACAGCGAGTGCGTGACGGGCTTCTACACGATGCTTGACGAGCACCTTGCGGTGCCGTTTCGGACCAGCGTGCTGGGGGTCGACGTCTCCGTCGCGAAGATCGATCTGACCGGTGATGAGCACGTCGTGGCGGTGTGCGTGCGGGGCCGGGCGCGGCAGCGGATTCCGGTCCTTGATCTGCCGTTGCCGACGCCACCGCCCGAGGGTGCGGAGTGGATCGAGGCCTTCCGCGCGTGGGCGAAGTAGATGAGCGACGCGAGCCCGCTGGGTGGAGCTGGGGAGCACCGGGTGCGGCTGACCGGACAGGAGAGTCAGCTCAACCTGCGCGGGGTGCTGGAGCTGTGTGCGGCGGGTCAGGTGCGGTGCAGTGAGAAGACCGGCCGTCCGTCGGCGGCGACCATCCGCATGGTGAGCTCGCGTTTGGTGCACGGCGACTTCTACGCCGAGGAGCCGATCGCCTCGTTCGCGTGGCCGTTGCTGGTCCAGGCCGGTGGGCTGGCCAGGATCGATGGCGGGCGGCTGCGGCTGACCCCGAAGGGCCGTACCGCGTTGCGCATGCCGCTGGCTGAGGTCGTTCGGGCGTTGTGGCAGCGGTGGCTGACCCACGCGGTGATCGACGAGTTCAGCCGGATCGAGGAGATCAAGGGCCAACGGATCAAGAATGTGCTCAGCGCCGCCAAGCCGCGCCGGCAGGTCGTCGCCAGGGCGTTGGCGAGTTGCCCGCCCGGCGAGTGGATGGGCGTGGACGCCCTGTTCACGACGATGCGGCGGGGAGGCCTGAGCCCCACGATCGCGCGTAACGACATGGCGTTGTGGAAGTTGTACCTCGTCGACCCGCAGTACGGCAGCCTTGGTTATGACGGCTTCCACCGGTGGGAGATCCTGGAGGGCCGCTACACGCTGGCGGTGCTGTTCGAGTACGCGGGCACGCTGGGACTGGTCGACCTCGAGTACGTGCATCCCGCGGGCGAGCGGGAGGACTTCCAGGACAACTGGGGTGGGACGATCTGGACGCGCTGAGTCGCTACGACGGTCTGCAGGCCGTCCGGCTCAATGCCGTGGGCTGCTTCGCGCTTGGCCTGACCGACACCTACCAGCCGCCAGTGGCCGAGCAAACCTCGGCGTTGAAGGTGCTGCCCAACCTCGACGTGGTCGTCACCGGCACCCTCGCGCCAGGCGACGAGCTGCTGTTGTCGGCGTATGCCGAACACAATGCGGACCGGGTGTGGACGGTCTCCGCGGCGAGCCTGCTGGCCGCGCTCGACAGCGGACGCGACCTCACCGAGTTCACTGCTTTCCTGGCCCGGCAGGCCGAGAACGAGCTGCCCAACTCGCTGGAGACCCTCATCGCCGATGTCACCCGCCGGGCCGGGCAGCTGACCGACCTCGGGCACGCCCGAGTGATCGAGTGTGCGGACGCGGCGCTGGCCGCGCTCATCGCCCGCGACCGTGTGCTGCGTGCCCTGTGCCGGCCGATCGGTGAGCGTCATCTCGCGGTCCCGCTCGATCACGAGCTGAAGTTCCGTGCGGCGCTGCGGAAGCTGGGTTACGTCCTGCCGGGTCACTCCGCGGGGTGAGGGGTCAGCGGCGTGATGCTGATCGGCGGGGGCCGGGGAAGCCGAGGCTGATGTAGCCGGGTGCGCGTTTGGCCAAGGACGAGGCTAGGACGCCGGTGTCGGCGTCGTGGTAGTCGTGTACCTCGGCGGTGGTCTTGCGACGGGGAGAAACTGCTGCACCGCCACACGAAGCCTTTCTTCGACCGCGAACCGACCCCCAGCATCTCGACCGTGTCGCCGAGCTTCTCCGCACCACCAGGTAGGCGGCACCTTCCTCGACGCCGGCGAGCATGCTGCGAACGTATCAATAGTGATACGATCGCAGCATGTCGCGAAGAGTGGCGCTATCGGCGCTGAGCGAGGTCACCCCTGAGCAGTGGGGAATGGTGACCGCCGCCCAGGCCCGTCTGCTCGGCATCACACGTGTCGACCTTGCTCGACTCGTCGCGGATGGCACGCTCGAGCAGGTCGAGGGAGCGGCCCGGGTTTACCGTCTTGCGGGCAGCCCGCCGGATCCTGAGCTCGACCCGCTGCGCGCGGCCTGGCTGCAACTCGGCGGCGCCCAGCCCGCAACCCAACGTCTGCGCAACCCCGACGCTATCGCCAGTCACCGATCGGCCGCCGCCGCGCTGCGCCTGGGCGACCTGCTGCCGACCGTGCACGAGTTCTACGTTTCGCGACGCCGCCAACCCCGCCGACCCGATCTTCGGTTGCGCGTTCGTCGACAGCTCCCACGCGGCGACTGGCGTGTCGCCGACGGGCTGCCCGTCTGCACCGCCCCCCGGGTTATCGCTGACCTCCTGGCCGATAGCGAGGACGAGTCGGCGGTCGCGCGAATCTGCCAGGACGCTGTACGCGGCGAACTGCTGAACCCCGAGCAGATGGCGGTGTTGGTGGCGCCCCACGCGGTGGCGTACGGAGCTGGCGGTGGGCGCGAACTCGGCGCCAGGCTGCTCGGAGTCGAGACATCCGCTGAACGGGAGGTGTGAGTGTCCTTTCCATACGTGACACCGAGAGCCTTCCGCGCGGCCCTCAAGGATCGGTTCTCGGCGCTGGTGAAGGCCGACCCGCGGCTGAGTATCGACGAGTTGCAACGACAGTTCGCCTACGACCGAGTACTCGCCCGCTGTTTCACCGGACCTGACTCCGCGGGCTGGGTGCTCAAGGGAGCCGGCGCCCTGTTGGCCCGGCTGGAAGGCATCGCTCGACACAGCAAGGACATCGATCTTTACTACGCCCAACAGGCAGCGGGCACGGACCGGGCCGTAGAGGCATTTCTCGATGCCATCGATCGCGATCTTGGAGACCACTTCCGTTTCGAAGTCACCAAGACTTCCGCACTTCAAGAGGAGGCCAAAGGGCGGCGCGTGCATCTCGATGCCTTTCTCGGCTCTCGCTACGCGGCCTTCCACGTGGATATCGTCGTCGGCACCGCGATGAGCGGGAAGCCGGACACCGTGCCACCACTTACCCCGATCGACGTGGATGGACTCATCCGACCGCCCTACCGCGTGTTCCCCATGGCCGATCATGTGGCCGACAAGGTCTGCGCGATCATCGAACTGCACAGCCGAGCAGACGGCACCGTACGGGTGAGTAGCCGAGTCAAAGACCTGGTCGACATCGCGATCATCGCCCGCACCCAGTCCATACCCGGCCCCGCGCTGGGGACGGCGTTGCTCACCGGCGTGGCGCACCGTGGCCTGACCCTGCCGTCACGGTTCGACGTCCCGGATATCGAGGCGTGGAGGACCGGGTACGCAAGACGGGCCGACGACGTGCCCGGTCAGGCACCACCGTTCGAGGAGGCAATCGACCTCGCCCACCGGCTGCTCGATCCCGTCTTCGCCGGACCAATAACGGCAACCTGGAATCCCAACACCTGCCAGTGGGATACCTGATCCACGACGCGCCGAACCGCGCTCCTGCCGGGCTCCGCTGCTTCGTGCGAACCCGGCAGTGCCCGGCGCCGCGCGACACTTCCAACTACTGCGCATGTGCACTGACCTGCACCAATGGGCACGCGCCGTCATCTGTCGCTACTGCCCACCCGGGGACGTGGGCTTTTAATCCGTAGGTTCTGGGTTCGAGCCCAGGCGGCCCACAAGTGGTCAGCGCGCGAACCGGGTTGGGTGGCCGGGTTCGGCGGCGTCGTGTCCCCGCCGGCTGTTGTTGCTGGGCTGGGTGCGGGAGATCGGGATGACCTGGTCGGGCGCGGTGAGTTTCGTTCAGTTGGTTTCCCGGCCGCTGGCGTCGCCGCCGGTTTCGCGAAGCTGGTCGGTGAGGAACGTGGCGTGGGCTGCGATGATCTTCCAACCGGACTGGCCGTCGTGGGTCCAGGTCCGGGTGTAGCGCATCCGGGCGACCAGCGGTTGACCGCCGACGGTGCCTTCCAGGGTGCCGAGGAACCAGGTGACGCCGACGTGCGTGGTGGCGAGAACCCTGAGGTCCTCCTCCTCGACACGGCTGATCACCTGTTGGCCGCTCTCGTGCGCGCGCAGGTCGTCCCATTTGGAATAGAGGTTTCCGTCCGGTCCGGTGAAGCGGGCTTCGTCGTCGATCAACTCGGTCAGTGCGTCGATGTCGGAGGTGAGCTGCGCGGCCTGGAGACGCCGCGCGGAGGCTTTCGGTGTGGTCATTGTTCGACATGTTCCTCACTGTGTTGGGCAGTTACGCGCAGCGTCGCGGCGTTCCGCTCTTGGCGGATCCGCTGAGAGCGGAACGCCCACCGGAACTGCATCGCGGTCACCGCGCGCCCCGACGCGTACTGACCGGACGAACCGTGATCGCCGGTCCCTCGGTCAGCACCTCCCGTTCTTGTGCCGACACGTTAGGTCCACCAAATTGCCAGGTAGTCGAGGCTGTCCCTGGATGAGCCTTGATCAAACCCCCGGGAAACCCCAACGTACGAGGCCTCCTCGTTGAGCGCCGCATGCAGCGCATCGGCCGCGGTACGGCGCACGGTCTGCCGGCCCATGTAGACGTCCTGGGTCATCGACGGCCGGGCGTGGCCGAGCACGTCGGCGATCTGCCGGGCGGTCAGCCCGGCGTCGTCGAGCAGCGTTGCGACCGTCTTCCGGAAGGTCCGGAAGATGACCCACCCGAAGCCCGCGCGCCGCTTGAACGGGTTCCAGGCCCGGTTGCGGACGTTGCTTGCCTCGCGGATCGTTCCCGTCGAACTCGGGAAGGTCGGACCGGATGCCGCGCCCAGTGCCGCTCGCCTGTTCACGAGCATGGTCACGCACCAGTCCGGCAGTGGGAACGGCCGCACAGCGTTGGTGGTCTTCCCACGGTTGAGGATCTTGCCGCGGCCCACGGCGCGGATGACGTTGCCCTCATGTTGATCAGCCCGGCGTCCTCGCCGAAATCTTCCCAGTGCGCTGCGAGGCCCTCTCCGGGCCGCGGCAACGCTACGGTTCGTTCAGGGACAACCTGCCATCCCGCCGACCTCCACAGAGCTATCGCACCGCGTCAAGGGGCACACCCGGCCCAACGCGCCGGACAGCACTCAGGAGCCCCTTGACCCGGCACGATCGGGCTACGCCAGGGATGGCAGGAAGCCCTCCTTGCAAGGGATCAGGCGTTCGAGCTATACGACGTTGGCTCATCAAGGATTATGTAAATTTCCTCAGCCAACCACAACGTGCGACCCCCGCGACCTCTCTTCCCCGCCTTTTTTACCCATCCGAATCCCTCAGCTTTAGCCAGGAGATTACGTGCCCCTGATCACTAACTTTTGTTGCCCGCATGACCACGGGAACGGATATGAAGGGGTTGCGGAATATTAGCGGTACAATTGCAGATATTCGAGATGGGTCGCTTTTTGACTGGTCCAGATACATCTCTCGGAGTTCGACAAGCTTGATCGCGCGCGCAGCAGCATCGCTAGCTTGTTCTTTTATAGCTCGCAGGAAGAATTTTATCCATTCCTGCATCTCCCCTCGCTCACGTATCGCCTGCAGTCGTTCGTAGTACTCTGAACGATGGCTCTCCAGATATCCTGAAAGGTACAGCAGTGGCGTGGTCAGCCGTCCTTCGCTAATGAGCATAAGGCCTACCAGTAAGCGACCAATTCGCCCATTTTCATCCAAAAAGGGATGGATGGTCTCAAACTGATAATGCATCAACGCGCAGCGCACTAACACCGGGATGCGACTTGGCGTATTGACAAAACGCTCCCAGTCCGTGAGAAGCTCCCCAAGATGATTCGGCGCAGGAGCGACATACTGAGCAGTTTCGAGAGTGTGAGTCCCTGCGCCAATCCATACAGGTGATCTTCGCAATTCGCCCGGCTGGCGTTCTTCTCCACGAACGCCCGTCAGCAGACACTTGTGCACTTCGGTTATCAACCGCTGCGTAATCGGCAGGCTCTTAATGAGTTCTAGGCCGCGGCGACTTGCATGCAGATACCGCACAACCTCACCGATATCGTCGGACCGGTCCTCTCCCTCTCCCTCTTCCTCTCCTGCTTTCAGGACATCTGAGAGAGAAGCTCGAGTTCCTTCTATTCGAGAACTTGCTACAGCTTCGCGCGTCAGGAATGGCCCGATCAAGAGATCGGGGTCGCGGATCAGCTTGCCTAGACCTTGGAGATACCCGATGGCCGCGTCGGCTTCCGACAGTGCCAAGATCGTCTCCTGATCCAGATCAATCGACCTCGGTAGCTTTTCGGCAAGAAGTACGTATAAACGCTCTTGCGGCCGCTGGCGTAGTCCTGCGCGGGCTCTCCGAACTCGCTGCTCCGGTACCTGCTGGCGTCCATGACCGTGTCGTACCAAGTGATCCCGGCTTTAACTTGGACCTTAGGCTGATCGATCCAACAGAGTCCGCTCATACTTGGGGCGTGAGGTGGCGCGCCAAGCTGTCTTGACTCTGGCGGGCGACGTCCCAAGTGATCAGGGGTTGGGCTTGGGGAAGATCGGGCACCCAGGAACTGAATCCAGCCATGATCAGATCCCACGTTTACCCCACGGAAACAACCGCAGACAACAACATCTGACCGCCTGTGACGAGCCCTCCCCGGACTGGGTATATGCAGGTCACGCCGCATATCGATGGACGATGGCAGAAGATCACATCGAGCGATCATGAAACCGTAGGTTCTGGGTTCGAGCCCCAGACGGCCCACGACCTCGGCTGACCCCTGCTCGGTGCGTTCCGCACCTTCGCCGGGTCGGTCGTCATTAATCTGCGGGGGCGACCCCCGCAGACCCGACGGTGCGGTTGGTCCCCGACCCAGCGTGGTCCGGTTGCGGATGTTGGGGGGCTGAGCCCCACATCCCCACGGTGCGGTTGGTTGCAGACTCGGCGTGGTTGCATTGCGTGGACGGGTTGACGGTGACCGAGGCTGGCCGGATCGAAGACCGGGCGAAATGGTAGCCGCGCGGCGGATTGGCCCACCAGGAGTTGGTCAGCCACGGCGCCGTGCGGGCACGGGTACTCCTGATGATCACGAAGCCTCGATCACCAAGCCTGTACCTGCACTCCGTCTCAGGGGCGATCATCCACCGTGTCCGTGCGGACCTCTCGCCGTTGTAAGGGGTTCGATCGGCCCGTGTCCGTGAGGCTCCAGCTCTCAGCCATGGGGGTCGATGCGGCGGTCGACGGCGATCCAGTTCGTCTCCCAGGTCACGCCGCCGTCCTGTGAGAACGCCTGCTCGAACTTGGCCCGGTCCGGCCCCTGCCGGTAGATGAGGAAGCGCACCTTGATCGGGCGTCCGCCGAGTTGGTCGTCGCCGTAGAACTCACCGACCCCGTCATGGAACCCGCCATACACCGATGGGGTGAGCAGTCCGTTGCGGATGTTGACGAAGGTCAGGCTCCAGCGCCTCGCATGTGGCTCGTAGAGCCGCATGTTGAGACCCTCGATCCGTCCGTTCGGTCCGGCGACCTCGAGCTCGACGACGTTCGCCCGCCGGTCCAGCAGCGGGCGCACGACGGACGTGCCCTCGAAGCGGAGCCATTCGTCCTCGGTTTCCGACAGCGGATCGGCGAGCACTCGAACCTCCGTGTGCCAGGCGCCGATTTCCCAGTCAAAGTCCCGTTGGCCGTCCTCGACACCGGCCGGAGATGTGGAGGGCGCCGTCGAGGTGTCGCCCGACGCCGACGCCGACTCCGACGCGGTCAGCGTGAGGACAGCGAGGAACGCGACCAGAATTCGTCCGTGTGGCACGGTGAGCAGCGTGCGGATGTTCACGATTCGACTATCCGACGGAGCACAACCATGAACAAGAAGGCACCTGCAAGTAACCTGTCCCCGGCGCGCCCCAATCCTCTGCCCGGCTGCCCGATAGCCGCGGCGTTCGCCGCGATCGGTGGGAAGTGGAAGCTGACCCTGTTGTACTGGCTCGCCCATGGCGAGTCCCACTTCGCCGGCCTGCGCCGTCGGGGTGCGCCGATCACGCCCAAGGTGTTGGCCGAGCAGCTACGTGAGCTCGAGGCCGACGGGCTCGTCGAGCGCGTGGTGACCGGACCGGTCCCGGCACCCGTCATCTACCGGCTCACGCCCTACGGAACCACGGTCCTGCCAGTGGTGGAGAGCGTCCGGGTATGGGGCGAGGCTCACCTGCAGCGCACCCACAGTGAGACCGCCGCCGACGAGGCGATGGGCTGTGCCCACTCGGTCGCGTAGGCCCCACAATGTGCTTGCGCGACAGACACAGGAGCGCAGGTGAGTGACGCCAGTTCCCAACCGCGATCCGTGCCGGCCGCATCCTGACACCGCAGAACCGGCTTACGCACGTGCTCGGCGAGCCCGGAGCGGCCGAAGACTGACCTCCGGCCCGTCCACCAGCACTTCCCGGTTCTTATGCCGACACGTTGGGTCCACCACACCGAGGCATTGGTAGCCCCTGCAGTCCAGATGACCTGCGGTTGTGCGGTTTGAAGGGGCTTCCGATCGGGCGGCGTGAATTGTGGCTCAACTCGAACTCTTGGTGTGGTGGCCGGGTGGTCACTCGCGGCGCGGTTCGAGCGAGATGTGCGCGGACAGCGCCTGGAGGAAGTCGGGTGCGTCGAAGATCTCGCCGGCGGAGGCGACGCCGGTCGTCCTGGTCTGTCCGGTGAGAATGCGGTGGACCGCTTCCACCGCGAGCGGCGCGCTGACGGCGTAGATGTCCTGGCCGCTCGCAACAGCGCGTCGTTCCGTGCCGCCGGAGCGCACGAGGACGTCGACGAGGAAGGTCTGCGAGGACCGACCGCGCTCGTCGACCGCGGTCGGTGTCGATGTGTCCGGAGCCGCCACGTCCTTGGCCGCGTCGGCCGTCATGTACGTGCGCACCTCAGGGACAGACAGGTGGCTGGGGATGGTGACGACGTCAGCCATCGTGAACTCGCCGATGACGGTCCGGGTGCCCATCGGGGCAGGAAAGGGCCACTCCAGGGTCGGCGGGGCGTCGTCGCGGTACTCCAGCCGCCCGTTGGTGTAGCGGACGCGCCGGCCGTTCCGCCGCTGCCGGGAGACCTTGCTCGCGGCGCGGGTCCCGGCCGTGGGGTGCCAACTGCTCAGCCCGTACGCGATGTGCGCCTCGTCGGCCGCCGTCCAGTCGCCCATCGCCGTGGTGGCCAACAGGTCGCCGAGGCCGCCATAGAAGGCCATCGCGGGAACCACCACGGTGCGTGCTGCGCGGGCGTGGTCCGCGAAGTGCGTGAACGTGTCGATGTTGGCCTCGATCTCGGCCGACACATCCACATACGGGATGCCAGCGCGCAGTGCCGCCTCGATCACCGGGGCGGCGGTCGCGGCGAAGGGCCCGGCACAGTTGATCACGGCCGCCGCGCCGTCCAGCGCGCGGTCGAGCGAGGCCGGGTCGTCGACCGACGCCGACCGAACATCGAGCCCCGGATGGGACGCCGCCAGCGCCTGCAACTTGTCCGCGTCGCGGCCGGAGAGAAGCGGGACAAACCCGCGCTCGCGCAACTCTGCCACCACAAACCGCCCGGTGTGCCCGTAGGCACCGAACACCGCCACCGTGTGACCCCTCAATTCTCCTCCGTGCTCGAATGATCCACTCTGGACAGCCTGACGACGACAGCCACCCAGCGCCAGTGTCCGGAACGCCACGATGCGTACAATTTCGGACATGAGCACTGTTGCGCTGACCGTCACCGACGGGATGCTGTACTTCGAGTTGGCCATGGCGTACGAGGTCTTCGGCGCCGACCTGTCCGGTGTGGTCGACCCCTGGTACGACGTTGCCGTCTGCGGCTCGGGCGCCGTGCGGGTCGGCCGGTTCCGGCTGGAGCCGGACTGCGGGCTCGACCAACTGGCGCGCGTCGACACGGTGATCGTTCCCGCGTTGGCCGATGTCGACGAGGACCCGCCCGCCGACCTGGTCGACGCCGTGCGCACGGCCCACGAGGCGGGCGCGCGGGTGGTCTCCCTTTGCACGGGCGCGTTCGTGCTGGCCGCCGCCGGTCTGCTGGACGGGCGGCGTGCGACCACGCACTGGGCCCACACCGAGGCACTGGCCGCCCGCTATCCCCGGGTGGAGGTCGACCCGGACGTGCTCTACGTCGACAACGGCAGCGTGCTCACCTCCGCCGGAAAGGCCGCCGCGATGGACCTGTGCCTGCATCTGGTCCGCTTCGACCACGGCTCGGCGATCGCCAACACGGTCGCCCGCCGCCTGGTCGTGCCGCCGCACCGGGCCGGCGGCCAGGCGCAGTTCGTCACTACTCCGGTGCCCGCCCAGGACAACCACCCACTCGCCGAGCTGTTCCCCTGGGTGATCGAACGGCTGGACCATCCGCTGACCGTGGAGGATCTGGCCCGCCGCGCGAACATGAGCTCGCGCAACCTGGGTCGCCATTTCAGGTCGGTGACCGGCACCGCCCCGCTGCAATGGCTGCTGACCCAGCGGATCCGCCGCGCCCAGGAGCTGCTGGAGACCACCGACGACAGCGTCGACGCCATCGCGGCGGCTGCCGGCATGGGCACCGCCACAACGCTGCGCCGACACTTCAACCGCACCGTTGGCGTGCCACCTGACACCTACCGCCGCACCTTCCGCAGCTAGGCAAGAGAGGCCGCGTGGTCGGGCACGTAGGTCTGCATCTCCTTCGGTGGCCGCTCGTATCCAGGTGACGGCGGCCGGGGCGGCAGCCTCAACGGCGGGCGCTGGACCTCGTGGAACGGAATGGTGGAGATCAGGTGAGCAATCATGTTGATCCGGGCCCGGCGCTTGTCATCGCTCTCGACCACGTACCACGGTGCCTCGGGGATGTCCGTATGGACGAGCATGTCGTCCTTGGCGCGCGAGTAGCTCTCCCACCGGGTGATCGACTCCAGGTCCATCGGCGACAGCTTCCATCTGCGCATCGGGTCCTCGAGCCGGCTCTGGAACCGCTGCTCCTGCTCCGCGTCGCTAACGGAGAACCAGTACTTGCGCAGCAGGATCCCGTCCTCGATGAGGAGCCGCTCGAGGATGGGGCATTGGCGCAGGAACCGGGTGTACTCCTCCTTCGTGCAGAATCCCATCACCCGCTCGACGCCCGCGCGGTTGTACCAGCTCCTGTCGAACAGCACGATCTCGCCGGCCGAGGGCAGCTGCTCGATGTAGCGCTGGAAGTACCACTGGTGACGCTCCCGCTCGGTCGGAGCCGGCAGCGCGACGATCCGTGCCACGCGTGGGTTGAGGTACTGGGTCACCCGCTTGATAGCGCTGCCCTTGCCCGCCGCGTCACGTCCTTCGAAGACGACGACCATGCGGGCGCCCTCAGCCCGGACCCACTCCTGCATCGTCACGAGCTCCGCCTGCAGGCGGAGCAGCTCTTTCTCGTACACCGCCCGAGGCACGCGCTGGGGCTTCGTGCCGTCCTTGCTGGGTGCTTTCGAGGGGTTGTTCTTCTTGGCCACGGTCATCCACCTCCGGTCCCATCTTCCCGCGAATCCGGCCGGCTTTCGCGGAGACGGGCGCCGGTGCGGCGGCGCGCTGGACGAGTGCGATGCCGACAAGGACGATCAGACCGCCCGCGACCTGAATCGCGGTCAGCGCCTGGCCGAGCCAGGCCCAGGCGACCAGCCCGGCGCCCACCGGCTCGGACATGCCGACCACGCCGACGGCCGTCGGGCTGATGCGCCCAAGAGCGGCGAGGTTCAGCGCATAGGGCGCGAGCGTGCCGAGCACGACGATCCAGACCACTCCCGCCCAGGCCGGAACGGAGTAGGCGTCCAGTGTGCCGAGCAGGGGCGCCGAGGACGCGAGCATCGAGAGGTCGACGGTCCACCACGGTTGGGTCACGGTCCAGAACAGCGCGCCGAAGAAGAACATGTAGAAGGTCAGTGATCCGGTGTCGCGGGCAGCCGCCGTGTGGCTGCCGACCAGGAAGTACGTCGCCACGCTCGCGGCGGCGCCAAGACCCGCCACCACACCGATCGGGTCGAGGCCGGTGTCCGTCCAGACCTGGGCGACCATGGCCAGCCCGCCGAGAGCGACGCCGATGGCCAGCCAGGTCCGGCGTCGGACGTCCTGACGCCGCACCACCCGGACGTAGAGCGCGACGAACACCGGAGCGGTGAACTCGAGCAACAGCGCGATGCCGATCGGGATCCGCTGGATCGCCACGAAGTACAGCCACTGGACCATCGCGGCACCGGCCACCCCGAGCAATGCGAGAGCCGGCAGCTCACGCAGGGTTACCCGCAGGCGCCGCGGCGCGACCGCGAGAAGGATCACACCTAGCCCCAGCGCGGCCCCCGTGCTGCGCAGCGCCGCGAGTGTGGCCGGCTCGACACCGGCTTCGAGTACGACCTTCGACACAGACGCGTTCACGGCGAAAAGAGCGGCCGCGAGCGTCACATACACGTAGCCCCGGCGCAGAGCTGCGGTCTCCACGATTCGACATTAGTGTTTACTAGCTACGATCATGTCGCCGCGTTCACATGGTGGACAACACACGATCCGAGGCTGACCTCGCTAGTAGTCACGTTCGTCGTAGGAGTCGAGGTCCAGAAGTTCGCGAATAGTGCTCGCAGCGTCGGTCCCGTCGAACTCGGCGGCGGCGAGAACAGCCTGGATCAGATCATCGCGCGTCTGCGCGCTGGCCGCCTCAGACCAGTGGTCTACGGCGTTTTCAGAGGCCGCGACGAGTCCGTCTACCTGGGTGCGAACCTCGGGTGGCCAGGCGGTACCCCGGAGTTGGCCGATCTCGGTTTCGAGCTCCTCGGCGGTCTCGGCGGCCAGCGCGGTTTGCGTTGCGAGGGGTTCGCCGCTATTGATCGCCTGCTCGAGCTTCTCCAGTGCTACGTTGTACGGCCGGATGATGGCCAGGTAGCGCTCCGCAGCCTGCTCCCGGGACAGCGTGAGCGGTGTGATCGTCGGGGTGGGGGTGGCCCCACGCGTTGCGGTGCGGGTGGCCTCGCTTGGGCTGACCGCCGTGGTCGTGGGTGTTGAGGACGCCACAGTGCCCGCATCGGTTGTGGCTGACGCGCATCCGGCGAGCGTCGTCGCTGTGAACAGAATGACGATTGTCAGGGTCGGTCGCATGCATCTTCTCCAACAGCGGTCGAAAGCGAGGCCTCGACGGGCCTGGGAATCGTTCACGAGCCGTGGTGACCCTATCGGACGGATCGTCTGTCGCCTCAGCATGGCCGATTGTGCGCTGCGCACGCTCGTCAGAGGTGGTAAGCAGCCAGCCATGGGAACCCACCTTTCAGGCCCTATTCGCTGTCCGCATAGGACCAGAGCATGGGCTGGCCGCCCGTGCCATGGACCCCTCGGACAGGTAGTGGCGCTCGCTTGTCGTGCATGTCGGCCGCCGGTTCAGCGGTGCCGGCGGTAGTGCAGCCCGATGGTCCCGTTGCTGAACTCGGTGCTGGAGACCAGGTCGAGCCGGTAGGACTTGGGGACGTCGTCGTTGAACAGCCGGGTACCCTCGCCCGCAACGTAGAGGTGCAAGTCCAGGCGGAACTCGTCGATCACGTCGAGCCGCATGAGCGACCGCCACAAGCCAACGCCGCCCCAGACCACGATGTGGCCGTCGCCGCCTCGCCTGAGCTTGTCGATCTCTTCTGTCGTGTCACCAGCGGCGATGGTGGTGTTGGCCCACTCGGCCGTCCTCAGAGTCCGGGAGAAGACGACCTCGCGCGCGGCGTTCAGGATGGGGGTGAACGGGTGGTCGGGGGCCGACGGTATGGCCACGGACATGGCCTCGTAGGTGGTGCGGCCCATGATGTGCGCGTACGCGCTCTGGTAGAGGTCGATCTTCTGCTTCGTGGCCGCCGGGTCGGCGGGCAGGCCGAAGCAGTACTGCCAGTACTCGGTGCCGTCGTCGGCGAGAAGGCCGTCGAGCGAGTACATGAACGCCCACGCAATCAGCTTCCGCATGATCACCACTCCTCGTTCGGGCTGCGCGATCAACGCCGCAGGGGAGGTGCTCGGCGATCCGTGGGCGGTGCTCGTCCTGCGCGACATGATGTTCGGCAATCGGCGCTACTTCCGCGAGCTGCTCTCCGGATCCGAGGAGGGGATCGCCAGCAACATCCTCAGCAGCCGCCTCAAACAGCTCACCGTCGCGGGCCTGCTCACCCGGGCGGACGACAAGCGTGGACAACGGGCGATGTACTCCCTCACCGAGGCCGGCATCCAGGTGCTGCCCGTCATGGTCGCCCTCGGTACCTGGGGGCTCGCGCACCGTGACGGCACCCAGCGGCTACGGGTACGCGCCGAGCTGCTGCGCGACGGCGGGCCCGAACTCGTTGAAGCGATGATGGACGAGCTGCACCTCGGCATCCCACGCCCGAACCCCGAAGAGCCCCGGCCAAGCTAACAACTCCAGTCCGCCTACGACGCCGCCATACTGCCGACGCATCGTGAAGCGCACGGTGACCGCTGTCCGCTTTGGGAGCTGCCGGAGTCGCGCCGCATCGACCGTTCTCCGCCCTGCCGCTCATCCGATCCGCAGCGGCCGAGTCCGTCACACACCTCTTGCAACGACCTGCGCGTGAGCTCCACGGCTCTATTCTACTGCTAGAATAGGGGCGTGGAGCTCACGCTTGCCGAGTTGACCGTTCTTGGGCTCGTCATCGAGCGTCCTCAGCACGGCTATGACTTGGAGCAGGTCATCGAGCGACGCGGTATCCGGCAGTGGACCGACATCGGGTTCTCCTCGATCTACTACCTGCTCGCCAAGCTGGAGAAGCGTGGCCTGGTCCACGTGCCTGAGGCTCCCGCTACAGCGAAGTCCCGCCGTGTGTTCCACGCCACCCCGGAAGGCAGGGAGGTCGCGACGCGCACCGCCCTGGTTCTCATCGCCACGCCGCAACCGGTCCCGCACCCGCTGCTGGTCGGCCTCGCCAACCTGCCTCTGTTCTCCGAGCAGGAGTATGCGCGGGCGCTGCGCGCCCGGCTGGCGCAGATCGAAGCCCGGATCGCCGCGGTTCAGGCGGCACAGCAGGCACAGGCCCCCCTCCCGCGACCGGCGCGTGAGGTGTTCTCGTACTCCCTGAGTCTCCTAGAGACAGAAAGGCAGTGGCTCTCCACCCGAGTCCAGGTTCCCGATGACAGGCAAGACTGACTTCAAGAAGACCCTCGACAGCTATCAGGCGCAGCGCGGCCGGTTCCGGATCGTGGATGTGCCCGGCATGCAGTACCTCATGATCGACGGCCACGGCGACCCCAACACCTCACCCGCCTTCGCCCAGGCGGTCGAAGCGCTCTACCCAGTGGCGTACACGCTGAAGTTCGCCAGCAAGCAAGACCTCGGACGCGACTACGTCGTCCCGCCCTTGGAAGGACTGTGGTGGGCCAAGGACATGGACACGTTCACGACGGAGCGGGACAAGTCACGATGGGACTGGACGCTGATGCTCATGGTCCCGGACTGGATCGACAGGCCCATGTTCACAGCCGCCATCGAACATGCCGGGGCCAAGAACCGGCCGGAGTGTCTCGACGACGTCCGCTTGGAGACGCTGTCCGAGGGGCGATGCGTGCAGACGCTGCACGTCGGCTCCTTCGACGACGAAACCGACCTACTCGCGCGATTGCATGATGAGTTCATCCCCAGCCAAGGGTTGCGCATCGTCGGCAAGCATCACGAGATCTACCTCAACGACTTCCGCAGGGTCGCACCCGAGAAGCAGCGCACCATCCTCCGCCAACCCATCGCGCGTGCCGCAGCATCCAGCGCGTAGACCCTCGGTCGAGCCCAGCTCGACGGGGCCACCGTCGGCCGACACTCCTCCGTCATGGCCGGCTACAACTAGCGGACGGATTCGTGATGGACGTGGGCGCGTTGGCCGTCGCGGTCGAAGATCATGATGAGTTCTGCGGGGCCGTCGCTGGCTGCGCAAGCGTGTGGGGTCATCGTGGCGAACTCGGCGGCCTCGCGTCAGGGCAGCAGCAGCGTGGAGTCGCCGAACTCGTGCCACAGGTAGCCGCGATCGACGGCCGCCTCGTACGCAGCCTGAATCAGGTCGGGCCCGGCGATCGCCTCCAGCAGGAGCAGATGACTTGCCGCCGGGTCATGGAGCCCGGTGACGAGTCCGCCTACGATGCGCGCCGCCCGATCTGGCCCCAGCACCAGGCTGGTCCAACCGCGGCTGGGCTGTGCGTCGCCGTCCGCAGTCGCCGCCGACTCGAGCGCGCGGACCACCGTCGTCCCCACCGCAATGACGCGCTTCCCCGCGGCGTGCGCGCTGTTGACGAGCCGGGCGGTCACCTCCGGGACGTGGAACCGTTCCGGCAGCGGCGGCTCGTGCGCTTCCGGGCTCGACACCCCGGCATGCAAGATGATCGGTGCGACGGTCACGCCGCGCGCCATCAGCCGCACGAGCAAGGTCTCGGTGAACGGCCGCCCCGCGCTCGGCATCTCGGCGCTGCCCGGCTCGGTGGCGTAGACGGTCTGGTAGTCCGCAAGTGAGTACTGGCCGCGCAGGTAGTCGTAGGTGATCGGACGTCCGTGTCCCGACAGGTAGCGGGCGGCGTCCGTGGGCGGGGTGACGTCCGCCCGCCACAATCTGGACGTGGTGGCGCTGGCGTCGGGATAGGCATCGATGAGATCGAGTTGGACGCCGCCCGGAAGGTGGAGAAGTTGCCCGCGTGTTGCTCGGTCGTCGGGTCCGTGGCCGTCGCGTCGGCGCACCTCGACCACCCACGTGTCGTCGTCCAGGACGGTCGAGAGGTGCACCGGGACTCGCTCGCCGGTTGCCCGGACGGCGTCGAAGGCGGCGGGCAGTGTGGCGGACGTGTTGACCACGACGAGATCCCCGGGCTCCAGGAACTCGGCCAGGTCGCGGAAGTGCCGATGCTCCACCTGGCCGGGCCTGGCCACCAGGAGCCGGACGCCGTCGCGCGTCACTCCGCGCCGCTCGGGTGGTTCGGTGGCCTCATGGCCCGGTGGCAACGTGAACGATGTCGCCGGCAGCGTGCTTGTCGTCATGGTGTTTGTCGTCATCGCGCCACCGCGGGCTCGTCGCGCTCGGCCAGGTCAGCGGCTCGGTAGCGTCCGCTCGGCAGGTCGTCTGCGATCAGCCGCAGCAGCGCCGGCACCACGGATTCGGGCGCCGCGCGGTCACTGATGTCCTCGCCGGGGAACGCCTGCTGATGCAGGTCGGTGGCCATATCCCCTGGGTCGACGGCGTATACCCGTAACTCCGGCTGCTCCGCGGCGAGGATGTTGGTGATCTGGTCCAGCGCGGCCTTGGACGAGCCGTAGCCGCCCCAGCCCTCGTACGGCTCGACGGCGGCGTCAGAGGTGATGTTGACCACCTGGCTCTTGCGTGGCGTGAGCTGGGGTAGGACGAGCTGGATCAGCGCGAGTGGTGCGATGGTGTTGGTGGCGTACACCTCGGCCAGCACGTCGAGCGGGTAGTCGGCGAGTGTCGGCTGCGGGCTCGGACCCAGGATGCTCGCGTTGTTGACCAGCAGGTCCAAGCCGCCGAGGTCTGTCACGGCACCGGCCAGCGCGGCGCGATGCGCGGGGTCGGCCACGTCGCCTGCGATCGGAATGACGGTGCCCGGGCCGGTGATGGCGGCGCTGGCGGCGGCGAGTCGCGAGCTGTCGCGGGCGTCGATGACCACCCGCCATCCTTGCCGGACCAGTTCCGCGGCCAAGGCGTATCCCAGCCCCCGAGATCCGCCGGTGATGAGTGCGTTTCGAGCGTCAGTCGGTGTCATGCGTCCAACGGTGCAACCTCAAGCTAGCTTGAGGTCAAGTCCCACGGGCCACGATTCCGTTGAAGGCCGAAGGATTGCCTGATCAGGTATGTCACCGTCCTGACATTTCGCCGCGGCACGGCACGCGGGGCCGCTTGGGAGCATGCGTAGGGTCCATCTCCCAGAAAGGAACCATCGTGGACACACACCTATCGTCATCGACTTCGAGACGGCTGCTCGGCTCGTCTCTGGCCGCGCTCGGACTCGCCACCGCGGTGTTCGCCGGTGCGGCGACCCCAGCTTCGGCAGACCACCAGGGCAGTCCAGTGCCCAGCTTCGACTATCAGGACCATGCGCTGGTCAAACCCGGACTCTCCGGTGTAGGCCCCGAGGCGATCGCCACTGGCGATTTCAACGGGGACGGCCACGACGACACCGCGGTGGGCACGATCCCGGGATTGCAGACCATACTCAGTAATGCTGATGGCACCTTCCAGGATGCCGTGCTCCACGAGGTCGGGAACGGGACGACCAGGCAGGTGGCCACGGCGGACCTCAACGATGACGGCAACCTCGATATAGCCGTCTCTCGGCAGGCATACGGCGAGGCTCCCAAGGTCAGCGTGCTGTTCGGTGCCGGTGATGGCGCCTTCGCGTCGCCGGACGACATCGAGGTCGGCCCCGTCATCGCGGACTCTTGGAACACCGCCAGTCCTATTCCCGCTGATGTCGACAACGACGGCGTACCTGACCTGGTTGTTGGGATTGAGCAGCTCAGTCCGCTCCAGTACACGAGTGTCGTCCTGCTGAACACCGGTGACGGCACCTTCACCGACCCCCGAGCTGTCGAATCCGCTGACGGCGTGATCCTTAGGCGGGTCGCGGACGTCAACGGTGACTTATTCGCCGACCTGGTCGGCATCAAGTCCGGTGAGGTGGCCCTCGTCCTCGCCGACGGTCAGGGCGCCTTCGGCACCGCCCGGACCTTCCCCGGCGGAGTTGATCCCCTGGACGTGGCGGTCGGCGATCTCAACGGTGACGGCAAGGTGGACCTGGTGACCGTTAGCCGGCTCTACTACGTCAACATCCTCCAGGGAACCGGCCGCGGCACCTTCTCCGCACCCACCACCTATACCGACCATTTCCTGCGCTCGTTCCGCCTGACCCTGGTGGACCTGAACGGCAACGGACATCTGGATGTAGCGGCCGCCAACACCTGGAACGAAACGTTCCCAGGCACGGGCCGGGTGGCGGTGTTCGTCGGCAACGGCGATGGCACCCTGCAGGACGTGCGCAGGTACGTTCCCGTCGTCAGCTCACCGTTCACGTTCGGTATCGCCGCCGGCGACTTCAACGCGGACGGCAGGCCCGATCTGATCATCTCCAACAACAAGAACCACGACTCGGTCACCTCAGTGCTGAACACCACGCCGTAGCACGACATCGGCCGACCCCCAACGAAGTGGGTCTGCCCGAAGGGCGGCCCTCCCCTCCCGGAGGGCCGCTTCTTCATGCTTTTCCGAATTGAAGCGGCTACTCGTCAGTACCCTCATCGAGGTCAAGGTCGTCGAGGTCGGCGTCGTCCAGGTCGTCGGGCAACTCCGGCTCGATCGGGTCATCCGGAACGACCTGGCCGATTTCAGCGTCCCATTCGCCGAATTCGGGGTCGATCTCGATCTCGGCTTCCTGCATTTGACCGGTGATGAATTCCTGGTAAGCCGCCTGGCCCTCTTGCGCCGTTGCCTGCTCGAGGGAGGTCCGGATCTCGTCCTGCACGTCCTCGAGCGCCGGCTTCTCCAAGCGTTCGATCACGTGGAAGCCGAAGTCGCTTTCGATCGGACCGACCAGCTCGCCTTCATCGGCGCCGAAGAGCGCGTCCTCGAACTCCGGGACGGTCGTGCCCGGCTGGATGAAGCCAAGATCACCGCCCTGGGCCGCCGAGCCGTCAGTCGAGGTCTCGGCAGCGACCTCGGCGAAGTCCTCGCCGCCGCCGATCCGGTTCATCGCCTCGGTCGCCGCATCTGTGTCGGCCACCAAGATGTGCCGGGCCGGAACGCCGTCTTCGTACGCGGTGGCGATGTCGGAGATCTCCGGGCTGAGCTCCGAGGTGACAGCGTTCTCGATGGCGAACAGCTCGAGCTGGCGGTCGACTTCGTCGCGGGCGAGGCCCTGCTCTTCTAGCTGCTCGTACATGTCTTCTTCGTCGCCGCCGAACTGAGGCACGACCTCGGCGATGGTGTCGGCGATGTCCTCGTCGGTGATCTCGATGTCCAGCTCGGCGGCGCCATCCTGAAGAACCGCCGCGAAGATCAGCTGGTTCAGCGCGTCGGCGTTGATCTGTTGTTGAATCTGGTCGTCATCGCCGTCCAGCTCGTCATACTGCGGGTCTTCGGCTATGACGGCGGCCAAATCCGCGACGGCGCTGGCCGGAATTTCGGTGCCGTTCACGGTGGCCGCCGTGGACGGGTCGTCGCCGCTGCAGGCGGCGAACACAAGGAGGGGTACGCAGGCGAGGGCGGTATGGGCAAGGCGCTTTGGGAGCATGCGAAGATCCAAGCAATGGCAGACAGTGACTCACCACTGTAGACGGCGTCGATCTCAGGCGGCGCACGCCACCCCTCGTTGTCGCCGCGGTGATCCGACTTGGCGAAGGGTGCTCACCGAGTACCTGAGCTGGCGCTGGGCGCTTTACGTCAACACCCCGCTCGCCCTGGCGGCCGCCGTCGGTGCGGTGTTCGTGCTGACGGAGAGTCGAGGCCGAGAACGCGGGCGGGTGGATGTGCTCGGCGCGGTGCTGATCACCGCAGGGCTGGTGGCGCTGGTGTACGGGTTCAGCATGGCCACCACCCACGGCTGGACCGCACCGCTGACCGCGGGCATGCTCGTCACCGGCGTCGCTCTGTTGCTGATGTTCGTGCTCACTCAAGCACGGATGCCGGACCCGCTGCTGCCGTTACGGATCGTGGCTCACCGAAGCCGTGGGGGAGCCTACCTCGCCTTCGGGCTGGTCATGATCGGCATGTTCGGGATGTTCCTGCTCGTGTCGTTCTACCTGCAAACTGTCGCCGGCTACACCGCGCTGCGCACCGGCGTCGCCTTCCTACCCTTCGCCGCGGCTGTGCTGCTCGCTTCCACGCTCGTCGGCCGGGTGATGACCCGCCTACGATCTGGTCTGCCCCTGGCCGCTGGCGTGCTGCTCGCGGCCGCCGGCATGGACTGGCTGACCCAGCTCGGCATCGACAGCGGCTACACCGGCGATGTGCTGCCCGCGCTGGTACTGGTCGGCCTCGGACTTGGGACGATGTCGCCAGTCGCGGCGAACCTGGCCACCTTCGGCGTCGCCGAGCGCGAAACCGGGGTCGCCAGTGCGGTCTTCAATGCCTCCGAGCAGGTCGGGGCATCGGTAGGTGTTGCCGTGCTGAACACCCTCGCGGCCACCAGCACCGCCGCGTATCTGGCCGCGCACCCGCAGAGCCACGGGACGGAGCTGGCCGGAGTGGTCCATGGCTACACCGTGGCTACTGCCTGGGCCGCCGGCATCCTCGCCGTCGGAGCGGTCGTGGTGCTGATCCTCGTCAACGCTCGGCTGGACATGCGGACCGAGCCAACCGCGAGAGCTCGTCGACGCACAAATGTCCAGCTACCCGACGATGAGCGGCTGGACATCGACTCACTGATCAGCTCTTCGGAAGGAGCTCTCTCATGACTATCTTGATCACCGGTGCCAACGGCAACGTTTCCAGCACTCTGCTGCGGTCCCTCGATTCCCAGGACGTCCGCGCCCTGGTGCGTGACCCGGCCAAAGCTCCTGAGGGCGTGCCGGTCGCGATAGGCGATCTGGACGACCCCGCATCTCTGACGTCCGCGTTCGAAGGCGTGGACGTGCTCTGGCTGCTGACCGCGATGGGACCTCAAGCGCCCCACCAGAGTATGAACGCCGTCTGGGCCGCCAAGCAGGCCAGGGTGGAGCACGTCGTCCGCATGTCTGCCATCGGCGCCGCCTACGACGCGCCAACGCGCAACGGGCGCCTCCATGCATTGTCCGATGCAGAGCTCGCCGGGTCCGGCATCGACTGGACGATCATCAAGCCCGCGTCATTCATGCAGAACATGATCGGCGCCGTCAACGACGGCGTCCTTTATGGCGCGAACGGCGATGCCCGGGTGGGGTTGATCGACGTGGGCGACATCGCCGAGTTCGCCGCACACGTCCTGGCCGATCCCGCTCCGCACGCCGGGCGGACCTACACCCTGACCGGGCCCGCCAGCATCTCGCTCCACGACGCCGCGGCGGAGGTGGGCGCGACCTATCATCCGCTCACGCCTGAGCAGGCTTACGAAGCGATGGTGCAGGGCGGGCTGGACGAGTGGCTCGCATCCATGGGTGCGGAGTACGCGGCGGCTTTCTCGGCCGGGTGGGGCGACCTCACCACCACCGACTTTGCGGATGTGATCGGCCGTCAGCCGCGCACCTTCGCAGAGTTCGCCTGCGACTCGATGTGACGAAAGATGGCTAGTCCTCACCGGGGCGGATGACGCCGTTCTCGTAGGCAAAGACGACCACCTGCGCCCGGTCGCGGAGGCCGAGCTTGGCCAGGATGCGGCCGACGTGCACCTTCACGGTGGCCTCGGAGACGTACGGCGCCTTCTAGCCCGGCGGATTCGATGGCGTCCGGCAAATCCACGCATAGGGCGCCCGGTCAAGGGTGTGTTGGGACGCTGGGGACCTGCACGCACCTACGCGTGCAAACGAGAACACCTCTCATTTGCGTGCACGGCTGCACGCAGGTGCCCAGCGTCCCAACACACACCACCGGCTGACCGGACCAGCGCCGCAGAGTTCGTGGGGTCGCCTCGGCAGACTCCGGCGCTTTCGAGGCGGAGTTCGTGGTTGCCGAGCTGACCAGCGAGCTGGAGAACCTGCAGGGAGCGGGTGCGGGTCAGCGGAATCGCCGAGGGTCGCCTCGGCGGCATCAGGGCGCAGAGCGTGGCCTGCGTCGACTGAGTCACACGATCGACTCGGCATGCAGCCGCCGGTCCCGCTCGCGCCGGCCTAGGTCACCGGGTCCTTACCAGCGAGCCGCGGGCGCGTCGTCACCGCAGAACTGGTTGGGTCGACAGGCGAACTGACCCCACCCAGCAGAAACTGCAGCGCCGCCAGCGCCGACTCGTTCGTGGCGCCGTCCGCCACGCTCAGCAGCGCGGCGCGCCACGCCGCGGCAAGGACAGCTGGGGCCACGGCGAGTCGTTCGGGCAGCAAGGAACGTACCGTGTCCGCGACCGGGTCAATGCCGTCAACTGGAGGCGGCTCGCCCAACAGTCGGCACGCGTTGAACCGGACCGCGGCCCCGTACGCGACCAGCAACGCCGCGTGTACGGCCGCTGCTCCGTCGCCGCCGGTGGTCGCCGCGGCGCCTTCCATGCGATCGGTGATCCGTTTCTCGACGTCGTCGCGGGCAACGGTGTAGAGCCCGAGCTTGGAGCCGAAGTGGTGATAAAGCGACCCCGTGGTCACGCCGGCCTTGGCGGCCAGGTCCGCAACGTTGCACGCGTCGTACCCGGACTGCTCGAAATGGTGCAACGCTGCTTCGATCAGCCGTGCTTTGGTCGAGCCGGGAACCGGGACCCACTGCCGCATCCTGCCAGCGTAACTGATTGACGGGATTCCGTAATCCAATTATGGTCGAACCATGAAGCTAATGTTCATGTACCAGGCAGTCGACGACCTTCCAGCCGCGCTCGCGTTCTATCGGGACGAGTTGGGCCTGGCCGAATCATGGCGGGAAGGCGACTCGACGGTCGCCTTCGACCTTCCGGGATCCCCCATTCAGCTCATGCTCGACGTCCCGCCCGATGACCATCCGAGGTGGAAGTCCGGCATGTTCTGCGAGGTTCCTGACGTCGACGCCTTCGTCAAGGAGCATCCCGACTTCACCTGGGTGGGCGAGGTCATCGCCGTGCCGGACGGTCGCTCGGCCGCGTTCACCGACCCGGCGGGCAACACCATCCATGTCTTCGACCAGGGCACGGAGTCGGCCGACCACGCCTAGCACCGTCAGCATCGGCACGTACTCCGTAACGAGCTCGCGGGTCACCTGACTGAGCGAGACGGGCGACGACCCCCGAATCCGCGCTCATGACGCTCGCCGGTTGACCGGGTCGGCTTGGTTTATCCGGTCGATGAGATCCACGAGGTAGTCAACGGCGTCCCCGAGATCTGCAGGCGCGTCCGGGTGTTCGCGTACGAGCAGCGGGTAGTCGCGCGCCCACGAGTGCGACGGTGTCACGCTCGGCGGCCAGGCATGTTTGGCGCGTCGCGCGAATGTGTCGAGGGCCGCGGCGCGAACGACCGGTAGATCTTCAGACGTGAGAAGACCCTCAAGGAGCCAGATGTCGATCAGGTCGCGAACCCGATCATTGCCATCAGGAAGCGGCTCGGTGCATGCGTGCAGCTTCTGTGCGATCTGATAGGGAGCGTCGAGGCAGGGCACCAAGCGAGGCGGGTCGATGGCGAACTTGGCAAGCACGATCCCTTCCGGCTCCACAAGCTCATGGTGTGCGCCAGTGGGTTCGTCGATTGCGACCTCGAGACTGGTCGATCCGAAGTCGCGGCCTTCGTAGCGGATCTGCAACGCGACCCGCCAAGGCTGGTAGCCGAGTCCGGGAACATCGATCTCGGTTGGTGGGGCCTTGCGCTCGACGGTGAATCCGTGCCAGGCGTGACTGGCAGTCGCATCATCAAATCGCTCCAGCCAAGCATTCATCCTGCCCCGGAAGATCACATCGAGGTCGGTTGTGGCACGTGCACGGATGCCCAGGCGCAGCTGCATCGCTGTACCACCCTTGACAATGAACAAATGCCCGCCGTCGTCGTGGCGGACGGCGTCCAGCATCGCGCACATCACGCCAACCCGAACAAGGTGTAGCACCCGCTGGGGGAGTTGTCCGATCTCAGCGGCGTGGCGCTGCAGCAAGCGTTGGAACTACTTGGCGCCTGTCGGGCGGTTCACTTCGTGCTCCCCTGGTCAGCTGGCCGAGCAGCCTGTCGCGTTCTCGGCCCGGGATTGCCCCGCGCTCGGCAGCAGTGTGGATCGCTTGCCGAGCTAAGGACGTGGGCACTGTACCGATCGAGTCCGACAATGTCCGGTGAATTGTTGTCGCCACGACAGCGTCGATTGGTAGTACCTCGGTCACGGCAAGGTCGGCGCGATGAATCTTGTAGAGATCCCCGCCAGCTCGGCTGATCCGATAGGACTTAGGGATCGTGATGTGGACGCGCGTGGGATTGATATCGCACAGGTCGTGCACGAGGAGTGCGGAGTCATGTGAGATGACTCCTCGACCGCGCGCCCACAGGCGGGCCAAGATGAACTCGTCAAATCGCTCACGCGGCAGGACCGGCACTCGGTAGACGCCGTGGGCTGCCTGCTCGAGAGTCCCGCGGGACACCATCTTGCGCAGCTCGACTGCCGGCACTGTCGGTACAAGCGCTGGTGTGACGTAGCCGCCCTGCTCGACAGCTACGTCCATCACTGCGTCCCAGTACTTCCCAGGCATGCAGGAACAGTACCAAAAAAGTACTGTTTCTACACGCCGGAACCGTGCCAGGAGCGCCACAATGCGGCGTAAGCGCCGTCCGCAGCGAGTAGTTCATCGTGGGTTCCGAGCTCGCTGAGCCGGCCGTCCTCCATCACCGCGACGCGGTCGGCGTCCTCGGCGGTGTGCAGCCGGTGCGCGATGGCGATCACCGTCCGTCCGTCGAGAATGGCGGCTAGCGCACGCTCGGTATGGCGCGCGGTCTGCGGATCGAGTAGGGCGGTGGCCTCGTCGAGGATCACCGTGTGCGGATCGGCCAGCACGACGCGAGCCAACGCCAGCTGCTGAGCCTGTGCACCGTCCAAGGACAGCGCCCCGTCGCCCAGTTCGGTGTCCAGGCCGTGCGGCAGCTCGTGGAACCAGTCGGCCTCGACGGCGGTGAGAGCGGCCCGTATTTCGTCGTCGGCTGCCGGCGCGGCGATCAGCAGGTTGTCCCGGACGGTGCCGAGGAACACGTGGTGCTCCTGAGTGACCAGGACGACGTGCCGCCGCAGCTGCTCGGGTGCCAGCTCGGCGACCGGCACCCCACCGACCGTCACCGTGCCGGTGCGTGGCTCGTCGATGCCCGCGATCAGCCGGCTCAAGGTGGTCTTGCCGGCGCCGGACGGTCCGACGACGGCCAGCCGTTCGCCCGGCCGGACCGCCAGGTCGATTCCGCGCAGGACGTCCGGTCCGCCGTCGTACGCGAACCGCGTGCCGGCGACGACGATCCGGCCGTCGTCAGGTGCGTGACCCGAACGTGCGGCCGGTGCCGTTTGCACTACCTGCGCCAAACCTTCCACGCGGGCGAACGAGGCTCCGCTGCTCTGTAGCTGCTCGATCCACAGCAGGATCGTGTCCAGCGGCTGCGACAGCTGGCGCAGATACAGGGCCGCCGTGACCACCGTGCCCAGGCTTACCGCGCCCTGGTCGAGCAGCACTCCGCCGATGAGCAGCACACCGACTACGGGGATGACGTACCAGACGTCGACGGCCGGGAAGAGCACGCTGCGCAGGAACAGCGTCCGTAGCCGGGTGCGGCGGGATCGCTCGATCGCCTGCCGGCACTCCGCGATGCGGCGCCGCTGCAGTCCGAACGCCTCGACCGTCCGCGCCCCTGCCGCCGTGGCGGCGACCTGCTCGGCGAGTGCCGAGGTTGCCGCTTCGGCGGCGAGGTAAGCAGTGCGCGCGCGGCGCAGGTACCAGCGGAAGGCGAACCCGATGCCGACGAGGCCCACCAGTCCGCACGCGCCCAATACGGGGTCCAGGACGAAGATCGCGCCGACGATCAGGAGCGCCTGGACTCCGGCGATGAACACGTCGGGGCCGGCATCGCGCAGTGTGACGGCGACCCGCTCGACGTCGGCGGTTCCCCGCGCCGTCAGGTCACCGGTACCGGCGCGCTCGACGACGGAATTGCGCAGCGCCAGCGCCCGCTCGACGAACTGCTCGCGGACGCGTGCCGCCGTCCGCTCACCGAATCGGTGACCGACATTCCGCGCGTAGCGGGTCAGGGCGAGCTGGGCCAGGGCCGAGATCAAGATGGCCAGCGCCAACCGGTCGACGACATCGACCCCTCCGCCTGCCCTAACCTCGTCGATGATGCGGCCGAGCAGCCACGGACCGATCAGCCCGGCGCCGGCGGCCAGAGCGTTCAGCGCGATCAAGGCGGCAAAGACGCGGCCGTCCCGGCGGATCAGTCGGACGGCTGCTCGGCGCACCTCGGCCGGTTCAGCGATCGGCAGCTGCCCGCGCTCAGTCATCGGAGCCCCGCGAGACGAGTGAGCGGTAGCCGGGCCGATCGCGGAGCAGGTCACGGTGACTTCCGGCGCCGTCGACCTTGCCGTCGACCAGGTAGAACACGGTGTCGGCCTGGCGGAGCAGCAGGGGTGAGGTGGTGGTCACGACCGTCGTCCGGCTAGATCGAGTGGCCCGCAGCCGATCCGCGACGGCCGCTTCGGTGTGCGCGTCGAGCGAGGATGTCGGTTCGACCGCCAGCAGCACCTCGGGGTCGGCCAGCAGCGCGCGGGCGAAGCGGACGCGCTGGCGCTGCCCGCCGGAGAGGTTGCGGCCCTGTGCGTCGACGATCGAGTCGAGTCCGTCCGGCAGCCCGAGCACGACGTCCTCCGCCATGGCTGCGTGGACGGCGCTGGTGATGGCCTCGTCGTCCGGCTCCCGCCGGCCGGCGACCACGTCGCGCAGCGTGCCGGTGAACAGGTCGGCCTCGGTATCTGCCACCAGGATGCGGTTGCGGACCGCTTCGGTGGAAATGTCGTCGATGCGCACGTCCCCCCACCGTGCCGCTGACGCGGCGAACCCGCCGAGCCGGTCGATGACGGCGGCCAACTCGGCCGTCCGAGCGCTGACGAGTGCGGTCAGCGTGCCGGGCTCGACCCGTACACCGGAGGCCGGATCGTGCAACGCCGACGGCGCCTCGGGCGCGTTCGCCGTCGCTTCCCGGTGCGTGCCGTCAGGCTCGAGGGCGAGTAGCCGGACGACCCGCCGGGCCGACACCAGGCCACGGCTGAGGTCGTAGCCGCCCTCGATGAAGGACGACACCGGCACCACGAGGACCGCCACGTAGCCGTAGACCGCCACCAGTTCGCCCACAGTGATGTCGCCCTGTGCGGCCATCCGAGCCGCTAGCCAGGTCACGGCCGCGAGGAATAACACCGGCAGCCCGACGCCGAGGGCGCTGATCCAACTCGTGACCGCCCCGACCCGGTAGCCCTCCGCCCGCAGCGTCTGCGACCCGCGTTGGTACCGCTCGGCGAAGACGTCCTTGCCACCGAGGCCGCCCAGCACGCGCAGCCCGCCAACGATGTCGCCCAATCGAGTGGCGAGCCCGGCCTGGTGCTCCCGGTACGTCGTCTCCACGCCGTGCAACCGCCCCAGCAAGGGGCCGACCAGCACCGCCAGGAGCGGCACGCCCACCAGTACGACGGCCGCCAGCACGAGCGAGACGGACAGCAACAGCGCGGCCACCAGGACATACGCTAGGACCGCGCCGACCCCCGGGCCGGTGATTGTCAGCGTCTGGCTGATCCGCTGGACGTCAGTGATCCCGATCGTGACGATTTCCCCCGCCGTGATCTGGCGGCGCAGTGCGGCGCCCAGCCGGACCGAGTGTTGGACGACGACGTCGACCGTGCGGAAGGTGGCCTCCATCCGGATCTTCGACATGGTGCGATGCCGCATGATCGCCAGCCACGCGTTCACGATCCCGATCCCCAGCAGCGCGGCCGTCCAGCCCGCCAGTGCGGACGAGTCCCCAGGCGCGAGGCCGTCGTCGATCGCGCGGGCCAGCAGGAAGGGCGGTAGCGTCAGCCCGACCATCCACGCGCTACCCAGCAGGGCGCCCGCCGCTACCCGCCGACGCTGTCTGGCGACCAGCCACCACAGGTACCGCCCGGGACTGCGACTCTCAGGAGCGCCCGAGTCCTGGGGTGCGTCGGCCACTCCTGCACCCTAGCTGCTGGCCGTCGACGGGCCCGACTGGTGGTTCAGCGGATTGCTGGCCATCGGGCCGGGTCGAGGGAGTGCGTGAGTCCCGACCAGGCAACTCGGGTGTCCGCCGATTCTCGGTGCGGGCGCCGGAAGTCGCCGACGTAGATCGCGATCTCGGTGAGGTCCCAGCGCAGCCGGTACAACTCGAGCGCGTTCGCGCGCGGCTGGACGCCGGTTCTTGTCGCGTAGTCATCGATAGTCGCGGGTCTTCGCCGACGAGCGCCCACAGATCCCGCTCGGGTGCGGCGATCAGTGTGGTGTCCCAGTCGATCAGGACGACACCATTCGGCGTCGTGATCGTGTTTCCCCGGTGCGGTTCGCCGTGGTGAGCACCAGCCGATCGGGCTGTTCGGCGACGGCCGCGGCGATTCGGTCGTAGTGCTCGAGGACGTGCCGCACGGCATCCGCACGACGACTGCGACGAGGTTGACTTGACATGGGGAACTCCCCATAATGACACAGGTGGAGGACTGTGATGGCGCGTAGCTATGACGAAGTCACCGCCGAGCGGCGTGCTCGGCTCTCGCCCGAGGCCCGGCAGCAGCGTGCGCTCTTCGAGCAGGCGTACGACGTCGCCGTTCAGGTTATCGAACTTCGGGAGAGGCATGGCCTCACGCAGGCCGAGCTTGCTGAACGCTGCGGCATGGATCAAGGTGACATCAGCCGCATCGAGCGAGGTTCTACGAGCCCGACAGCTCGCACGCTCCAGCGCATCGCCCATGCACTCGCAGCGGACGTTCGCCTGGTCGAGCGAGCGACCTAGGGGAAAGTAGGCCCGCTGAGGTGACCCGCTTCATCGCGCTGACGGCTGGGAACCTCTCGTGGCAGGGCTGATCAGAGTGGCGGTGCCCGGAACACTTGATCCATGACGCCGAGCGCACTTCAGCCCGCCGCGTAGAGCTCGCTGAGGTAGCGGGCGATCGGCCAAGCGCCGTCTGACGTGTTGGAGATCACGGTGTAGGTGAGCTTCGAGGTCGGATCTTGCACGCTGATGAACGAGATGCCGGCGTCGCCTCCCACCAGCCTCACCGAGTCGCCGGACTCGTGGAGCCAGAAACCGAGGCCGTAACGCATCTCTTCCTCGGGCACGTCGCTGCGCGGCCGCACCATCTCCGCTACCCACTTCGGTGACACGATTCGTCCGCCGAACAGCGCAGGCCAGAACGACGTGAAGTCCGCCACTGTGGCAGAGATTCCACCGTCCCCGCAGCCTCGGACCGGAAGGTGGAGCACGTTCGTCCGGGAGACGCCGTCCATGGACAGGTATCCCATCGCTGTCCGCTCCGGCAGCTCGTCCGAGCGCAGGAACGCGGAGTCGCGCATTCCTGCGGGCGCGCAGACGTGTTCCTCGACAAGCTGGTGGTAGGGCGTGCCGCTCACCCGCTCGGCGATCAGCGCGAGCACGACGTAGCCGCCATTGCAGTACGAGAACTTCTCGCCGGGCGCGAACTTGGTCGGGAACCCGTCGAGGACCGCAAGATAGTCCTCGGCGGTCACGAG
>NZ_WHTD01000029.1 GCF_009379765.1 Actinophytocola sp. | reverse complement strand
GTCCAGGATGCCCAGCCGCTCACCGAGATCGACATGGTCGGCCGGCTCGAAGTCGAACGCCGGCACTTCGCCCCAGCGGCCGACCTCCTCGGCGTCGTCCTCGGTGTTGCCGTCGGGCAGCTCGTCGGCGGGCAGGTTCGGCACGCCCAGCAGGAACTCGTCGAGCTCCGCGGCGAGCTGGCGGTGCTGCTCCTCGAGCTCCTGGATGCGGGTCTTGAGCGTGCGCGCGTGCTCGCGCAGCGACGACGCGTCCTCGCCGCGCTTGGCCGCCGCGCCGACCTCCTTGGCCGCCCGGTTGGACTCCGCGCGGGACTCGTCGGCCGCCTGCACGGTGGCCGTGCGCTGACCGAACAGCTTCTCCAGCTGGGTCAGGTCCAGGTGGTAGCCGCGGCGCGCGAGCTTGCGCGCCGCGTCCGTGGCGGGGTCCAGAAGAAGGCGCGGGTCATGCATGTGACCAGCCTATTGCGGCCCGCCATCCGGTTGTTCGTCCAGCCCGTGCTCGATGGCGTAGCGGGCCAGCTCGACCCGGTTGTGCAGCTGCAGCTTGCGCAGCGTCGACTGCACGTGGTTCTCGATCGTGCGGTGCGAGAGCGTGAGCCGGCCCGCGATCTGCCGTGCGGTCAACCCCTTCGCCACCAGGCGGAGCACCTCGGTCTCCCGCTGGGTCAGGCTCGGCTCGTCGAACCCGGCCGGTGACTCGGCGGCCATCCGGCGGTACTCGCCGAGCACCAGGCCGGCGAGCCCGGGCGTGAACACCGCGTCACCGGCCGCGGTCTGCCGCACCGCCTCGGCGAGCTCCGCCACCGACGCCGACTTGATCAGGTACCCCGAGGCGCCCGCCTTCACCGCCTCCAGCACGTCGGCATGCTCGCCCGACGCGGAGAGCACCAGCACCCGGGTGCCGGCGAGCGCGCCGGTGATCTCCCGGATGGCCGCCACCCCGGACACCGGCTCTCCGTTCACCGAGCCCAGGTTGAGGTCCATCAGCACGACGTCCGGCCGCACGGTGCCCGCGATGCGCACCGCCGCGTCGGCGTCGCCCGCGGTGGCGCGCACCTCGAAGCCACGCTCGGCGAGATCCCGAGCCACCCCGTCGCGCCACATCGGGTGATCGTCGACGACCATCACGGTGATCGGCGGCGATGTCACCGGTGGACCCCGGCCCGCCGCGGCACCCGCAGCTCCCACTCCACGCCGGCCCCCGGCGCGGTGTCCACCGTGACGCTCCCGCCGAGGTCGGTGACCCGGCCACGTATCGAGCGCGCGATCCCCAT
This sequence comes from Actinophytocola sp., assembly GCF_009379765.1. GTDB lineage: Bacteria > Actinomycetota > Actinomycetes > Mycobacteriales > Pseudonocardiaceae > Actinophytocola. Next base: position 61,137 of record NZ_WHTD01000029.1, on the reverse strand, counting down.
CCGCCCCTCCCTCTCCGCCTCGTCGATCCGGTCCGGCGCGAACCCGACGCCGTCGTCCCGCACGCTCAGGATGATCTCGGCGCCCAGGTCCTCGAGCAGCACCCACGCCCGCGCGTCCCCGCCGGCGTGCTTGGCGACGTTCGACAGCGCCTCGCGCACCACCGCCTCCAGCTCGGCCGCGACCGACGCGGGCAGCCGCACCGCCGTCGCCGGCACCGACACCTGTGTCTGCCCGCTGGCCAGCAACCGCAGCCGGGCACCCAGGTCCGTCGACCCGTCCTCGGCGGACCGTGTCGACTCCGGCGCGGTGGACACCAGCGTGCGCAGCGCGATCTCCTGCTCGCCGGCCAGCCGCGCGAGCTCCGCGGCCTCCCCACCCAGCTCCACGCCACGCCGGCGCACCCTGGCCAGGACCTGCAGCACGCCGTCGTGAATGGACCGGGCGAGCCGCTCCCGCTCGGCGGTGGCCGCCTCCGCCCGCAACGCGGTGGCGAGCCGCTCGGCCGACCGGCGTGACGAGGCTGCCGCCAGGCCGAGCACGAAACCGACCCCCACCAGCAACGTCAGGTCCCGGGTGAGGTCGATGTCGACGTAGCCGCGCACGCCGTAGTTGAACGCGGCGATCACCGCGCCGAACACCGCCCCGACGGTGGGGCCCGCGCACACCGCGCCGGCCGCGACGACCCCGGTGACCCACACCGTGGTGACCAGCGGCACGGTGTCGACGTGCAGCTGCTCCGGCGTGAGCACCAACCGCGACATGCACATCAGCGCGCAGCTCACCGCGAGATCGGCCACGGTGAAGCCGAGCAGCCGGTCGGTCACCCGCAGGTACCGGACCGCGATCACCGCGGTCCACACCGTCATCACGCCGATCGTCACCAGCCCGAGCCTCGGGCGGGCGTACTCGTCGTAGTAGGCGAGGACCACCCCGGCGGCGAACAGCAGCGTGAGCACGCGCAGCACCACCGCCGCGCGCCACAACGGTGTCGTCGGGTCCTTCCGGGCCCATGCACCGGCCGTGGTCACGGTCGTTCCCACGTCGCTTTGGTGTCGCCGGGCTTCTTCTCCTCCACCTGGGGTGTCTCGGTCTCCTGCGCGTGCAGCACGTCGATCTGGTCGGGGTCGGTGCCGTCCTCCTCGGTCAGCAACGACTTGACGCCGGCGTTGAGCACGGCGAGCAGCGGCACCGACAGCAGCGCACCGGCGATCCCGGCGGCGATCAACCCGGCCGCGATGGCGAGCACCACCGCGAGCGGGTGCAGCCGAACCGCGCGGCCGAGCAGCCACGGCTGCAGCACGTGGCTCTCCAGCTGCATCACCCCGATCACGATGGCCAGCACGACCAGTGCCTGGACGAAGCCGTTGGCCACCAGCGCGATCAGGACGGCGACCGTGCCGGCCAGCACCGCACCGATGATCGGCACGAACGCGGACAGGAACACCAGCGCGGACAACGGGATCACCAGGGGAACCCCCACGATCGCGAGCCCGACGCCGATGCCGACCGCGTCGACCAACGCCACGGCCGCCGTGGCCCGCACGTAGCTGACCAGCGCGGCGAACCCGCGGCGGCCGGCCACGTCCACGCGGTCGCGGACCCGCCGCGGGACGGCGCGCGTGACGAAGGTCCAGATGCCCGGGCCGTCGTAGAGGAAGAAGATCAGGACGAACATGATGAGCAGCAGGCCGGTGAGGATCTCGCCGATGGTGGTGGCGGTGGTGATCGCGCCCTCGGTGATCGCCGCCTGGTTGCTCTGGATCGCGTCGACCGTGTCGTTGATGAACGACTGGATCTGCTGGGTGCGCAGGTGCAGCGGCCCGGTGGTGAGCCAGTCACGGATCTGGTCGAGCGAGTCGGACACCTGTTGCTGCAGCTGGGGAAGTCCGTTGGTGAACGTGATGATGACGAACGTGATGAGCCCGCCGACCACCGCGATGCCCAGCACCATCACGATCGCCGACGCCGCGCCGCGCGGAACTCTCCACCGCACCAGGCGATCCACACCCGGCGCCATCAACGCCGCCAGCAGCAACGCGATCGCGATCGGCACGATCAGGTGCGAGAAGTAGCCGGCCAGGTACACGATGACGTACAGCGCGGCGATGACGACGATGAACCGCCAGGACAGCGCCGCGCTGACCCGAAGCCCTGTGGGCACAAGCTCGGTGACGTCGGCCGGGGGCTTGCGCGAGGACTTCTGCTCGCGACGAGATCTGGTCACATCGAAACGGTATCGATCGACTCGGACGTCCGGCAGGTGATCCGGCGGTCGGTCGGCACATTTTCGTGCCTGTGGACGGATTTTGCCGACATGGCCGCTCGCCTGTGGTGACTACGGTTCGTGAGTTGTGGAAACACACTGTGTTCGTCACACGATCAGGGGGTTCAGCCGCGTTGAGCGTGCGTTGCGGCCCCGCGTAGTGAAAACCTCCTGCTGCACGGCCCGCCGGAACCAAACGTGACCGAGTGAGTGCGAAGCGTTCGCAGGCGGAGCTCCGAACCAGACAAGGACTCTGAGTGGACCAGGCGACCAGCAGTGTGCGGGAGACGGCCGCGTTCGCGCGGCGCGTCGTCGTACGCACGTTGACGGTCGTCGGCGGCGCAGCCGCCGGAACCGCCATCGCCTGGTGCCTGTCGACCACGGGGGCGTCCGCCGACACGGCGCCGACCGCTCCCGAGATCCCGGTCGTCACCACCGTCGTCGCGCCCGTCTCCGACGCGGTGCACTCGGTCGTCGACAACCTGCGCGACACCCCGCCGCCGAAGAACCCGCTCGGGGAGTTCGGCGAGAAGGTCAACGAGGCGGCCGACCGGTTCGGCGAGCGCGCCTCGGACCGCGTCGAGCAGCTACCGCAGTGTGCGGACAAGCTGTGCGGCGTCCACGGCGACATCGAGGGCATCGGCGGCGACGTGCGGGCGCCGGGCGACGACAGCGGCCTCGGCCGGTCGGACAGCCCCGCGAGCTCGCCGGCCGCCGCGGGGTCCGGCTCCGTCGCCACCGCCGGCGTCGACCCGGACCGGACGGCCGAGCACACCGCCACCGGCCGCGCGCACTCGGACGGCATGTCCCGGCGTGGCTCGCCGGATCCGGGCGCGCCGTCCTCCCCGGATCTCCCGACCTGGCCGACGCCGTTCGCGCCGGCTCTGCCGGCTCTGCCGACCGTGCCGACCTCGAGCCACAACGGCTCCACCGGCAACCCGGCCGACCCGTCGCTGTTCGCGGCGCTTCCGTGGCAGGACCGCGCGACCGCGCTGGTTCGCGGGCTCACCGTGCCCGCCACCGTGGCCACCACTTTCGGGCGCGTCGGCGCACAGCCCGGCGTCAGCCCTGACTGAGTAAGCGGCGCGACCGGCCCGAGCCCAGGTGCTCGGTGTGCCCGGTGCACCGCCGTGCGGTGCCGCGCCCATCCCCCGCGGGCTCCTGCCCGCCTCCGACCCGGGTGGTCGTCTGCCCCGACACGCGTCTCCACGTCGACCCGTGTCCGGCCACCCGCCAAAACCCCCAAGGGAAATACGAAAGGAGCATCACACGATGCAAACCTGGGCGAAGCGGGGTCTCCAGACCGCGCTAGTCACTGGTGGTTTGCTGATGCTGGGTACCGGCATCGCTTCTGCCGACGAGGACGTCAACCCGGACAAGCCGGCATCGCCGCTTGACGGTTCGATCACCGTCCCCGTCCACATCGACAACAACGCGCTCGGCACGCCGTTCGGCCAGAAGGCCGTGCCGACGATCCACAAGGACCTCCGGGTCAGCGTCGCCGACCTGACCGGCGCCGTGCCGATGGCGGACAAGGCCGCCCCGGCCGTCGCGCCCGTGGTGGACAAGGCCCGGCAGGCCGCGGCCCCGGTCGCCGGCAAGGTCACCGACCAGGCCCAGCCCGTCGTCGACGGCGTCACCGCCAAGGTGACCGACCAGGCCCAGCCGGTCACGGACAGGGTCACGGACAAGGCCACACCGCTCACGGACAAGGCCGAGGCCACCGCCGCCAAGGCGGGCCTGAACGTCCCGAGCACCCCCGCGCTCCCGCGGACGCCCGGTCTGCCCGACGTCGAGGGCGTGCTGGCCGGCAACCGGGTCGACGGCGACGTGGTCGTGCCGGTGGTCATCACCGGCAACGCGGTCGCGATCGCCGGCAAGGCCGAGGTCGAGGACGAGTCCCACACGCGGTACGACGCCGGCCACGAGAACGTCGTGACCAACGGCGAGGGCACCTTCCTCGGCGGCAACGTGGTCGACCTCGACTACGCCGCGCCGATCCAGATCACCGGCAACGCGATCGCCGCGCTGGGCAAGGCGTCCGCGGAGAGCTCCGCGACGCACGAGACGACCGCGACGAGCGACGTCACCACCGACGGCAGCAACGGCTTCCTGGCCGGCAACGCCGTCGCCGGCCACGGTGCCACCCCGGTGCAGGTCACCGGCAACGCGATCGCCGGCGCCGGCAGGTCCGAGGCCATGTCCGAGGCGGAGACCTCGGCGACCTCGGGTGGCTACGTGCTCACCTCCGGCATGGACAGCGCGGGCTCGGGCAACGCCGCGGGCGTGCCGGTCGCCACCCCGGTCGAGCTCAACGGGAACGCGGTCGCGGGCCTCGGCAAGTCCGACGCGGAGTCCGACTCCACCGCGGACGCCCAGGCGGGCAAGGAGCGGCCCGGCCTCTACGGCGTGCCGACCTACATCGAGACCAACGGCGACCCGGCGCTGCTCGCGGGCAACGTCGCGCAGCCCGCGGCCAGCGGTCCGGTCCTGCTCTGCGGCAACGCGGGTGCGGCGGCCGGCGGCTCCTCCGCGGACTGCACCAGCAGCACCGAGACCGACGCGGGCGGCGGCAACCGCAGCACCGGTGAGGGCTCGGTCGCGTCCGGCTCGATCGCGCACGCGCCGGTGGCACTGCCCGCCGACGGCTTCGGCAACGCCGCGGCCGCTGTGGGCAACGCCGAGGCCACGGCCGACAACACGGTCGACTCGACCGCGGGCGGCGACTCGTACACGCGTGGCCACGACAGCGTGCTGTCCGGCACCACCGCCACCGCCCCCGTCGGCGGCCCGGCGGAGGTGTTCACCAACGCCGCGGCCGGCGCGGGTGCCGCCTCGGCCGACTCCGTCAACGACGTGACCTCGACCGCGGGCGGCAACACCGGTACCACCGGTGACGACTCCGCCGGTGGCGGCAACGCGGTCACCACGCCCGTCTCGCTCCCGGTCGAGGGCTTCGGCAACACCGGCGCGGCTGCCGGTGGCGCCCAGGCCGCGGCCGTCGAGACCAAGGAGACGACCACCGGCGGCGGCAGCAACACCGACGACGACAACGGTCTGCTCGCCTCCAACCTGGTGAGCACTCCGGTCGCGGGCGCGGCGCAGGCGTTCGGCAACAGCGCGGGCGCGGTGGCCTTCACCGAGGCCATGGCCGCGACCGACAACGTGGTCACGGCCGGCGGCGACAACAAGGCCACCGGTACGGCGGGCCTCGGCTCCGGCAACATCGGCACGGTTCCGGTGTCCGTCCCGGCCCAGGTGTTCGGGACCGGCGTCAGCGGTCTCGCCGCGGGCCAGCAGGCAGCCATCGCCGACACCGAGACCACCGCCGGTGGCGACAACATGAGCGACGGCGCCAACTCCGCCGGCTCGGGCAACGTCGTTTCGGCCCCGGTCGGCTCGGCCGCCCAGGCGTTCGGCGAGTCCGCCGCGGCGCTGGGTCTCAACGACTCGGCCGCGTCCTCGGACACCGAGTCCACCGCGGGTGGCGACACCGAGACCGACGGCACCGCCGGCCTCATCTCCGGCAACGTCGTCAGCCCGCAGGCCCTGCCGGTCGCGCAGAGCTTCGCGGCGGTCGCGTCCGGCGTGGGCGGGGTCAACTCGTCCGTGGCAGACAACGACAGCGACGCCACCTCGGGCGGTGACATCGACACCGCGGGTGACGCCGGCTTCCTGTCCGGAAACCTGGTCGACGTGCCGGCGGGCGCGGTCGCGCAGCCGTTCGGCGACGCGGTCTCCGCGGTGGAGAGCCAGTCGGTGGCGTCCGGCGACAACGTGAGCGAGGGCTCGGTCGGTGGCACGTCCACCACGAGCGGCGAGTTCGGCTCGCTCTCCGGCATCGACGGCACGCTGCCGGTCGGCGCCAACGCGCCGGTCTACGACGTGCCGGTGGAGGTGCTCGCCCAGGCGATCACCGAGTCGGCCAACGACAGCGAGCTGTCCGTCGGCGAGGGCCAGCCGCAGCTGGACCTGCCGGTGAGCGGCGGCCTCTCGCCGACCGAGCTGCCGTCGATCCTGCCGACGCAGGGGCGTTCGATGCCGCGTGACGTCGCGCTGCCGGCCGCCGAGCTGACCCCGTTCGCGGGGTCGTTCAGCGGGGTGCTGACCGGGTTCGCGGACGGCATGACCGGGCTCCCCGGCCAGGACCGGGTGACCGAGGTCGCCGACACGGTCACCGGTGCGGACGAGTACCACATCCTCCCGTACCCGATGCCGCGGTCCCGCCAGGACATCCCGTTCGAGACGGTCAGCGGCACGCTGTTCAGTGCCGCCGACCCGGCCGCCGACCCGGCCGCCGCCGTGCTGGCGGTGCCGGCCGGCGCGCTCAGCCTGGGCGACGCCCGTTCGGCGTCCGAGCTGCCGGTGGGCCTGCCCGCCGTCGGTGACGTGCCGATGAACGAGATCCCGCTGGAGGAGCTGCCGATCAGCGACGAGCTGGCCGGTGCGCCGACCATGCTGTCCGGTGCCACGGAGTCGTTCCCGGCCGTGGGCGACGCCACCGACGCGACCACCCTGCTGCCGGCGGTTCCCGCCGTGGGTGACCTCGCCGACGTGACCACCCAGATGCCCGCCCTCCCGGCGGCGCCGCAGGTGGCCGGCCTGACCGACGTCACCCAGGTGGTGCCCACCGTTCCGGCGGTCGGCGATGTCACCGCGGTGCCGGCCGTGCAGGCCCCGTCGCTGAACACCCTGCCGGTCGAGGCCCCGGCGCTGTCCGATGTCGACGCCACGTCCGCCCTGGACGACGCGTCGCTGTCCGACACGCGGGCCGCGCTGGCGAACCTGTTCACCACCCACCCGATCGGCTGATCGGGATCCATGACGAAGGGCCCGGGAGCCGTTGGGTTCCCGGGCCCTTCGCTATGCGAGCCGTCTTTGGGCCTGACACACGAGGTCGTACACGGTGTCGGCGCCGTGGCTGGTCGCCCACCCCACCCGCACCGGATGCCCGACGAGCCGGGAGACCCGCTCCGCGAGCACACCCCCGGCGTTCCGCGGCTGCTCCCCCACGACGGCGAACGCCGCCGCCGTACCGGGCGACGGTGTGGTCCTCACGCAGCCCGCCGGTCAGCCGCTCGGCGACCGTGCGCAGCAACCGGTCCCCGTCCTCGACGGGCAACGCAGCGAGCCCACGAAGATCGGCGAGCACGAACGTGACGACGGACCCCCGCGCCCGGCCTCGGCGCAACGCCTGGTCGAGCCGGTCGAACAAGAGCACGCGGTTGGCGAGCCCGGTTAGCGGATCGAGCAAACCCTTGCCCCGCCAGATATCCGTGTACACCGGCCGCAGCACGACGAGCACAAGTCGTTCCTCGCGAAGGGTTGCCGGGTAGAGCTCGAGCCACAATCTGCGTGGCGGCGGGTGCCGAGCGGTGACCACGACCGGGATGGTCGCGGGCGTGTCCGCGTCCCTTGCCTGTGCCGCAAGGACATGGAGTTCGGGCAGCGGTGCGCCGTGATCGTCGCGGAGCCGCCAGCCGTCCGGCCGCGCACCTCCGGGATCGCACCCGAGGAGCTGGGCCGCGGCCTCGGAGGTCGCCCGCACGGCGCCGTCCGCATGGATGAGCAGCAACCCGACCCCGAGCTCGGCGACCAACTCCGCCCAGCAGGCCTCGGCCAGGTGCGGCACACCGGCACGGCGACAGTCATCGACAACCTCGGATCCGCATGTGCCCCCGCACCTCATGACGAATGTCCGTGCAGCCTCTCGTGTCCACCATGGACAGAGCAAGCGCCGCATACCCCCGTAGCGGTGAATCCGTTGCCATTTGGTGCGCTTACATCCGTGGCGATGGCTGAAAGCGGCGGGGTCAGCCCTGGGCGAGGTCCGCGAAGCGGGAGTAGTGCAGCTGGTGCGCGACGGTCACCGTCGCGGTGGGGCCCGCTCGGTGCTTGGCCAGGATCAGGTCGGCCTCGCCCGCCCTCGGGTCGTCGCGTTCCCAGGCGTCCGGGCGGTTGATCAGGATCACGATGTCCGCGTCCTGCTCCAGGGAGCCGGACTCACGCAGGTCGGCCAGCATCGGCCGCTTGTCCGTGCGCTGCTCGGGGCCACGGTTCAGCTGGCTGATCGCCACGACGGGCACTTCCAGCTCCTTGGCCAGCAGCTTCAGCTGCCTCGAGAACTCCGAGACCTCCTGCTGGCGACTCTCCACCCGCTTGCCGGACGTCATCAGCTGCATGTAGTCGACCACGATGAGCTTGAGGTCGTGCCTTTGCTTGAGGCGCCGTGCCTTCGCGCGGATCTCCATCATCGTCAGGTTCGGGGAGTCGTCCACGAACAGCGGCGCCTCGCTGACCTCGCTCATCCGGCGGGCCAGCCTCGTCCAGTCGTCGTCGGTCATGCGGCCGCCGCGCATGTCGGCCAGGCGGATCTTGGCCTCCGCCGAGAGCATGCGCATCACGATCTCGGTGCGGCTCATCTCCAGCGAGAAGATGACGCTGGTCATCCCGTGCTTCACCGAACAGGACCGGGTGAAGTCGAGGCCCAGCGTCGACTTGCCGATGCCGGGCCGGGCGGCCACGATGATCATCTGGCCGGGGTGCAGGCCGTTGGTGACCGCGTCCAGGTCTTCGAACCCCGTTGGTACGCCCAGCGACGAGCCGCCACGGGAGGCGATGGCGTCGATCTCGTCCATGGTCGGCTGCAGGAGCTCCTCGAGCGCGACGTAGTCCTCGCTCATCCGGCGCTCGGTGACCTCGTAGATGGACGACTGCGCGCGGTCGACCACCTCGTTGACGTCCGCGCCCTCGGCGCCGGCGTAGCCCAGCTGCACGATCCGGGTGCCGGCCTCGACGAGGCGCCGGAGAATGGCCTTCTCCGCCACGATCTCCGCGTAGTACCCGGCGTTCGCCGCCGTCGGCACCGTCGCGATCAACGTGTGCAGGTACGGCGCCCCGCCGACGCGGAGCAGCTCGCTGCGTCGCTCCAGCTCCGCGGCCACGGTGACGGCGTCGGCCGGCTCGCCTCGGCCGTAGAGGTCGAGCACACAGTCGTAGACCATCTGGTGCGCCGGCCGGTAGAAGTCCCCTGGGCGGAGCACCTCGACCACGTCGGCGATGGCGTCCTTGGACAGCATCATGCCGCCCAACACGCTCTGTTCCGCTGCCAGATCCTGCGGCGGCTGCCGGTCGAGCCCACTCCCCGCGGGAGCGGCCGCGGGTGGCCGATCATCGGTCAGCGCCACCGAGAACCCCTCCTAGAACATCGCACAGGTGTTCGATACTACACGTTAGGCACCCGCGGCGATGGCAGCAAGGACCCCGGGCCCACCGGCGTGTCGCGAGTGGGGTGACGGGGAGCGCTGCGCCTACACAGAGCTAGGAGCCACGCGAGAGGTTAGGGGTCTTGATCGAGTCATGCCAAACCCTGCTGGGGACGCTTCTGTGGACAGCCTGGGGATGCATGCGCGCAACGAACCCCAGGGCGGAGAGAAGGTGGGGACAACTTGTGGACAGCTCTCTCAACATACGATAAACGCGCAGCTCAGGGCTTGTGTACAGGTTGTGGAAAAACTAACCGGTCCGACTGCGGCGTGTCGCGTGAAAATGCCTTGTCGGCGTGTCGTCCGGCGGGCTCCCCGTGCGGGTTAACCCACATGTGGATAACTCGACCGGACAGCATCAGCCCCGTGTCGCGCTCGGTGAGCCCGACACGGGGCTGAGGATGATCGTTACTCTCTGTCAGCTCAGCCGGCGGTGACGTCCAGGTTGAAGGCGACGGTGACCTCCGGGTGCAGCCGCACGCTGACCGAATGCTTGCCGACGGTCTTGATGTGACCGGTCAGCTCCACGGAGCGCTTGTCGAGCACCGGGCCGCCGGCGGCCTTGACCGCGGACACGACGTCGGCCGTGGTGACCGAGCCGAACAGCTTGCCCGAGCCGGCCGCGGCCTTGGCCCTGAACGGCACCGGGTCGATGCTCTGCAGGGTGGCCTTGACCTCCTGCGCGTGGTCCAGACCCCGGATCGACCGCGCGGTCTGCGCCCGGCGGATGGTCTGCACCTGCTTCTCCGCGCCCTTGGTGGCGACGATCGCCAGCTTCCGGGGCAGCAGGTAGTTGCGCCCGTAGCCGTCCTTGACCTCGACGATGTCGCCCGGCCCACCGAGGCCGGACACGTCGGCGGTGAGGATGAGTTTCATCTGCGGACTCCTGATCAGCGCGCGGTCGACGTGTAGGGCAGCAGCGCCATCTCCCGCGCGTTCTTCACCGCGATGGCGACGTCGCGCTGGTGCTGGCTGCAGTTGCCGGTGACCCGGCGGGCACGGATCTTGCCGCGGTCGGAGATGTACTTCCGGAGCAGCGTGGTGTCCTTGTAGTCGATCGCCTGGGTCTCGCCCTTGGACTTCTTCGACTTGCAGAACACGCAAACCTTCTTCTTGGGCTTGCGAATGGGTGGCTTGGCCACGGTTGGTCTCCCGAGTAGTCAGTGAAAGCGATGCGTGTCGGTGTCAGAACGGTGGCTCGTCGCTGAACCCGCCGCCGGAACCGGCGGGCGGGGCGGAGCCCCACGGGTCATCAGCGGGGGCGCCGCCGCCGGAGCCGCCGGAGCCGCCGAAGCCACCCCCGCCGGAGCCCCGGCTCACCTTGTTGACCTTGGCGGTGGCGTACCGCAACGACGGGCCGATCTCGTCGACCTCGAGCTCCACGACGGTGCGCTTCTCACCCTCGCGGGTCTCGAAGGACCGCTGCTTGAGCCGCCCGCTGACGATCACGCGGGCGCCGCGGGTGAGCGACTCGGCCACGTTCTCGGCGGACTGCCGCCAGATGTTGCACCGCATGAAGAGCGCCTCGCCGTCCTTCCATTCACCGCTCTGGCGGTCGAATGTCCGGGGTGTCGAAGCGACGGTGAAGTTGGCCACCGCGGCGCCGGACTGCGTGAACCGCAGCTCGGGGTCGGCGGTGAGATTGCCGATGACAGTGATGACGGTGTCGCCAGCCATAGCTGTACCTCCCGGTCTCAGGCTCCTGCGGGGTCGCGCCGCAGGACCTTGGTCCGCAGCACCGACTCCTGGAGTCCCAACTGGCGGTCCAACTCCTTCACCGCGTCCGGATCCGCGTTCACGTCGAGCACCGCGTAGATGCCCTCGGTGTGCTTGTTGATCTCGAACGACAACCGACGCTTGCCCCACACGTCGACCTTCTCCACGTTTCCGCCGGAAGTGCGGATGACGTTGAGGAACGTGTCGAGGGACGGAGCGACTGTGCGCTCGTCGAGCGTGGGGTCGAGGATGACCATTACCTCGTAATGACGCATGAAGACCACTCACCTCCTGTGGACTCGGCGGCCACGGACTCTCCGTGGCAGGAGGGGTCTTGCGAGAGACAGGCTACAGGGCGGCCGCGGGCGTGCGGCGCAGCACCCAGGTACGCACGAGCGCGGCGGTGACCATGGACAGCGCGAGCACCGCCAGCAGCACCGGGAAGGCGATCTTCTGGCCCTCCGGCGGGGTCAGCGCCTCGGCCCGGCCGGCCGCCTGCACGCCGTCGCCGGGGTTGTCGGTGCCGAGGATGCCGAACTGCGGGGTGTAGCCGGGCACGCTGCCGCCGTAGCGGACGCCGGGCGACGGTGCGAACAGGCCGGGCCGGGCGAACGGGATCGAGCCGTAGTCGGCCATCGGCGAGCGGCCGAAGTTCCACAGGCCTGGTTCGTACAGCGACCAGCCACCGGGCTGGTAGCCGCCGAGCGGGGGCTGGTTGGGACCGGGCATGCCGGTGTTCGGGCCGCCGCCGGTGCCGGGGGTCTGACCGCCGGGAGTCTCGCCGCCGGGGTTGCCCGGGCCGAGCCCGGTGCTGCCTCCGGGGATGATGCCGGCGACGGCCTTCTCGGAGGCGTCCGCGACGGCGTCCGTGCCGTCCTGGACCGGGGCGGCGACGGTGTTCGCGACGTCCACGACGATGCCGCAGCCGGACGTCAGGGCGCTCTGGACGCCGCCGAGGATCTGTGCGAGGACGCCGCCGATGAGCGGGATGCTCTTGATGGCCGCCTGGATCCGCGGCAGCGCGGCCGAGGCGATCTGGCTGCCGGAGACCGACGTGTCGGTGGCGGGCAGCGTGCCGAGCGGGATGTTGCCCATCTTCGAGACCTGCGTGCTGACCGCGCCGACCAGGCCGGGGCCGAGGATCGGGACCGCGCGGACCACGTTGAGCACCGGCGCGAGCACGGCGGAGGGGCTCAGCGCGAGCGGCTGGCCCGGCGTGCCCTGGACAGTGGTGGAGCAGTCGCCGACCACGATGGGCTCGGCCGCGCTCGCCGTGCCGCCCGAGACCAGCCCGGTGGCACACACGGCCAGGACGAGAGCGGCCGCGGCCGCGGCACCTCGCACGCGCCCTCGCATGTCGCCTCCCGCTCGGAGTACTGGTCGGTAACACCTACCAGGTCTAACGACCGTAACCTGCGACGGTGACGGTGACCAGGCGGATCGAATCGGCGGACCGGCCGGACCCGCACGGGGTAGGCCGACCGGAGTAGTCGAGAGCGGGCGGGCGCCTCCCGTTTGTGTCCGACCCGCCGACTACGCTCGCGGGCCATGAGCATCGGCGCGCACATCCACAGCGACGACCCGCTCGGCGCCGCGCGTGCGCGAGGTGCGGACGTCGTGCAGTTCTTCCTCGGCGCCCCGCAGAGTTGGAAGGCGCAGCCGCCGCACCCGCAGGCCGACGCCCTGCGCGAGGCCGGCATCGACGTGTTCGTCCACTCGCCGTACCCGGTCAACATCGCCTCGACCAACAACCGGATCCGCATCCCGTCGCGCAAGACGGTCACCCAGTACGCCGAGTCGGCCGCGGCCACCGGCGCCAAGGGCCTGATCGTGCACGGTGGACACGTCATCCAGGGCGAGGATCCGGCGCAGGGACTGGTCAACTGGCGCAAGTTCTTCGAGCGGCAGGCCGAGGCCGGCGGGTTCCCGCTGCCCGTCCTCATCGAGAACACTGCGGGCGGCGACAACGCGATGGCCCGCAAGTTCGACATGCTGGCCCGGCTCTGGGACGAGGTCGGCGAGTTCGGCGCCGGGTTCTGCCTCGACACCTGCCACGCGCACGCCGCGGGCGAGGAGCTGTCCGGCATCGTCGACCGGGTCAAGGCCATCACCGGCCGGATCGACCTGGTGCACCTGAACAGCTCACGCGACGAGTTCGACTCCGCCCGGGACCGGCACGCCAACATCAAGACTGGCATGATCGAGCCGGAGCTGCTGGCGGCCGTGGCCAAGGAGGCGGGCTCGCCGGTCGTGGTGGAGACCCCGGCCGAGGGCCAGGCGGAGGACATCGCGTTCCTGCGCGAGGCCACGGGGCGGTGAGCGCGCTGCCGGCCGGTGCGGCGGCGAAGAGGAAGGCGGACGATCCCGTGTCCGAGGAGGTCGCCCCCCCGGACGAGGCCAGTCGGTCCCGCGGACGGGTCCGCCGCACCGCGTCCCGGCTCGGTCCGCTGGCGCTGATCGCGCTGGTGCTGTTCTGCGGCGGCACGCTCATCCTCGGCTTCGTCAACAAGGACAGGTGCACCGGTCCGGAGTTCAACGAGCTCGGCCGCAGCGGCCCGGACTACGACCTGCGCAGCAAGCAGGACGTCTGCTACTCCGACATCCAGTTCCTGTGGATCGGCAGGGACATCGACCGGCACGTGTTCCCTTACGTCGACGGCAAGCTCACCGACGATGGCCAGCCGGTCGGCGGGGTCGTCGAGTACCCCGTGCTCACCGGCGTGGTCATCTGGGCCTCGGCGCTGTTCGCGCACACGGACGCCCAGTTCCTGCTGCTGTCCGCGCTCGTGCTCGCGCCGTTCGGGCTGTGTACCGCGTGGCTGCTGGGCCGGATGTCCGGCTGGCGGGCACTGCTGTGGGCGATCGGGCCGCCGCTGGTCATGTACGCGTTCCACAACTGGGAGCTCCCGGTCGTGCTGTGCGCGGTGGCCGCGTTCTACGTGGTGCACCGCGGCTGGGGCGCGCGTGGTGCGGATCGGCCGCTACTGACCAGGGCAACGGTCTCCGCGGTGCTGCTGGGGCTCGGCTTCGCGTTCAAGGTGTACCCGGCGATCTTCGTGCTGCCGCTGATGCTCTACGTGTTGACGGGCGGCCGCGGCGGCGCCGAGTTCGCCGGCCGGGTCAAGGGCAGGGCGCTGGACTGGGCCGGCGCGGTGCGGGTGGGCGCGGCCGCGCTCGGCACCGCGGTGCTGGTGAACATCCCCTTCGCCGTCGCCGGGTTCGACGGGCTCAAAGCGTCGTTCACGTTCCAGATGCTGCGCAAGGCCGACATCACGACCAACTCCATCTGGTTCTGGGGCCTGCGCCCCGAGTCCGACCCGGACAACGAGTCCGTGCAGGAGCTCATCAGCGTGCTCTCGCCGACGCTGATGCTGGTCTCGTTCGTGGTCGCGTGCGCGCTGGGCTGGGTGCGCTACCAGCGGCAGGGCACGTATCCGTGGCTGGCGGTCTCGGCGGCGATGCTGTGCGGGTTTTTGTTGCTGCACAAGGTGCACTCGCCGCAGTACACGCTCTGGCTCGTGCCGATGTTCGTGCTGCTGCGGATCCGGTGGGGCTGGATCGTGGCCTACTTCCTGGCCGATCTCGCGATGGGCATCGGGATCTTTCGCTGGTACTACGAGATCTTCTACGGCAAGCACGGCGGGATCTACGACGGCCTGGCCGCGCAGGCCGTGATGGTCGGGGTCTGGGGCCGGGCCGCGCTGCTGGTCGGGCTGTTCTACGCGTTCCTGGTCGCCAGGTCCACGATGGACGACGACCCGCCACTCGCCGGCGGTCCCGGCACACCGGCCGAGCCGACCACCGCGCCGGGCCGCGCCTGAGGTTCAGCTCGGCGCGGCGACCGCTTGCTTCTCGACCCGGCGGGGGCCGACCCGCAGGATGAGCTTGTCCTTGGCGCCGTCGAGCACGCCGCCGCCCGGGTCGTCCACCGGGGCGTCGCCACCGCCGCGGCGGACCAGGTCGCGGGACGGGCGGTAGATCTCGTAGACCACCAGGACGCACAGGGCGATGACCGCGAGGTCCCGCAGCACGACGAAGGACAGGAACCAGTCGATCGGCAGGCCCTTCTTCTCGTCGCCGAGGTAGAACGCCATGCGCGGGGCCCACACCAGGGCGTCGACGGTCATCCAGGCCAGCAGGATCCGCCAGCGGGGTACGGCCAGCACCGCCAGCGGCACCAGCCACAGCGAGTACTGCGGGCTCCACACCTTGTTCGTCACCAGGAACGCGGCCACCACGAGGAACGACAGCTGCGCCAGCCTCGGCCGCACGGGGGCGTGCAACGCCACGAACGCGATCCCGGCGCAGCAGAGCAGGAACAGGGTCGCGCTCACGGCGTTGAGCCACACCGGGGTCTGGTCGAAACCGAGCGGACCGTCGAAGCCGGACCAGCCGCTGAACTGGCTCACCACGTTGTACAGCGAGTCCGGGTCCGCGCCGCGCAGGTTGTTGCGGTGGAAGAACTCCCACCATCCGCGCGGGTAAACGATCATGATCGGCGCGTTCACCACGGCCCAGGCGAGGATCGCGGCCAGCGTGCAGCGCGCCCAGTCGCGGGTCTTCCCCGCGCGCAGGCACAAGATCAGCAACGGGCCCAGCAGGAACAGCGGGTAGAGCTTCGCCGCGCCACCCAGGCCGAGCAGGACGCCGGCGAGCACCGGCTTCTTCCGTGCCCAGGCGAGCAGGCCGGTGGCCGCGAAGGCGGTCGCGAGCGTGTCGAAGTTCGTGAACGCGTGCACCATCAACAGTGGCGACGCCGCGATCAGGGCGGCGTCCCACGGGCGCAGCCGCGCGGTTCTCGTCACCGCCCAGATCGTCACCAGCCAGGCCAGCGCGAGCCAGAAGGCGGAGATGTCGAAGAAGATCGTGACCGGTAGACCGGTCGGTAGCCAGCCGGCGTCGGCGATCGCCGTCCAGCCGTCGGTGAGCTTCGCGTTGACCCACTGGAAGAGCCCGGTGAGCACCGGGTACTCCATGTACCGGACGTGCGCGGTCGGCTTGCCCTCGTCGTCGACCCAGCTGGTCTTGTACGGGAAGCCGCCCTCGTTCAGCCGCTCCGCCGAGTACAGCGGGATGATGTCCGAGTAGCACATCGCGGCGAACGGCCGGTTCGACCGCCAGTCGAGCTCCAGCTGCTTCTGGTCCTCGTTGTAGTACTGCTGGACGCACGCCGCCTTGCCGAACCAGCCGATGGCCAGGCCGATCACCGCGAGCAGGAGAGCGACGCGCAGCGGCGTCCAGAACCAGTGCCGGCCGACCGCCGCGTGCGTGCCGAGTGGTCCGCCGACGGGCGCGCTCGCGGCGCTCGCGAGCGGCTCGGTCCAGGTGGGCACCACACGCTGTTCGGGGGTGAGCGTCGCGGTGTCGCTGACCTCGCCGACCCCTGCCGAACGGCCGACGACCCCGCCGTCGCGCCCATGTGCGCGCTCACCGGCGGGGTCGTCGTTCAGGTCGCTCAGGTCGTCGCCGCGATCGCCGTGATCGCGGGGAGACTCCGTTTCGCCTGGCACGCGGGCGATGCTACGGGGCGCCCTACGCCGTCTGGCGAGCTACCTCAGCCGTCAGGGAGCATCTCCCCCGTTGACTCCCGGGAAGGGTGGGAAGGGGTTGGTCTCGTCGCTCGTCGTCGGGTCGGTCTCACTCGGGTCGGGCGGGTCGGTGGTCCCGGTGTCGGGCTTGTCGGTCGTCGTCTGGCCGCCGCCGTTCCCGCCGCCGCCGTTGCCGCGCCCGCGGCCCCGGTTCTGGTCCCGGTTGCCGTCGGGCTTGTCGTCGGACTGCTTCGTCTGGGTCTCCGCGTCGTGGAAGTCCTCGCCGATCGGGTCGAACCGGCCGAACGTCTCCACCGGCTTGCCCTTGAGGTAGCTGTCCATGAACTTCATCCAGATCTGCCCCGGCAACCCGGAGCCGTACACGATCCGGCCTTCGGAATTCTTCAGCGGCATCTGCTTCTTCTTCTCCTCGGCACCCATCGACACCGCCGTGGAGATCTGCGGCGTGTAGCCGACCATCCACGCCTTCGCGTTGTCCTCGGTCAGGCCGAGCTGGTGGGTGCCGGTCTTGCCGGCGCACTCGCGGTCGTCGGCGCACTCCAGGTGGGAGTAGTCGACCACGGGCTCGAGCGACTCGGTGACGTTGCGGGCGATCTTGTGGTTGTTCTGCCCGTCGTCGGGGTCGAACGCCGGCTTCGAGGTGTCGGGCGCCTGCCAGTAGGTCTTGCCGTCCGGCCAGACGACCGACGAGACCATGTGCGACTCGTGGTAGGTGCCGCCGTTGGCGAACGTCGAGTACGCCGAGGCCATCTCCAGCGTGGACACGCGGGTGTCGCCACCGCCGATCGCGATGTTGCCGTCCGGCGCGGCGTCCGGGCCTTTCTTGGGGCCGTTCAGGTCGGACTCGATGCCGGCGGCCTTCGCGGCGGCGGCTACCCGGTTGGTGCCGACGGTGTTGACCGCGATGTCGTAGAACACGGTGTTGATCGACCGCTTCATCGCCTCCGCGACCGTGCACTCCTTGCCGCAGGACGCGCCACCGGAGTTGCGCACCTCGGACTCGCGGCCCTCGAACCGGCGGCCGGAGGTTCCGTCGTAGCGCTCCGTGAGCCCCTTGCCCTCCTGCAGCAACGCGACCAGGTCGAACGGCTTGAACGAGGAGCCGGGCTCCTGGGGCTGGGCGGCCCAGTCGATGCCGATCCCGTTCTCACCGCCGTAGTAGGCGACGACCGAGCCGTCCTTCGGGTTGACCGCCACCAGCGCGGGCAGGATGTTCTTGGGCTGGCCCGCCATCACGTCACGCACGGCCTTCTCGGCCATCGTCTGGGCCTTCGGGTCGATGGTGGTCCGGATGACCAGGCCCTTCTCGTGGAGCTCCTCCCGGGAGATCCCGGCCTCCCGCTCGACCTCGTCGAAGACCGCTGTCTGGATGTGTGCGCGCGGGCCCGTCAGCGCCTTCGGCCGCGCCTTGTCCAGCGGCTGCATCTTCGGGAACGGCTCGGCCTTGCGCTTGTCCGCCGGGAACCAGCCGTGGTTGACCATCTGGTCCATGACGTAGTTCCAGCGCTGCTCCAGGTAGGCCTGTTCCTCGTACCGGCCCGGGTTCTGGATCATGCCGGCGAGCAGGGCGGCCTCGGAGGCGCTGACGTCCTTCAGGTCCTTGTTGTAGTAGGCCTTGGCGGCGGCGGAGATGCCGTAGGCGCTGCGACCGAAGTAGATGGTGTTCAGGTAGGCCGTGATGATGTCTTCTTTGTTGTACGTGTTGTTCATCTTGTAGGCCTGGACGACTTCCAGCGCCTTACGGGTGACGGTCTTCTCCTCGTTGCCCGTAGCCTTCTTGATGTACTGCTGGGTGATGGTCGAGCCACCGCCCTCGCCACCGGTGACCTGGTTCCACCCGGCACGCATCACACCCGTGATGTCGAAGCCCGGGTTGGTCATGAACTCGGCGTCCTCGGCCGCGAACACCGCGTGCAGCACGGTCTCGGGGATGTCCTTGTACTTGACCATGGTGCGGTTCTGGCCGTTGTCGGGCGCGACCTTGGCCATCTCGGACTTGTCCGCGTACTGCAGGACGACGCTCTGGCCTTGCTGGTCCTTGATCGACTCCGGGGAGGGCACCTCGACCATCTGGTACGCGACGAAGAAGGCGATCATCGGACCGATGATCATCAGCGCGATGAACACGTAGGCCGTGCGGCGGACCCGGCGCCAGATCTTCTTGCGGCGCTTGAGGCGCTGCTCGTCGGTGAGCGGACCGTCCTCGTCCTCGTCGGTGAGCACCCGCTCGCGGTCGAGCTCCCGCTCGTCGTAGGGGTCCTCGTCGTAGTCGAGCTCGCGGTGGGTCAGCAGCTCCGGCTCGGGACCGGTGCGACCACCATGCACCGGGGGCAGCATCTCGGTGGGGCCGTCCGGGATGTCACCGGGGCGGCCAGGGCCGCCGAGACCAGCAGGGCCGCCGGGTCGTGGCGGGCCCGCGGGCCCGGGACGCACCATGCGGGTGGGCGGGCCGGCCGGCGGGCGGGCGCCGTTCATACCATTGGGACCACCCGGGCGCTGCGGACCGGGTGGCGGCTCCTCGCTCGGCCACGCCGGGCCGGCGGCCGGGCGTGGCGCCGACCGGGGGGACGGCGGGCCGCCGCGGTGCGAGCCGTTGGCGTCACGGTCGGGCAGCTGGTGGGACGCGCGGCCGTTGGACCCGTTGGACCCGTTGGACCCGGTCGGTCGGGGGTGGTGTGCCCCGTGACCGTTGGACCCGTTGGACCGGCCCGCGGGCCGGTCGTCATGGTCGTCCTCCCACAACGGGCTCCAGAACCCGGTGCGCTCCTGCGGCTGCTCGCGCTTGGCGTGCGTGTCGTGGTCGTCGCCGGTGGGCCACGCCGGCGACTGGCTGGCACGTCGCCGGTGGCTGCTGTGGTCGTTCACTTACGGGCCTCCCAGAGCGGCGCGGTAAGCGGGGCGCGCCGTGCGGTGGTCATCCGCGGCCGACCGATCGCTCACTCGGCCGCTGTCCTTCTGCGTGGCTTTCGGGTGTCGAGTCCACGCGTTCCCAGGACGTATGACTGCACCAGGTGGTTCCACCCACAGGTGCGGCACACCTCCACTACATACACGGTGAACTCCTCGAAGAGGTTCGCCATCCTGGCGAGTTCCTCCGGTGCCCTCGCCGATCCCGAGGCGTGCTTGAGCTCGTCACCATAGACCCAGGACACCCTGGTCAGGGGTTCTTTACGGCAGACGGGACAGGTCACGTCGCTCGGTGCGCCGTGGAACTTCGCGGCTCGCAGCAGGTAAGGGTTCGCGTCGCACACCTCCATGGTGCCGACGCGGCCAGCGTGAACCTCCGCGAGCAGCGCCTTGCGCTGCAGCGCGTAGTCAACCACCTGCCGCTGTGTTCGCACGACCCACAGCGTACGCGGCACCGTTATCACGTCGAGACGCTGATTGGCATACGGCACGCGGGCGTTCAGGCACTCTGCGTCGCTCCCGTGATCTGACCAGCGATCATGCCGATTCCGGTGCCGGATTCGCGGCGGGTCGCGGATCGGAGTCGTGATCAACACCACGTCCGCCTTTCGTTACCCCACTCTGATGTATCGGCGCGATATAGTGAACGAGTAGGTCAGCAAGGACGGAGAAAGGGCGCCTGTGCTCGAGTTCGCGATCCTCGGGCTGTTGCACGAGGTCCCGATGCACGGCTACGAGCTGCGCAAACGGCTGAGCGACATGCTCGGCACGTTGCGGGCGTTCTCCTACGGCTCGCTGTACCCGACACTGCGTCGGCTGCTCAAGGCGGGACTGATCGTCGAGGAGACCCCGCCTCCCAGCGTCGACGAGCGCGGGGCCAGGAGCTGGGGAAAGCGGGCCAAGCGGGTCTACAAGCTCTCCGCGGAGGGCAAGGAGCGGTTCGCCGAGATGCTCGCCGACGCCGGGCCACAGGCCTACGACGACGACGGTTTCGGTGTTCACATGGCGTTCTTCTCCCGCACGCCGGCCGAGGTCAGGATGCGCATCCTGGAAGGCCGCAGGCGGCGGGTCGAGGAGCGGCGCGAGGGGCTGCGCTCCTCGATGGCACGGGCGGGTGAGCAGATCGACCGCTACACCCGCGAGCTGCACCGGCTCGGGCTCGAGCACAGCGAACGGGAGGTTCGCTGGCTCAACGAGCTGATCGCGAGTGAACAGAGGGAACAGAAGGAACGGCAGGACGGCAGCCCTTAGGAATCGACCAGGGCGCCGGCAGGTCAGCGCGGATCTGCGACTCGGCACTTCCGCGGCACACGAGCGGCCGCGGACACACAGGGAGAAGGAGAACCGGCATGGGCGAACAGCGCCGCAGTGTCCGGGTAGCCATCATCGGCGTCGGCAACTGCGCGGCGTCGCTGGTGCAGGGCGTGCACTACTACCGCGACGCCGACCCGACCTCTCGCGTTCCCGGCCTGATGCACGTCCAGTTCGGCGGGTACCACGTGCGGGACGTCGAGTTCGTCGCCGCGTTCGACGTGGACGCCAAGAAGGTCGGCCGCGACCTGTCCGAGGCGATCGTCGCGAGCGAGAACAACACGATCAAGATCTGCGACGTCCCGCCGCTCGGCGTGACCGTGCAGCGGGGGCACACGTTCGACGGGCTCGGCGAGTTCTACCGCGACATCATCACCGAGTCCGACGAGTCGCCGGCCGATGTCGTGGCGGCACTGCGTGAGTCCGAGGCCGACGTGCTGGTGTCCTACCTGCCGGTCGGATCCGAGGACGCGGACCGGTTCTACGCCCAGTGCGCGATCGACGCGGGGGTGGCGTTCGTCAACGCGCTCCCGGTGTTCATCGCGTCCGACCCGGAGTGGGCGGCCAAGTTCACCGAGGCGGGCGTGCCGATCGTGGGCGACGACATCAAGTCCCAGGTGGGCGCCACGATCACGCACCGGGTGCTCGCCAAGCTCTTCGAGGACCGAGGGGTCGAGCTGCTGCGCACCTACCAGCTCAACTTCGGCGGCAACATGGACTTCATGAACATGCTGGAGCGCAAGCGGCTCCAGTCCAAGAAGATCTCCAAGACGCAGTCGGTCACCTCGCAGATCCCGCACGAGATGGCGAAGGCCGATGTCCACATCGGACCCTCGGACCACGTGCCGTGGCTGGACGACCGCAAGTGGGCCTACGTGCGGCTGGAGGGCAAGGCGTTCGGCGACGTGCCACTGAGCCTGGAGTACAAGCTCGAGGTGTGGGACTCGCCCAACTCCGCCGGTGTGATCATCGACGCGGTGCGTGCCGCCAAGATCGCGCTGGACCGGGGCATCGGCGGGCCCATCCTGTCCGCGTCCTCCTACTTCATGAAGTCGCCGCCGGAGCAGTACTCCGACTCCGAGGCCTACGACGCGGTGGAGAAGTTCATCGCGGGCGAGCTGGAGCGTTAGGAGCTCTGCTGGTCGGTGAGGCGCGCGTCGTACTCGGCACGCGCCTCGCCTATGTCGTCGGCGTGCTCGACGGCCCAGCCCATGAGGTCGCAGACGGTGTCGAGCAGGGTGAGGCCGAGCTCGGTGAGCCGGTAGTCGACCCGGGGTGGCACCACCGGGTGGACCGTGCGGTGCACGAGCCCGTCCCGTTCCAGGGTGCGCAGCGTCGCGGTGAGCATGCGCTGGCTGATGCCCTCGATCTCGCGCTTGAGCTCGGTGAACCGCATGGTGGTGGCGCCGAGCGAGTGGATCACCGCGATCGACCACTTGTCGCCGACCCGGTCGAGGATCTGTCGCGCGAAACACAGTCTCGCCGACTCCGCGTTCTGTACCTGCACGGTTACCTCCGCCTCACCGAGGGAGACCGAAGTGCCTCCTGTCGCGTCCTTCCATAGTTCCTCATGATGGGGTCAGTTACCAATCAGAACCACCATCGAAGGGGACACAGGTGACAGCCGAGACCGTGATCGAGCCAATTCCGGTCGACGAGTCGTTCGCCGTGCCGGCGACCGGCGAGCAGCTGAGCCGGGCGGCGAAGGGGTTGGCCGAACGCGGCTACACCGCCCATGTCGTCGATACCGTCGCGGACGCCCGCGCGCTCGTGCGCGACCTCCTCCCGCGGGACAAGGCGGTGTTCACCGCGGCCAGCGAGACGCTGCGGATCTCCGGCATCCAGGCCGACATCGACGAGTCGGGTGAGTTCCGGTCGATGCGGACCGAGCTCTCCGACGTCGACCCCACCGACATCCGGGCGCAGATCAGCATGGGCGCCTCGCCCGACGTCATCGTCGGCAGCGTGCACGCGGTCACCGAGGACGGCGTGCTCGTGGCCGTGTCCGCCAGCGGCAGCCAGCTCGGCCCGTACGCGGCCGGCGCGGAGCGGGCAGTGTGGGTGGTCGGCGCGCAGAAGGTCGTGCCGGACCTGGACACCGCGCTGCGCCGGGTGCGGGACTACAGCTACCCGCGTGAGCACGACCGCCACCGGGCCAAGGGCATGGCGTCGTTCATCGGCAAGCTGCTCATCATGGAGCGCGAGTTCCTGCCCGGCCGTGGCACGGTGGTCCTCGTCCGCGAGGAGATCGGCTTCTGAGCCAACCCGGCTAAACCCCGACGCCGTCGCGGGCGTCAAGGGAGCGTGGACACGGCGACCGACAGCGTTGACGAACCCCGCACCGACTCCGGTGCGGGGGTCGACGCAGCGTTCGACTCACTGTTCGACTCACTGTTCGACGAGACGTTCGAGACCATGAAGCGGCTGGCATATCTGCTGGGTGCGGACGACCCGGAGAACATCGCGCAGGAGTCGTTCGTCCGCCTGCACAGCCGATGGCAAACGCTTGCGAGCGGGGAGAAGGCGGCGGCGTACCTGCGCCGGACCGTGGTCAACCTGTCCCGGTCCCGGCTGCGCCACCTGCGGGTCGTGCGCCGAGCACCCGCCGAACGCCCGCGCGACGCGGCGTCGGCCGAGTCGCAGGTGCTGTCCGGGCAGGACCACCACCGGCTGCGCGAGGTGCTCGCCGGCCTGCCGCGGCGGCAGCGCCAGGTGCTCGTGCTGCGCTACTGGCTCGACCTCGACCAGAACGCGATCGCCGAGACCCTCGGCATCGCGGTCGGCACCGTGAAGGCCACCACCAGCCACGCACTCGCGAACCTGCGCAAGGCGTGGCCCGAGCGGGAGGAACGCTGATGCCCGAGCTCGAGGACAGGGTGCGGGGCGCGCTCGGCGGGCTGGCGGACGAGGTGCCGGGCAGCCAGAACGCCCGGGCCGAGCTGGACCGCCGGCTCGGTGCCGACCGTCGGGCCCGCCGCCGGCGGCCCGCGCTCGTCGCCGCGGCCGCGGCCGTCGTCGTCGCGGCGGTGGTCACCCCGGTGGCGCTGAACCAGAACGACCCCACGGCGGACCGCACCCGGCCGGCCACGTCCGGGAGCCCGCCGCCGTCGCTGCTGGAGCAGGTCGCCGGCCCGTTCGAGCTCGGCCGGTTCACCACGAGCGAAGGGCCGTGGCAGGCGGTCGGCTATCTCCAGGAGACCCGGTACTGCACCGTGGTGGTGCCCGACGGCGCTCCGCTCGACGGGGCCACGTTCACCTGTGAGCCGGTGCCCACCTGGCCGTCGGGTCCGGCGGACTCGCTGGTGCAGAGCCGGTCGCCGATCAACGGTGACGCCTCGCACGACACCGGGCCGCTCCCGAACCGGCTGGTGTTCCTCGCCGACCCGCGGGTGGCGACGCTGGCGGCGCGGCGCGGCGACGGCTCCGAGGTGGCCGTCTCCACCCTCGGCCGCACGGACCACGCGGTCGCGTTCCTCGCCGAGTTCGGTGGCTCTACGCAGGGGTTCGGCTACACGGCGCGGGACAAGAACGGCGCGATCGTGGAAGAAGCGATCACCTGAACCACGTGTTCGCCTGGGCGGCGTGTTCCGCTGCGGCGACGCTTGCTCGCACGACGTGCCGAACACGTCGGACAACCAGTACTTCGGCGACGTCGTCCAGGAGGTCGTCAACCGCCGCCCGATGCTCAAGGCCGGCGCGGGTGTCGCGACGGTCGGCGCCGGTACCGCCACGGCGACCAACGGCCACGGGCCCGACAACGGGCCCGACAATGGCAACGGGCACGGCAGCGGCCTGGACTTCGAGCCGGTCGCGCCGAACATCGAGGACCGGATCGTCCCGCCGCGCGGCTACGACCAAGACATCGCCCTTGGCGCGCGCGGTGGTCAGGTAGTGTGATCCGCTGGAGCGACCCGGTGGTGCCCGGCGCGCCGAGGTTCGACTTCGCGCACCAGACCGCCGCGGCGCACGGTCTCTCGGTGGTCGCGGTGGAGAAGGCCCGCCGCGGCGGGCTCGAGGTCAAGCTGGACAGGTACTACAACCGGCGGATCACGCTGACCACGCCGTTCGCGGTGACCGGCCCGGCCGCCGGCTCGAAGTACCTCAGAACCTCGGCCGACCCGACCGGCCGGCGGGTGCTCGGTACGCAGAACAACTGCGCGGGCGGGATCACCCCGTGGGGCACGATCCTGTCCGGCGAGGAGAACGTCAACCAGTACCTCGCCAACGCCGACCTGGTCGCCGACCCGCTGGGCCGGCTCAAGCACGAGGGCGCCAACGTCATCGTCGCCAAGGGCGGCCGGGTGGTCGCCTACATGGGTGACGACGAACGGTTCGAGTACCTGTACAAGTTCGTCTCCGCCGGCAAGGTCAAGAAAGGCGACAGCCGCTACGCCCGCGAGCACAACCAGACGCCGCTCGACTTCGGCACGCTGTACGTGGCCAAGTTCCGCGGCGACAGCCCGGCCTCGGAGATCGACGGCTCGGGCACCCTGCCCACCGACGGCGAGTTCGACGGCAGCGGCGAGTGGGTCCCGCTGGCCCGCAACGACAAGTCCTATGTGGACGGCTTCACGGCGGAGGAGGTCTACGTCTTCGCCCGGCAGGCCGCGGACGCCGTCGGGGCGACCAAGATGGACCGCCGGAGGATGTGGAACCGAGCCTCAGGTCGGGCCGGATGTACGCGGCGCTGACCAACAACACCGACCGTGGCAACCCCGGCAAGGAGGGCGCGACCGAGATCAACCCGAGGGTCACCAACCGGCACGGGCACGTGCTGGAGCTGGAGGAGGCGCGCAGGGACAACACGGCGACCCGGTTCTCCTGGCAGCTGCTGCTGGTCTGCGGTGACCCGAGCTCGCCGGACACGTACTTCGCCGGTTACGACAAGACGCAGGTCAGCCAGATCTCGTGCCCGGACAACGTCGCGTTCGACAGCGGGGGCAACCTGTGGATCTCGACCGACGGCAACGCGCTCGGCCAGAACGACAGCCTGTTCGCGGTGCCCGTCGAGGGCCGGGAACGCGGGCACGCCAAGCAGTTCCTCACCGTGCCGCACGGAGCGGAGACCTGCGGCCCGGTGGTGCGGGACGAGTTCGTGACGGTGTCGGTGCAGCACCCTGGCGAGCTGGACGGCGCGAGCGCGGACAACCCGATGTCGCACTGGCCGGACAGCGGGGACAGCCAGCCGCAGCCGTCGGTCGTGGCGGTGTACGAGAGACGTCGCTGACCGGAAGGGCCGCGCTCCACCGGGGCGCGGCCCTTCCGTACCGTTGCGGCTCCGTACTGTTGCGACCATGACCGACCGGCCGCTCGCCCTGATCACCGGCGCGTCCCGCGGCATCGGCGCCGCCGTCGCCACCGCGCTCGCCGACACCCACGACCTCCTGCTCGGCGGCCGCGACGAGGCCGCGCTCGAGGCCGTCGCGGCGTCCCTGCCGAACGCCCGCCCGTGGCCGGTCGAGCTCACCGACGCGGTCGCCCTGTCGGCGGCCGCCGCCGGCGTGGATCGCCTGGACGTGCTGGTGCATTCGGCGGGCATCGTCCGGCTCGGCGCGCTGGCGGACGTGCCGGCCGCCGACTGGCGCGACTCCTTCGAGGTCAACGTCGTCGCGGTGGCCGAGCTGACCCGGATGCTGCTGCCCGCACTGCGTGCCGCACCGGGTCACGTCGTGCTGGTCAACTCCGGTTCGGGCCTGCGCGCCAACCCGCGATGGGGTGCGTACGCGGCGAGCAAGTTCGCCCTCCGCGCCTACGGGGACGTGCTCCGCGCGGAGGAGCCGACCCTGCGGGTGACCTCCGTCCACCCCGGACGAACGGCGACCGACATGCAGCGCGCCGTGCGGACCTTCGAAGGCGGCGACTTCGAGGCGGACCGGTACATGGACCCGGCGTCGGTGGCGAAGATGATCGCCGCCGCCGTCGCCACCCCCGCGGACGCGCACGTGCACGAGATCGTGATCCGCCAACGCCCGTAGCGGGGTTGTCCACAGCTACGGCCGGCACTGCCCAAACCTGTCGGTACCGCTCCGTAGACTGAAAAGCGGGGGGCCCCGCGGGCCCGGACCTGTCCACAGCCTTGATCAACTCAGTCCGGAACTGTCGGTGCCCGGCGGTATCGTGGTCACCGGGGGCCGGAGGCCAGCCGCCGGGTCACCGCGCCCGCCGCCTCCTGCACCTTCTGCCGGTCCACAGTGGTCGGTTCGCGGTCGGCGATCACCTGGTCGCCCGCCACCCACACGTCCCGCACCAGCCGGGTGCCCGCCGCCCACACCAGGTTCGCCAGCAGGTGCTCGTCGCCCACGTCCAGGCCCGCGGAGAACGCCGGGTCGTCCACGCCCACGTGCACGATGTCCGCCCAGCGGCCGGCCTCCAGCGCGCCGATGTCGTCGCGACCCAGCGCGTCGGCACCACCGCGGGTGGCCAGCAGCAACGCATCCGCGGCCACCAGCACCGCGGAGTCCATTGCGGACAGTCGGGCGAACATGGCCGCCAGGCGCATCTCCTCCCACAGGTCGAGGTCGTCGTTGCTCGCCGGACCGTCCGTGCCCAGGCCGACCGCCACCCCCGCCGCCCGCATGGCCGTCACCCGCGCGATACCCGAGGCGAGCTTCGCGTTCGAACCGGGGCAGTGCGCCACCCCGACCCCGTTCGCCGCGAACACCGCGATGTCCTCATCGGACAGATGTACCGAGTGCGCGGCCAGCACCCGGCCGCCGTACAGGCCCACCTCACCCAGCATCCGCGGCACCGACCCGTACCGCTGACGCTGCACCGCGTCCTCCTCCGCCGACTCCGCGACGTGGACCAACACCAACGCGCCCCGCGCCCGCGCCGCCTCGCCGACCAGCGTCAGCGCCTCCGGCGGCAGTGTGTATGCCGAATGCGGCCCGTAACCGATCTCGATCCGGCCGTCCGGACCGGTGAACCGGCCGTCGACGTCGATGCGGGCGCTGATCTCGTCCAGCTGCGCGCGCCAGTTGTAGCCGGGGGTGTCCACGATCGCGGGCCCCAGGACCGCCCGCTGGCCGGTGGCCGACAGCGCACGCACCACGTGCTCGGTCTGGAAGTACTGCTCGACGCTGGTCGTGATGCCGCCGCGGAGCATCTCCACCGAGCCCAGCAGCATGCCCGCCTCGATGTCCGACGGCGTCAGCCGGGCTTCCGCCGGCCAGATGATCTCCCGCAGCCAACGCAGCAGCGGCAGGTCACCGCCCATCCCGCGCAGCACGGTCATCGGGCTGTGCGCGTGCATGTTGATCAGACCGGGCAGCAGGATCCCCGGCAGCGACCGGGTCGGCGCGTCGGTCGGCGGCGCGTCGGCTAGCGGGCCGCAGTGGCCGATCCGGC
Organism: Actinophytocola sp.; assembly: GCF_009379765.1. Classification (GTDB taxonomy): domain Bacteria; phylum Actinomycetota; class Actinomycetes; order Mycobacteriales; family Pseudonocardiaceae; genus Actinophytocola. The sequence continues at coordinate 32,778 of NZ_WHTD01000029.1, read as the reverse complement.
CGTCGGCGGCCACGTCGACGACGGCGTCCCGCAGGACCGAGCAGCTGGGGTCACAGGGCAACACGATCGGGGCATGCAGCCGAACCGGAGAACGCATGCGCGCGATCCTGCCAGGCGACTCAGCGCGACGACTCGTCCTCCCAGGGCGTGAACGCGGGCCGGTTCGGAGCGCCGTCGGCCGGCAGGAACCCGTCGACCGAGTGCTCGATGGTGACGCCTGCCGCGTCGAACGAGTGCACCACCGCACGGTTGAGCTCGACGACGGCCCGGTCCCGCCACAGCGTCCGCTCCGACGACACGTCCAGGCCCAGCCGCTCGGCGATGTGCCGGACCAGGCCGTATGCCCCGTCGTCGGCCAGGACGTCCTCGCCGATGGCCTGGCAGATGTACACGCCGTTGTACGGCGCGGCCGGGTAGGTGATGCCGCCGATGACCAGGCGCATGTTGCTGATCACCGGCACCGCGTGCCAGCGCAGCCCGAGGCCCACGAACCAGAGCAGCTCAGGATGCTCCAACGGCACCTCGCGCACCACGTCGCGCGGCAGCGGGAACAGCGATACGCCTTCGTGCGCGGTCTGCACCACCAGCGGCAGCTTGTCGAACGCGCTGCGCCCGGTGGGTGGCCGCCAGCCCAGCCGGCACACCGCGGTGGTGAAGTCGACGTAGCGCCGGTCGCCCAGCGTGCGGCCCTGCTCGGCGTAGCCCGCGTAGCGCACCAGCTGGTCGTTGCGGATCCGCGGGCCCGGCCGCCACGGCGTGTCCGGCGCGAACACGCTGACCATCGGCCGGACCCGGCCGCCGTTGGTCGCCGCGCGGAGGTGCTGCACGCACTGCGCGGCGACCTCGGCGCTGTCCCGGATCTCCCGCAGGTCGCGGACGAGCAGACCGCGCCACGGCACGTCGGCCGGGCACCATCCGCTGTCCCGCAGCGCGAGCCTGGCGCCGAATGCCAGCTCGGCGGGCTTGTGCCGGTAGGTGCCGGTGGCGGCGATCTCCGCGCGCACCTTGGCCAGGCGAGCCTCGACCTGGCCGGCCTTCGGGCGCGCGCGGTGGAACGCGTGCAGGAACTCCTCTGCGTCGGTGTAGGTGGACCGCTTGCGGGGCACGACGTGCCTCGGGTCGCCCGCCCCGGGTCGCCCGGCGGCGGCGAGAGGTCGGAAGGACGGAATGGCCTCGTCGCGCAGTGCGGTCACATCTGTGGGTATCGGCCCCGCTAGGGGCGCCCTCAATTACCTGGTCGTGTGGCGTGTGGTGGCTCGGCGTTACCCACGGTTGAGCGAAGTTCGGGCATTTCGCCCAGGTGCCGACTGATCAGGCCGGGTACGGCGTCGTCGGCGAGCGTGCCGGCGTCGTGAACCAGCACGTCGGGCGCCGGATAGCCGCCGCGGCCGGCCGCCGTGGTCGCCTTCACCGTCACCAGTCCGAGCCGCCGCTGCAGGACCGACTGCCGGAACGTCCACCCGATCACCGCGTCCCGCCGCAGCACGACGGTCGACCGGTTCACCCCGTGCCTGGTCACCAGGTGCGGGCCGACGAGCGCGTGCCCCAGCGCCCGGTACGCCAGCACGGCGAGCCCGACCGCGACCGGCAGCACCACCCAGAGCCACGGCAGGTCGACGACCACCCCGACCGCGCCGGCCGCGACGCCGACCAGAACGGCCCGGCCGAGCCTGCGCCGCAGCGCCGCCCTCGGGTGCGTGGTGAGCGGCGTGGCCAGCGGCCGTTCGTCACCCAGTACGGCGGAGGTGGCGCGGCGTGCGTCGGCGAGCGGCACCCGTGGCAGGATCGCGCTGCCGCCGGCCGAGGAGAGCCCGCCGGCGGACAGCCCGGTGGACACGACGGTGACGTCCGCGCCGCGCGCCCACCGCCAGGGCAGCGGCTCGCGGATCTCGACGCCGCGCAGCCGGGCCTCGTCCCGGTCGACCTGCCGGGTGCGCAGCAGCCCGTGGCTGGTCCGCAGCACGGTGCCGCTGGCCAGCCGGACCCTGCTCAGCCGGAACCCCCAGTACTGCCCGACGAACGCGACCCCGACACCGACGACGCCGACCACGCCCGCGGCCAGCACGGCGGCGGCGATGGTCCAGCCGAGCCCGAGCGCACTCCAGTCGGCGGTCCCGGCGGCGAGGGCGAGGAGATCGACGCCGACGGGCTTGCCGAGCCAGTACGCGCCCCAGGCCAGTCCGGCACCGGTGAGGAAGGCCCAGACGGTGAACGCGTTGTAGGGCACCCACTGCCACCGGAAGTGGGCGATCGCGGACCCGGTGGCGGCCGGGGCCGCCGGTTCTGGTGCGACGGCTCGGCCTGCGGGCAGCTCGGCCTGGAGGCGTTCCGCCGTCGCACGGGACACGGCGTCGAGGCGCAGCGGCGCGGTCTCGCCCGTCGCGGTGCGGTCGCCTGCCCGGATGGCCACCACCCGGAGCCCCGCCAGGCGGTGGCGCAGCTTCGCGGTCGTGTCGACGCTGCGGATCCGGTCCCGGCGGATCGACCGGTGGCCGCGCACCACCAGTCCCGTTCGGCACTCCACCCGTTCGTCGGTGATCCGGTACCTCGTCCTCGCCCAGCGCAGCAGGTCGGCCAGGGCCGCGCCGACGCCGGTCACCGCGATGATCGCGGCGGGCCACAGCACCGAGCCGTCCAGCGCGCCGCCGAACACCAGCGCGATCACCGCCATCGGGACCAGCGACACCAGCATGCGGCCGAGATCGACCCGGATCACCCGGGCGTCGAGCCGCTCCCAGCCGGTCATGTCGCGTCGCCCGGCGTCGCCTGGGTGATCTCCGCCAGCTCGCGCGCCACGGTCGCCGCCGTGCGGTGGTCCAGCCCGACGAGAGCGATCGGCCCGCGCGCCGACGCCGTCGTCACCGTGACTGTCGCGAGGCCCAGCGCCTGCTGCAGCGGTCCGCGCACCGTGTCCACCGTCTGCACCCGCGAGATCGGCGCGATCCGCCACTCCCGCACGACCCACCCGCTCCGCACGTACACCGCGTCCTCGGTGACCTCCCACCGGTGCACCGCGTACCGCCACGCGGGCGCCACCACGAGAAGCACGACACCCGACCCGACGACGACCACCAGCACGATGCCGAGCCCCGATCGCCACGGCGTGACCAGCAGGTACGCCAGGCCGAGAACCCCTCCAGCGACTACCGTTCCCGCCAACACACGCAGCGCCCACCAGCCGATCGCCCGCCGCTGCACCCGGTGCCGAGGCGGCCGTAACACCTCATCCACGTCTCCTCAGTCCCTCACGTCGCACCGCCCGTTCGAACGTCGAGGCCAGCTCGTCCGCGTACGCGGCGGCGTCCGTGTCGGCGCGCGAGTAGAGCTCCCGCGGCACCGCCTCGAGCGCCGCGTTCAGCGTCAGCGCCATCAGCCGCGGCGAGAACTCGCGGAACTCGCCGTGTTCCTGGCCATCCCGCAACATCCCGGCCAGCTGGCCGACCGCGTCGTCCTGCTCCACCGGCCCACCGTTCGCGGCGATCTCGCGCAGCGCGTACATCTCCGCCCGGTGTTCGGCGCAGTAGTGGACGAACCCGCCGATCACCGCACGCAGGGCCGCCAGGTAGCTCCCGGCCCCGGCCGCCCGCTCGCCGATCGCCCGGTCCATCGCCTCCTTGATGTCCGCGGCGACCTGTCCGATCAGCTCGTCCTTGCCCGCGAAGTGGTAGGAGATCAGTCCCGCGCTGATGCCCGCCCGCGCCGCGATCCGCGCGAACGAGGCCTTCGCGAAGCCGACCTCGGCGATCGTCTCGACGGCCGCGCGCACGATCTGCGCCCGGCGGGCCCGCTCGATGAACGAGCGTGGCTGGTCGTCCGACTCATTTTCTGGGCGCACAATCAGAATTCTAGGCAGATGTTCAGGAAAAGCGCAACAAAACGGACATCAGCGACGTTCGAAGATGAGGTCCCGGCTGATCCGCCCGGCCTCCTCGGCCCGGCTCTCGAACTTGGTCGACGGCCGCCACTCCGGCCGCGGGGACCAACCGTCGTGGACGTTGCGCAGCAGCGGCTCGGCCGAGAGCACCTCGAGCATCTGCTCGGCGTAGTTCTCCCAGTCCGTCGCCAGGTGGACCCGGCCGCCGGGCTCGAGCCGGGACGCGACGAGCGCCATGAACTCCGGCTGCACCAGCCGCCGCTTGTGATGCTTCTTCTTCGGCCACGGGTCGGGGTAGAAGATTCGCACGCCGTGCAGCGCGTCGGCCGCGACGTGCCGTTCCAGCAGCACCACCGCGTCGCCGCGCAGCAGCCGCAGGTTGTCGATGCCCATGGCCTCCGCGCGCATCATCAGCTGCGCCAGGCCCGGCTGGTAGACCTCGACGGCGAGGTGGTTCAGCTCGGGCGCGGCGTGCGCGAGCTGTGCCGTGGTCTCACCCATCCCCGAGCCGATCTCCAGCAGCACCGACGCCTCCCGGCCGAACCAGCCGGAGAGGTCCAGCGGTCCGGCCGGCAGCGACGCGACCTCCCGGCCGAGCGCCGGCCAGCGCCGATCCCAGGCTCGCGTCTGACCGACGGTCATCCGGCCGCCGCGGTTGACGAAGCTGACGACCGTGCGGCGGCCGGTGAGATCGGGCGTTTCCACCCGCGCGAGCCTAGGCGGGGGCCAGCGACTCCAGGTGGGCGAGGTTCGAGCGCAGGTCGGCGAGCCCTTTCACGGCCACCGGGTCCGGGGTGACGCGAGCATGCACACGGATCACGTCGATCCAGCCGGGATGCCGGTCGGTGAGCATGAGCGTGGTGGGCACACCGGGCTCGGCGAGCTTGCGCTCGGACGGCACGTACTCCCAGTAGCCCGAGTCGCCGTCGACCGACCAGGGTACGAACACCCAGCCCGGTCTGGCGGAGAGCAGCTTGGCCACCCGGTCCTCCACCGCGAAGCCCTCGGCGCGGGTCTCGAGGTTGCCGGCGGCGAGCGCGCGCAGCCACCACGGCGCGGGCGCGTGCGGGTCACTGCGGCGGATCGTCTGGTAAAGCGCCATCACCTGCTGCTCCGGTGCGCGGTGCAGCCACGAGCGGCGAGTGCCGGAGGGCGTGGTCGCGTCCTCGCCGCCCCATTGCTCGATGGCCTGGGACCACTCGAGACCGATCAGCGGCTCCACCCGAAGGGCGCCGGCCGTCAGCGGCGCCGGCCGTGGCGGTGGTGGCGGTGGCGGTGGTGACGCCGGGTCGGGTATCGACTGGGACATCGACGGTGGGTTGGACGAGCGTCGTTGCTCAACCGCCGGGGCGGCTTCGGGAAACGGGCCGGTGTCAACCACCGTCACAAGTCCACCTCCAAGGGCGCCCACGTTGTGTAGTTAGGCGCGATTCGGATTGTTCACCATCGATATGACCCTGTGAACAGGCACTCTGTCCGCTAGCTGTGGCCGAGGTCACAGGGACTTAACGTGGTCTTTACCGCGCCGTCTGGTGTAAAACACGTGGCCCCGGCCCACACCGATCATCGGACGCGGGCGTCCAGTCGTTACCGCTTCGCGACTTTTGGTGTGTTTCAAAGACAGCACAGAGCCCGGGCCACCCCCGAAAGGTGACCCGGGCTCTTCCCCCTGGCTACCGCGACCGCTCGGTCGCTTCCCTGTGTCGCGACGCGGGCGGTCCGCGGCGTCGGTCGGTCCTACGCGTCCCGCTTGTTGGCGCTGAACACCGCGATGGCGAGCAGCACGGCCGCCACACCGGCGAAGTAGGCCAGCGCCCACCACGGGCTCAGCGCCGCGTCCGACAGGGGCGGACCCTCGCCGATCGGCCGGTTGGTCACATCCGGGTCGCCGGTGAGGAACTTGTTGGCCACGTAGAACGGCATCCACTTCTGGATGTCGTCGCCGACGCTCGGGATCAGCGCGACCAGGCTTTCCACCAGCAGCACGTAGATCAGCGTCAGCGACACCGCGCCGGCGGAGTGCCGGACCAGGAGGCCGATCGCCACCGCGATAACCGCGGAGATCGCGTACACCAGCCCGACGCCGGCGGTCGCCCGCCACTCGAACGCGGTGTTGATGCCGAGGTCGGCACCGGAGCTGATCAGCTTGGAGATGGCCACCGAACCGAACGCCGCCAGCTCGCCGATCAGGCCGGCGAACAGCGCCACGACCGTGGTCTTGGCGAGCAGCGCGCCGGTCCGGTTCGGGATCGCCTGGAAGGTCGCCCGGATCGTGCCGAAGCGGTACTCGGTGGTGATCGCCAGCGTGGCCATCACCATGATCACCATCAGGCCGAAGTTCATGCCGAACTGGCTCGAGGCGATGGTGGACGGGTTGTCGGTGTCGACGCCGGCGATCAGCGCGGCGAAGCCGATGGTGACCGCGAGGGCGGCCAGCGTGCACCACAGCGGCGAGCGCGTGGTGAAGAGCTTGATTCGTTCGACTGCGAGCAGAGTCATCTGGTTCACTTCCCCGCGGGCATGAGGTCGGTGGCGGGTACGGCGGCCGGATCGGAGCCGTTCTCGATGGCGGCGTGGTACTCGACGGAGTCGCCGGTGAGCTGGATGAAGGCCTCCTCGAGCGAGCCGCGCTGCGGGCTCAGCTCGTGCAGCACGACACCCTTGGCGGCGGCGAGCTCACCGATGTCGGCACTGCCCATTCCGGACACCACAAGGCTCTCGCCCTCGTCCCGGACGGTGACGCCCTGCTGGCCCAGCGCGGAGCGCATGAGCGCGAGCTGCGGGCTGCGCACGAGCACGGTGTTCTCCGTGGCCTGCGCGACGAACTCCTCGGTGCTGCACTGCGAGATGAGCTTGCCGCGGCCGATCACCACGAGCTCCTGCGCGGTCAGCGCCATCTCCGAGAGCAGGTGGCTGGACACGAACACGGTCCGGCCCTCGTCGGCCAGCCGGTGCATGAACCGGCGGATCCAGAGGATGCCCTCCGGGTCCAGGCCGTTGACCGGCTCGTCGAACAGCAGCACCCGCGGGTCACCGAGCAGCGCGGCGGCGATGCCGAGCCGCTGGGACATGCCGAGCGAGAACCCGCCTGCGCGACGGTTCGCGACCCCGGTCAGGCCCACGGTCTCGAGCACCTCGTCGACCCGTTTGACGGAAAGCTTGTTGGACCTGGCCAGCCAGTGCAGGTGGGCGCGGGCGGAGCGGTTGGGGTGCATCCACTTGGCGTCCAGCAGCGCGCCGACGGTGCGCAGCGGCTCGTGCAGCTCCCGGTACCGCTTGCCGTCGATGCGGACGCCGCCGGCGGTCGGCGCGTCCAGGCCGAGGATCATCCGCATCGTGGTGGACTTGCCCGCGCCGTTGGGGCCGAGGAAGCCGGTGACCCGCCCGGCTTGGACGGTGAAGGACAGGTCGTCGACCGCCACTGTCTTCCCGTACCTCTTGCTGAGGCCTACTGCCTCAATCATGGTCTCTCCCTGTATGTCTGTGTTCCCTCGACGAAAATGATGGCGGTACAACGGGCTTTCGCACGTCCACCTGTGGTCGCCAGTTCAGGTCAGCTTCTGGGAGTAGCGTCCATCAACCAAAAGGGTGGCGGGATCGGTAACCACCCTGAGCTGACCCTGATTCGACGTCACCCTCAGGTAGGGGTCCCACCGGAGTTCGCGCGTACGGCCAGGAGTTTCGCGTACCGGAGCTGAGTGAACTCTCAGTGCTCGCCGGGCCGGACGAGGCCCGTCTCGTAGGCGAGCACGACCGCCTGCACCCGGTCCCGCAGGTCCAATTTGGACAAAACGCGCCCCACGTGTGTTTTCACCGTCGCCTCGGACAGGAAGAGCCGGCGCGCGATCTCGGTGTTGGACAAACCTTCCGAGATCAACAGGAGTACCTCGCGTTCCCGCTCGGTGAGCGCGTCCAGCACCGACGCGTCCCGCAGCTGGCCGCCCGCGGCGCCGAGGAACCTGTCCAGCAGCCGCCGGGTGACGCTCGGTGACACGACCGCGTCACCGCTGGCCACCGAGCGCAGCGCGGACACCAGCTGCACCGGCGGCGTGTCCTTGAGGAGGAACCCGCTCGCCCCGTTGCGCAGCGCCGAGAGCGCGTACTCGTCCAGGTCGAACGTGGTCATCACGAGCACCTTGGCGAAGCCCTGCGCGGTGATCAGCTTGGTGGCCTCGACCCCGTCGAGCACCGGCATCCGCACGTCCATCAGCACCACGTCGGGGCGCAGCTCGCCGGCGAGCTCGACGGCCACCTTGCCGTTGCCCGCCTCGCCGACGATCTCCATGTCCTCCTGCGCGCCGAGCACCATCCGGAACCCGACCCGCATGAGCTCCTGGTCGTCGACGAGCACCACCCTGATCACGTAGCTCAACGTAGCGCCTCACTCGGTCCCCAGTGGGAGCCTCGCGCGAACCTGCCAGCCACCGCCCGGCCGTGGCCCCGCGTCGAGCGAGCCACCGAAAACCAGCGCCCGCTCCCGCATGCCGATCAGCCCGTTGCCGCCGGACACCCCGACGAGCGAGCGCACGGTCTGCCGGCCGTCGTCGGAGATGTCCAGGTCCACCCGGTCGCCGGTGCGCTCCACCCGCACCACCGCCTTCGTGCCGGGGCCGGCGTGCTTGATCGAGTTCGTCAGCGCCTCCTGCACGATCCGGTAGATCCCGAGGCCCACGCCGGCCGGCAGGTCGTCGACGTCGCCCACGATCTCCAGCCGCACCGGCAGCCCCACCGCGCGCACCCGCTCGGCGAGCTCGGACAGCGACTGGGTGCCCGGCTGCGGGGTGAGCTCGCCGCCCGCGTCCTCGCTGCGCAGCACGCCGAGCAGCCGGCGCAGCTCGGTCAGTGCCTCGCGCCCGGTCGAGGAGATCGTCTTGACCGCCCGCTCCGCCAGCTCCGGCTGGGAGCGCACGGCGTAGGCGGCGCCGTCGGCCTGCACCACGATCACGCTCACCGCGTGCGCCACGACGTCGTGCAGCTCGCGGGCGATCCGGGCACGCTCGGCGGCCACCGCGATCCGCGCCTGGTGATCCCGCTCGACTTCCAGCAGGGCGAGGCGTTGCTCCACCTCCGCCTGGTAGGCGCGGCGGGCGCCGACGAACTCGCCGACGGCCCAGCTCAGCGCGAGCATCAGCGCGACGACGGTGAGCGTCACGGCCCCCTGCTGCACGGACTCGAACTGCAGCGGGATCTGGATGCCGCTGATCGCCGCGTTGGCGAGCACGTAGAGCAGGGCGGGCTTGCGGCCCACGTACGCGACCAGCGTGTACAGCATGATGCAGGCCGAGAGCAGGCTCGCCGCGCCGAGCTCGAGCGCCGAATGGGGGATGCCGACGAGCATCGTGGTGTACGCGGCCAGGATCGGGTACTTGCGGCGGAAGACCAGCGGCACGACCACGCCGAGGATGATCGGTACCGACACGTACCAGGGCGTGGCCGCGGTGGCGGGGTCCATCTGGGCCCGGCTCACGAAGGCCACCAGGTCGAGGAACGCGAGCAGGCCGGCGAGCAGGCTGTCCCCGACCATGGGGTGTGCCTTCATCCACAGGCTGAACCGACGCACGAACGAAGCGTAGGCAGCCGAGCCCTTGATCGGCGTCAGGCGCAGGTCGCACGGGCACTACGCCGCAGGGTTGACGCCCGGGCTATGGACTCGCGGTGGGTGGAGAACACACCTCGCCCCCCGCGCTCATCGCCGCCGTGCCGCTCGTGGTGCGGCCACCGGTCTCGTGCCTCGTCCTGCCAGCGGTGGACGACCAGACGCCGGCCGCCCTCGTCGTGCCGCGGCTCGTGGCCAACGCCCGGCTCGACTTCCCGACCGGGATCGGCCTCTCCGGCGAGCGGCCCGGAGCCGAGAAGTCGTCGACCCGGACAACGGGGTCGCGCCGTGGCAGCGGGGTCCGCGACCAGCTCGTGCACCTGGTGCGGGTCGGTGCGCAGCCGGCTGCCGGCCATCCGCCCTCGCCACCGGCCAGGGACCCGCTTGCCGCGCTGGCCGACCGGTGCCCCACCGTTGTGCAGTACCGCCCCCCGGGTGTCGTCCTGTCATGGCACGATCAGTTGTGCATGGCCGGTGCCATTCGAGGGGAGTGACGCGTGACGACGGCTACCGAGCAGCAGCATCTCGCCGGTCCGTTGTCGGCCGCGGTGGCCAACCTGTGCACCCGGCTGCAGCCGCAGGTGTCCGCGCGCACCGCCGCGGGGTTCCGCGAGGTGTTGCGCCGGCTGTCCGCGCCGCTGCAGGTCGCGGTCGCCGGCCGGATCAAGTCCGGCAAGTCGACCTTGGTCAACGCGCTGATCGGGCGCCGGGTCGCGCCCACCGACGTCGGCGAGTGCACCCGGCTGGTCACCCGGTTCCAGTACGGCACGGTCGACCGGGTCGAGCTGGTGTTCCTCGACGGCAAGAAGCAGGTGCTGCCGTTCGACGCGGGCGGCATGATCCCCAACGACCTCGAGGTCGACTTCGACAAGGTCTCGCACCTGGAGGCATACCTCACCAACGCCGTGCTGCGCGACCTCACGGTCATCGACACCCCCGGCCTCGGCTCGCTCGACGACGCGTCGGTCAAGCGCACCGAGCAGCTGCTCGGCGCCGCCAAGCACCGCAAGCCCGACGACGCGACCGGCGACGCGACCGGCGACGCGACCGGCGACTCCGCCGCCGACGATGACGACGACGAGCTCGACCCCACCTCGCGCAACGCGGTCGCCGGCGCGGAGGCCGTGCTCTACGTCGTCACCCAGGGCGTGCGCGCCGACGACCAGCAGGCACTCGCCGCGTTCACCGCCGCCACCGCCAGCCGCGAGGCCGGCCCGGTCAACGCCATCGCGGTGCTCAACAAGGCCGACACGATCACGCCGGAGTCGGTCACCGGCTCCGACGGCGACGTGTGGAAGGCCGCGAGCCTGCTCGCCGAGAAGCAGGCCCAGACGCTCAAGCCACGAGTGGCCGACGTCATCCCGGTCATCGGCCTCCTCGCCGAGTCCGCCGAGTCCGGCGGGTTCACCTCGGCCGACGCCGACGGGCTCCGCTCGCTGTCCAAACTGGACGATGCGACGTGGGAGACCATGCTGATGTCCGCGGACATCTTCGCCACCTGGGACTGCGAGGTCCCCACCGGCACCAGGACCCGGCTGCTCGAGAAGCTCGACCTCTTCGGCATCCGGGTCGCGGTCGACGCGCTGCGGGCCGACCCCGAGCTCACCGCGGGGTCGCTTCGCCGCACGCTGCTCAACGCCTCCGGCCTCGCCGGCGTGCGGGGCCGGCTGGACGCGGTGTTCCGGGCCAGAGCCGACGGCATCAAGGCGGCCGCCGCGCTCGCGTCGGTCACCGCGCTCGCGCACGCCTCCGGCGACCCCGGCGAGCGGCAGCGCGTGCACGACGCCATCGAGGTCCTGCTGGCCAAGCCCGAGGCCCACCAGCTGCGGCTGCTCGAGGCGCTCACCCTGGTCACCTCCGGCGCGGTGGCGATGCCCGAGGACCTGGCCGAGGAGGTGCTGCGGGTCGGCAGCACCGCGGACATCGGCGAGCAGCTCGGCCTGCGCGGCCGGCCGCACAAGGAGCTGTCCGCCTACGCACTCGAGCGAGCCGGCTGGTGGCGCTCGTTCGCGTCGTTCGGTGCCACCCCTGCGCAAAGCCGGGTCGCGCACGTCGTGCACCGCGCATACTTCCTTATCTGGCAACAACTTCGCGAACAGGCGGGGTGAGTGGGGACATGGCTTCCTGGTTCAAGCGTGGCAAGGACGACGAGGACGCACCGGACTTGGCCGGCTCGGCGGAGTCCACGATCGAGGTCAAGGCACACGTGATCGCCGAGGCGGCCCGGGCGGCGAGCCAACCCCGGCACCAGGCCCAACACCAGGTGAACCAGGTCGGACCGCAGGCCGGCATCGCCGCGGACGGCCTGGTCGCCGGCGGTGACGTCGGCGGTGACGTCGCCGACCCGGACGCCTCGGCGGAGCCCGCGCCCGGTGCGGGCGTGCTCGACCTGGCGCTCTCCGAGCGGCGGACGCTGGTGCAGCTGTGCCTCTACGCGCTCGACCGGGCCCGCAGCGCGGGCGTGGCCGAGCGCATCGAGGAGGGCCTGGCCGGCATCGGCGTCTCCGCGCTGCGGCCGGACGGCAACCGGTTCGACCCGGCGTTCCACGAAGCCGGCGGCACGGTGTCCACCACCGACGAGACGCTCGACGGGCTGGTCGCCGAGACGGAGGTGGTCGGCTTCGCCGATCGCGGCGAGGTGCTGCGGGTACCGGTCGTCACCGTCTACAGCAAGGCGGCGCAATGAGTGCTCCGGCCCAGCAGCTGTCGCTGCCCAAGCAGGTCGCCCAGGCCCGCGAGAAGCTCCTCGCGCTCGTTCGCGAGTCCGACGAGGACGCGGCCAAGTGGGTCGAGGAGATCCGGGCCAAGCGCAAGGGCAAGCCGTCCGCGGTCGTCGTCGGCGAGACCAACCGCGGCAAGAGCTCGCTCGTCAACGCGCTGTTGGGCCGGTCCGGACTGTCCCCTGTGGACGCCGACGTGGCCACCGCCACCTACCTGGTGTTCGGCCACGCGGAGAGCTGGGAGGCCCGCGCCTGCTACCCCGGCCAGCTCGCGCCGGTCCCGGTCGACCTCGGCGAGCTCATCCAGTGGGTGTCCGCGTCGCACCCACTGCCGGCCGGCGAGCTGCCGCCGCGCTACGTCGAGGTCGACGGCCCGGTCGAGTTCCTCGCCAAGCTATCCATTGTGGACACCCCGGGCGTGGGTGGGCTCGAGTCGGTGCACGGCGAGCTCGCCGCCGAGGCCGCCGCGTCGGCCACCGCGCTGCTGTTCGTCGTGGACGCCTCGGCCCCGTTCACCTTGGGGGAGCTCAACTTCCTCGCCAACGTGGGTGAGCGGGTCGAGACCGTGGTCTTCGCGTTGTCCAAAGTGGATCAGTACCGCGGCTGGCGCCAGGTGCTCGAGGCCGACCAGGCACTGCTCGCCGAGCACTCGCCGCGGTTCGCCGGCGCCACGTTCCACCCGGTGTCCGCCCGCATGTACGACATGGCCAACAAGGCGCCCAACGCCGAGGCCGCCGCCATGCTGCGGGAGCGGTCCGGCGTCGAGGCCCTGCGCACCGCGCTCACCGACCTGCTGATCGGCCGGTCGGTCATGCTGTCCGAGGCCAACACGATGCGCGCGCTGTCCACCGCGCTCACCGAGCTCAACATCAAGCTGGAGTCCGAGCGGCGGGCGCTGTCCACCGGCGAGGAGGAGGCCGAGTCGTTGCGCGGCCGCAAGGAGGAGCTCACCGGCGAGCGGCGCTCGTCCACCAAGGGCTGGCAGGTCCGGATGCGCAGCGAGATCCAGCGCGCCCGCCTGGAGAACACCCATGAGGTCGCCCGGCAGATGCGCGACATGCAGTCGTGGTTCCGGCAGGCCATCGACGCCGCCGACCGGGACATGCTGCCCACCCTCCCCGGCCAGGTCGACGCGGCCATGCAGATGGTGTCCGGCCGGATCGGCGCGTCCGTCGGCGCGCGGCTCAACCGGGTGACCGAGACCGTGCTCGCCGACCTGTTCTCCATCGAGGAGCTCGAGATGATCCGCGCGCAGTTCGCCCGCGCCGGGCATCCGCCCGTCGTGCTGCGCCCGCCGGAGAAGCGCCAGCCCACCACCGAGGACAAGCTGCTGGTGTTCACCGGCGCCACCGGTGGTCTCGGTGCGGGCTCGATGGTCGCGCGGTTCCTTCCCGGCCTCGGCGCGGTCGGCGCGGGTGCGGGGGTCGGGGCGAGCCTGGTCGCGCTGGCGCCGGTGGCCATCATCGGCCTCGGCGCGGGCTGGTGGCTGCAGCGCACCCGCAAGCACACCGCGGACAAGCAGCACATGAAGCAGTGGCTGTCCGAGTCGATCACCGACGCGCGGTCCACTTTGGACCAGCTGGTGTCCGAGCAGCTCATCGAGGCGGAGTCCCAGCTGGCGCTCGCCCTGGACGAGGCGCTGGGCAAGCGCATCGCGGGTATCGAGGAAGAGCTCCGCGAGGTGGACAAGGCGTTACGACTCGACGCCTCCGAGCGCGCCAAGCGGTTGGGCGTGGTAAACAAGCGCCTGGCCGAGGTCACCGCCGGGCGGGACCGCACGGAGAAGCTCCTCGCCAGCATCCGGTCGGTCCGCGACCGCGCCTGACCCGGTCGGGGGCCGTTGGCGGACTGTCGTTGGCCCGGGAACCAACCGGGCCTACGGTTAGTCATAGTGGCGCGACAACACATCAAGACTTTCCAATAAGGGGGCAACCCGTGTACGTGGACGACGACACCTCGGCCGACGACACCACTGACACCGACACCACCGACACCGCTGGTCACGACGAGCTGACCGTCGAGGTCGACGGCGAGGAGTACGAGGTCGAAGAGAACTACGACATGGACCGCGACGGCGCCAACGACACCGCCGTCGTCGAGACCGGAGACGGTTACGTGGCGTACGCGGACACGGACAGCGACGGCACCGCCGATGTCGCCGTGCAGTACGACGAGGACGGCAACATCGTCGCCGGCGCCGAGTACGACGAGACCACCGGCGAGTGGCAGGAGGAGAACGTCGAGACCCTGCCGACCCCCACGGGCGACGGCGCCGACGGCACCACCGGTTCGGACGACTCGAGCGACACCACCGACACCAGGGACTCCGGCGACGACTCGTCCTCGGACAGCGAGAGCATCACCGTCGACATGCCGGGTGAGGACGTCGACGCGGGGCCGGCCACCTACGACACCGACGGCGACGGGGACAACGACACTGCCGTGGTGACCGACACCGACGGCACGACCTACGCGTTCACCGACACCGACGGCGACGGCGATGCCGACCAGGCCGTCGTCATCGAGTCCGACGGCGACGTGACCGTGGCCGAGCACACCGGTGACGGCGAGTGGACCGTCGCCGAGGAGGGCCACATCAACTCCGACGGCTCCTACGAGTCGGACGGCTCGTCGTCCACCAGCGGGTCGGACTCCGCGTGGGCCGAGCGCTGACCCTCGCCTGACCAGTCGCGGCACAACTGCACAACGATCGATCCCGGTGCGTTTCGGCGCACCGGGATCGATCTTTTTCGGGGTCTGTGTGGGAGCCCACTCGCGCAAAGGAGTGCTGAATCGATTTCAGAATCGGTCTTGTGAGGGAGCCGACACGTTAGGACTCGGTTAGCCGCCGTTCATCTGGTTAACCTCTTGACATCCCAACGCGGCATGACCCGTCCGGTTCCCGGACGGGAGCTTTGCCGTTTCATCCAGGACGCCGATGTCCGCACTACAGGACAGCGGGGTCCTAGCGGCATTTCGGCGTTCAGTCAGGAGACGAAGCGAGATGACGGCAGTGGCAATTCCAGGTGTGGACAGCGCACCGACGGCCCACAAGCGGCTTCTGTCATGGGTTCGTGAAGTCGCCGAGCTGACGATGCCGGACGAGGTGGTCTGGGTCGACGGCTCCGACGAGGAGTGGAGTCGGCTGACCGACGAGCTGGTCGAGGCCGGCACCTACACGCGCCTGGCGAAGAAGCCGAACTCGTTCTGGGCCGCCTCCGATCCCGACGACGTCGCCAGGGTCGAGGAGCGGACCTTCATCTGTTCCGTGGATCCCGCGGACGCGGGGCCGACGAACAACTGGATGGAACCCGCCGAGATGAAGACGATCATGACCGACCTCTTCCGGGGGTCGATGCGTGGTCGGACGATGTACGTGATCCCGTTCTGCATGGGCCCGCTGTCGGCGGAGCAGCCGATGCTCGGCGTGGAGATCACCGACTCGGCCTACGTCGTGACCTCGATGAAGATCATGACGCGGATGGGTACGAAGGCGCTGGAGAGGTTCGTCGACGACGACGGCAACGAGCGCGACTTCGTGCCCGCGGTGCACTCGGTCGGCGCACCGCTCGAGCCCGGCCAGGAGGACGTGCCGTGGCCGTGCAACGAGACCAAGTACATCACCCACTTCCCTGAGGAGCGGGCCATCTGGAGCTACGGCTCCGGTTACGGCGGCAACGCCCTGCTCGGCAAGAAGTGCTACTCGCTGCGGATCGCGTCGACGATCGGCCGGGACGAGGGCTGGCTCGCCGAGCACATGCTCATCCTGAAGCTGATCTCGCCCGAGCAGAAGGTCTACTACGTCGCGGCCGCGTTCCCGAGCGCCTGCGGCAAGACCAACCTGGCGATGCTCGAGCCCACCGTCCCGGGCTGGAAGGTCGAGACCCTCGGCGACGACATCGCGTGGATGCGGTTCGGCGGCGACGGCCGCCTCTACGCGGTGAACCCCGAGGCCGGCTTCTTCGGCGTGGCGCCGGGCACCGACTACCACACCAACCCGAACGCGATGCGCACCATCGAACACGGGAACTCCCTGTTCACGAACGTCGCGCTCACCGACGACGGGGACATCTGGTGGGAGGGCATGGGTGAGCCGCCCGCGCACCTGACGTCCTGGAAGAAGCAGGACTGGACGCCGAACTCCGACGAGCCCTCGGCGCACCCGAACTCGCGGTACTGCACGCCGATGGCGCAGTGCCCGATCCTCGCCCCCGAGTGGGACGACCCGAAGGGTGTGCCGATCTCGGCGATCTTCTTCGGCGGCCGCCGCGCGACGACGATTCCGCTGGTCACGGAGTCGCGTGACTGGCAGCACGGCACGTTCATGGGTGCCACGCTGTCGTCGGAGACCACGGCCGCGGCCAAGGGCAAGGTCGGCGTCGTGCGCCGCGACCCGATGGCGATGCTGCCGTTCATCGGCTACCACGTGGGTGACTACTTCAAGCACTGGATCGACACCGGCAAGCGGGCCGACGCCGCCAAGCTGCCGAAGATCTTCTACGTGAACTGGTTCCGGCGCGCCGACACAGTGTCTGATGCGGGACACCCGCGCCCGGGCAAGTTCCTGTGGCCGGGCTTCGGGGAGAACTCCCGGGTGCTGACGTGGGCCATCGAGCGCATCGAGGGCAAGGCGGCGGCCGCGGAGACCCCGATCGGCTGGGTGCCGACCGCGGACGACCTGGACCTGTCGGGCCTGGAGGCGTCGCACGCGGAGATCGAGGCCGCGCTGAAGGTCGACGTCACCGAGTGGCGGGCCGAGTTGCCGCTCATCGAGGAGTGGTTCGACAAGATCGGCGAGAAGCTCCCGACGCTGCTGCGTGAGGAGCTGGAGGTGCTCAAGCAGCGCCTCGGCTGAGGTCTCGCGCAGAGGTCTCGCACGGATCGGGGAGATCACTCGGAAGAGTGGTCTCCCCGATTTTCTGCAAGTTGCACCATGGCTCCGTGATAGCTACGTCTGCACAGACAGTAGCGCCGGGATCGTGGAGGTCGGGCATGTGCGAGACCGACAGGTGTGAGATGTGGGCGTGGCAGCTGTCCCGTTACGACGAACGCGTGCACGCCTTCGTCACCGGCGAGCGACCGGCGAGCTTCGTCGAGGCGGCCTGCAGCCACAGCGTGCCGATCGACAAGATCACCCGATCGCACGCGGGGCCGCGATGCATCGCCTGCCTGCTGATCGTGGGCGATCACCTGGCCGAGCATCACCGGATGGGTGCTGGCTGTTAGCTGTCCACCAGCTTTGTCCACAACCTGTGGACAAAGCTGTGCACAGCATGGGGTAGCCGATTGCCGGCAGAACCCGTAGCCAACGCCCTGGCAACGTGTCGGACATGCCCAGTTCATCCACCTGTCAGCCCGTTGTCCACAGTGACGGGGATGCCCGCTCGTGACGCACCGTGAGCGTCGGCTTCACTCGGCCCGATGGCTCACGCACCGGTCGAGCTGTCGTTCGAGGAACCGCCGGTTCGGCGTCGAGGTGGGCCAAGTGGTCAGTCATCGCGCACGGTGAGCAGCGTGTCGCCAACCCGGCCGACGTTCATGGACACAGCCCGAGGTTCTTGCAGGTCAACGGGTAGCGTGTGGGACGTGGCTGAGGATGTGAGCAGGTTCCCGGTCGTCGATGTCGACGGCCTTCCCGATGATCTTCGGGTGCGAGTCGGTCAGATCGCCGAGAAGTCCGGGTTCGTGCCCAACGTCTTCCGCGCTCTCGGGCACCGGCCCGCCGAGCTGCGTGCGTTCCTCGACTACCACGACGCGGTCATGGAGCGTGACTCCGGGCTCAGCAAGGCCGAGCGCGAGCTGGTCGTCGTCGCCACCTCCGGGGCCAACAGCTGCACCTACTGCGTCGTCGCGCACGGGGCCATTCTTCGCATCCGTGCCAAGGACCCGCGGATCGCCGATCGCGTCGCGGCCAACCCGTGGACCGTCGAGCTCACCGAGCGGCAGCGGGCCGTCGTCGACCTGGCGCTGGCGCTCGCCGTCGATCCCGTCACCTTCAGCCGTGTCGACCTCGACGCCGCTCGCGACGCCGGGCTCACCGAGGACGAGATCTGGGACATCGGCGCCGTCACCGCGCTCTTCGCGCTTTCCAACCGGATCGCGCACCTCACCGCGCTGCGGCCCAACGACGAGTTCTACCTGATGGGCCGGCTACCCCGGGACCAGAACTAGAGCGCGAGCCGCCACGTCTGGCCGGTCAGCCGGTGCCCGAACCGCACCGACGTGTCCTCCTCGACCAGCTCGAACCCCGCCCGCTGGTAGATCCGCCGCGCCGGCTCCAGCACGGACACCGTCCACAGCTCCATCGACGTGTAGCCGGCCTCGCGCGCGAACCGGATGCACTCGTCGACCAGCACGGTGCCGACGCCCGCGCCTCGGGCGGTCGGCTCGACGTGCAGCAGCCGCAACTTGGCGGTCGTGTCGTCCTTGCGCACGCAGAGGACCGCGCCGGCCCGCTCGCCGTGCAGCTCCGCCACCCACGCCGACTCCCGCTCCGGGTCGTGCTTGTCCAGGTAGCCCGCGACGATCCGCGCGACCAGCGCCTCGTAGGAGGAGTCCCACCCGTGCTCCTGCGCGTACAGCGCGCCGTTGCGCTCGATCACCCAGCCGTGGTCACCGGCCGCGGGCGGGCGCAGCCGCACCTCCGGCCGGGCCTCGGAGCTCGCCAGCCGCCTGCGGATCATGTCCATCGCGTCGACCAGGCGTTGCTGCTCGTCGTGGCTGAGGTCACCGAGCAGCGCCCGGATCTGCGCGATCGACTTCGTGTCCAGCACCCGGAAAGCGTCCCGGCCCTTGTTCGTCAGCCGGATCACCTGACGCCGCGCGTCCGAGGCCGACCGTTCGCGGCGGACCAGCCCGCTCTCCTCGAACCGCCCGAGCAGGCGGCTCAGGTACCCGGCGTCCAGCCCGATGACCCGCCGCAGCTCCGCGACCTCGGTCTCCTCGCGCTGCCCCAGCTCGAACAAAACTCTTGCTTCTGTCAACGAATAAGGCGTGCTCAGCAAGTGATCATCGAGCGCGCCGAGGAACTTCGTGTAGCTGCGGTTGAACGCCCGAACGCTCGATATGCGCTCGACCGGCACCTCAGTTGACATGGGTAGCGCCTCGTTTCCCGTGAAACAATTGCTTGACTGAGACAAGCATATGTCTCAGAGGGTCCGGAACGCCAGTGCCGCGGCGCCGAAGAGCCCGGCCCGCGTGCCGAGCTTCGCGGGTTCCACCCGAAGGTCCGCGAGATAGGACAGCCCCGCGTGCTCGGCGACGGTCTCCCGCACCGGCCCGAACAGCACCTCGCCCGCCTGCGCCACCCCACCACCGATCACCACGAGGTCGAGATCGCACACCGTCGCGGTCGCCACGACGGCCATCCCCACGGCCCGCCCACCCCGGCGGAACGCGGCGAGCGCGATCGCATCCCCGCCCGACGCGGCGGCGGCGAGTTCGGCCGCCGACGCCGACCGGTCGCTGGTCCAGCCTTGGCGCCGGGCCCAGCGGACCAGGTTCGGGCCGCTCGCCACGGTCTCCACGCAGCCCCGGCCGCCACAGGTGCACGGGTCGCCGCCGGCCGGCTCCGCGACCACGTGGCCGACGTGCGCCGCGTTGCCGGTCCGGCCACCGAACGGTCGCCCGTCCAGCACCAGACCGCCGCCCACGCCCGTGGAGACGACCATGCCCAGCATCGAGTCGCTGCCCTGCCCAGCACCGAGCCAGTGCTCGCCGGCCGCCATGCACAGCCCGTCCCCCGCCAGCGCGATCGGCACGCCCGGCAGCACCTCGGCGAGCCGTGACCGCAGCGGAAAACCGCGCCACGTCGGGATGTTGATCGGGCTCACCGTGCCGGCCGGGCCGTCCACCGGACCCGCGCTGCTGAGCCCCACCGCCAGCACGGACCCGGGTCGAACGGCGTCGATCGCGGCGTGGACCGCGTCGAACACCGGTGCCGCGGTCGGCCGGGTCGCGTGCCGCACCAGCCGCCCGGTGCGGTCGACCAGGCCGGCGGCGATCTTGGTGCCACCGATGTCCACCGCGAGCACGAGCCCGGACATCAGTGCCGGTGGGTGTTGTCGGGCTGCCCGGGATCGCCGGGATGCTCGAACCCGGGCGCCAGCCGGACCTCGTCCGCGGCGTGCCGGTCCAACCAGGCGGTGAACGCCCGCCGCCGCGCCGCCGACCGCAGCCGCGCGGTGATCTCGTCCCGCGCCTCGTCCACCGACCGCACCCGACCCGGCCGAACCTCGACGACCCGCACCGTGTGCCACCCGAGCGAGTCCCGCACCGGACCGACCACCGCACCCTCCGCCGCGTCGAACACCGCCTCCTCGACCCGCCCGGCGAGCTCACCGCGCCGCAACGTCCGAAGTGGACGGCCAGCCGGGTCGACCGGCGCCGGCGACTCGGCGATCGCGTGCCGGACGACCCGAAGCTCGGGAACCCGAAACCCCTCCGGATTGGTGAGGTAGTACTGCCGAACCCGCTCCCGCGCGACGACGACCTCCGCGGTGACCGCCACGAACACCGCCCGCGCCGGCGCGTTCCGGGCCAGCAGGTCGGCCGCGACACTCCCCAACCCGAGCATCGCCGCCCGATCCGGCGCGAGCTCGAGCAGGTCGGGCGCATCGGCCGCGGTCAACCCCCGCGCGAGAGCCTCCGCCGCCACCAACCGCTCGGCGACGAGCACCTGCACGAGCCACCGCCGCAGCTGCCGCCCCTCACCGGTCCCCGGCCGCGGCAACGTCGCCGCCACCGGCCTGGCCCGCAGCGACGCCTCCCGTTCGTCCACGTCGGACACGTCGACGGGGTCGCCGGACACCCACGCCACCGCCGACGCGCCGGGGGCGGCGGAGCTCATGGCAGCACTTCCAGCGGAACCGCGGGCGAGTAGAGCACGCGCCCCGCCCCGGCCACCCGGACCAGGGCCCACCACTTCCCGGGCGGTGCCCAGGGCGGCGCGGCGACATCGAACCCGAGCTCCACCTCGCCGTTCGCGGGGACCTCGGCGCCGACCGCCCGCGGCCCGGCCAGCTCCCACGTACCCCACGGGCTCACCAGCGCCGCCTCCAGCGCGAGCGGCGCGGAAGCCGACGACGCCACCCGCACCGCCAGCCGCGCGCGCGAACCCGTCCGCACGCGAACCGGTGACGGATCCGCGGCCAGCCGGATCAACCGATCCCCCGGCGGCGGGCCGACCGTCAGAATCGCCACGTCCTCCACCTCCTGCCGCCAGCTCGGCGGCAGCGAACCGGCCGGCGAGAGCCGCGCCCGCACCGGATACCGCCCGGTGACGGCGTCTTCGGGCGCGGTCACCGTCACGTCGGCGGACAGGTGGCCACCCGGCCGCAGACCGAACGGCACCTCGTCCGCGTCGGCCCGCCAGCCGGCCGGCAGCACCAGGCGAACGATGCCGGGCAGGTCCGCGTCCGTGCAGTCGGAGGCCACGGTCAGCCGCAGCGTCGCCGACCCGCCGGGCTCGACATCGGCGAGCGTCGGCGCCAGGTGCACCGCCAGCGGCAGGCCACCCAGCGGTGCCGGGCCGCGGTTGTGCAGCCAGTACTTCGCGTACAGCGGCTGCGCGGGCTCCGCCTCTGCGCCGATCGATGTACCGTCCACAGTGGAGTGAGCGGCGAGGACGGGGGTGGCCAGCACGGTCACCGCGTCACAGCCGTCGACCTCCACCACGTCACCGGACATGGGAGATGTGGCCTCCTCCAGCAGGTTCGCCACCGCCAGGTCGGTCAACTCGATCACGTCCGAGCCGATCCGCGCGGCCACCGGCTCGCCGGTGTGGGCCACGACCCGCAACGCCACCCGCGCATGCGGCGACGGCGCCACGGCCGAACCGCGGACCAGCGGGTTCCCGGCCGCCTTCACCGCCGCCAGCCGCACCCGGTCGGCCGGCTCGACCCGCAGCAGCGAGCCGGAGGAAGGCAACGAACCCGACGACGCGGGGATCACGGCATGCAGCGGCCGGCTGAACTCGGCGCTCACCTCGGCGATCCCGGCCGAACGCCAGTCGCCGGAACCCGAGGCCAGCGCGTACCGGAACTCGTGGGTCCAGTGCTGCAGCTGGAAGTTCGACCCGTCCGGCACGGTCCGCCGAGGCGGGTCGACCCACACCCCCGACGGCCAGCCCGTGCACGACCGGAGCAAGGACGCATGCAGCGTTCCCTCCGAGTCCACCGCGAAGCCCGGCAGCCCACGGTTCAGCAACGCCACCGTCTCCCCCGCGAAGGGCGGCTGCCCCGGGTCCCCGGAACCGACCTCGACCACGTGGTCGGCCAGATCCTCCACAATGGACTCGACCAGCGCGGGCAGGTCGGCGTGGGAGGCGGACACCACCAGCACGCCGAGCGCGCCGGCGTCCCGCAGATCGGCACTCGGTTGCCACACCTCCGCCAGTGGCTTGTCCGGCGCCACCCAGAAGACGCCCGTCTCGGAACCGTCGAAGACCGATGCGGTGAACGCGTTCGTCTCCGCGTCACCCAACGTGATCCGCACGTCCGGCAGGTTCGAGTCGACGGCCAGGTCGCCGTACCGCGGCCCGGTGGCGGACGACACCGTCGCGGTCACCCCGGACCGGGCCAGCGCCACCGCGAGCGACCTGGCCAGCGGCGAGGCATCGGCCGGCGACGGCACGATGATCTCCGCGACACCGATCGGCCGCAGTGCCCCGTCGGCCAGCCGCAGCGCCGCCGCCGAGGAGAGTCCGAACCACGTGTGCGCCGGGTTGTCCAGCGTCCACGGGTGCTGCGCCGAGTCGACGTCGACGAGCCCGAAACCACGTCCCACCACGGCGTTCCCGACCTCGGACACCGGCAGCGCTCCCGGCACCGGGCACGGCCAGCGCACCCGCAGCAGCTGGTCGGACCCGGTGAAGTCGTCGACCGTCGTGGTGCAGTCGACCCGGTCCACGCCGTGCCACAACGTGATCACCTGCGTGTACGCCACCGACCCGACCGCGCCCGTGACCGTGGTCCGCTCCCCGACCGGGCCGCGCGCGACCGAAACCGAGGCCGCCGCGGACGCCGACGTCGTGACGGGACCCTTCGGCAGCAGATGCCAAGGCCCCTCGCCGAACGTGGGATGGTCCGCGTACTCCTCGTACACCGCGAGCTCGTTGCCCACCCGCCCCTCGGCGATCAGCTCTCGCCCGGACGCGAGCTCCAGCAGGCTCGCCACGCCACCCCCACGCGCCGGATCGACCGTGACCCGGTAGCGTTCCGACGACGCGGCCACGCCGTCGACCGGGACCCACCCCTGGTCGTCCGCTGTGGACGGTTCGACGCGGTAGGCGCGCCAGCCCAGTGGCGGCACGCCGGTGGCGCGGAAGGTCACCGAGTGCCCGTCGTGCTCCACGAGCGCCGGCAGCGCCGCCCCGGACTCGTCGACGACCGTGACGCCGGCGAGCGGCGCGGAGAGCCGCACGGTCACCAGGTCGGATCGGCTGTGGCTCAGGGAGTTCCACACCACGACCGGCAGCCCGGCCCCGGGCAGCGGCGAGACCTGGCCGGACAGCGCGGAAAGTGCTTGGTCGCGGACATCCGCGGCGAGGTCGTGCGCGTCCCGCCAGCTGGTGACCAGGTCCAGGTACACCTGGTCGGACTCGGAGCCGGTGATCCCGTCGTGGTGCGCGCCGTACGCGAGCTGCACCCACGCCTTCGCGAGCGCCGCGTCCGGATAGGACGAACCGGCGAGCAGCGTGGCGAACACCGCGAACGGCTCGGCCTCCAGCACCGCGACCTCGGCGGCGCGCTGGGCCTGCTTGGTGTCGATGTAGGAAACGTCCTTGCCGGTGTAGATCGGGTTCATGTCCCGGGTCTGCGGCGCGGGCTCCTCCCCACACTCGGCGAGCTCCGCCCGGACCGCGGCGAAGAAGTCGCGTGGTAGCGAGCAGACGAACCGCGGCCATACATACCGCGCGGCGAAGTCGCGGTGCACGTCGGTGACCCACTTGTTGGGCGGCGTGTAGTCGCCACCGACCGGCAGCAGCACCGCACGCGTGGTGGCGACCTGCTTCAGCGCGAGGAACAACGCGTACGCGGCGTCGCACGCGGCTTCGACGCTGGGCGCGGAGTCCATGGCCCAGCCGGAGCCGTAGTGGTCGGTCATGTACGAGGTGAGCAGCCCGCGCCCGGACGGCGAGACCCACTCGAACTCGCTCGGGAACTGCATGCGCCTCGGGTCGCCCTGGCCGGCCGCCGTGCGCTCCATCGGGCCCCACTGGTGGAACGGGCCGCGTGCCCACGAGGTGGAGGTCAGTCCGGCGGCCGCGGCGAACCCGGGGAACGCGGGGTCGTGGCCGAACGCGTCGAGCTGCCAGGCGGTCGCCGGGTCGCCGCCGAGCACGTCCCGCTGGAAACCCATGCCGTGCACGAAGTTGCGGATGGTGGTCTCGGGGTCGGTGAGGTTGGTGTTCGGTTCGTTGTAGGCGCCGCCGAGAATCTCGACGCGACCCTCGGCCATGAGCCGGCGCAGTACCTCGCGGTCCTGCGGGTAGGTGTCCCAGTACGGCTTGAGGTAGTCGACCTCGGCGAGCACGAAGCGGTACGCCGGCTCGGCGAGCGCGAGGTCGAGGTGCGCGCGGACCAGGTCGAAGCCGGCGAGCTGGCGGGCGCCGCGGTGCGAGCCGGGGAAGTCGAGCTCGTCCCACGCGATCGTGTAGGCGGCCTGGGTGTTCCACCAGACGGGGTCGTAGTGGAAGTGGCTGACCATGTGCATGGTCCAGCCGGGCTCGGCCACGACGAGCTCGAAGTCGACCTCGACGCGATCGGTACCAGAGGTGACGACGGCCCGCGCGGGAAGTGCGGTGCCCGGAGCGGCGCCCCGGGTGTCGACCCCGACCTCGACAACGACCTGCCCCGACACCGCCACGTCGACGGGCTCGGGGGTGGAAACCCGTTGGCCCTCGACATGAACCCGGGCCGAACCGGCCCCGGTGAACGACACCCAAACAACGTGAAGCGGAGCCCCAACCGTCCCGACGAACAACTCGGTCGACTCCACGGACACAGCACTCATGCCAGGCACTGTGCTTGCTTGATCACAAGCACACAACCAGGAACACGAACTTTGCCCCAAGCTGGTCAATGTCCAACCGTGCGCCCTGAGTCTCCCCCGCCGAGAGCCCGCGAGCCCGCGAAGCGGCGAGCAATGACGAAGGGGTGGTGCGAGGCCGCGTCAGCGGCGAGTGGGCCGGAGTCGGCGGTGGTGACCACGCTGGGTTGGGTGGGTGTCGCACCGTGGGGGGTTGGGGGGCTCGGCCCCCCAGAGCAATGACGAAGGGGTGGGCGCGAGGCCGCGTCAGCGGCGAGTGCCCAGATGGAAACCCCGCAGTGCTGCCAGGTCGGGGGTCCGCCAGCACTGCGGGGTCAATCCGTTCATCGTGGGTGTCGCCTGGGGCGTTACACGGCCACGAAAAAACTTTGGCCGACTTATCGGACGTGGTTGGCCTGCCGCTGCGCCATGATCAGGATCTCGTCCCGCATGGCCGGCGTCTTGGCCTCGGCGACGGCACGGCTCACCGCCCGGCGGTTGCGGGCCTCGACACGGCGGGCTCGGAGCTTCGCGGCGATGTTCATCGGGTTCTGCATCTCCTTCTACGGCTTCGCTGGTTCCTCCAGCTACTGACCATTATGCCTCTTGCAACGTTAAAAGACACTCATCTATTCGGTGAGACGGACCACAAGCCAGTGATTCATCGGTCAACTGACTCATGAACCGGACGTAGCCGAACGGCACCCCGGGAGTCGATGTGGAAGTATCCAGATGTCTAGCAAGATCGCTAGACGCGACGAGAAAGCGGCAGAGGAACTAGTCGTCCATGTTCAGCAGGTACCGCCCGAAATGCGGCACGGTGAACGCGATCCGGCCCCGCTCGGCCGAGTAGATGAGGCCCTTCTTGATGAGCGAGTCCCGCGCGGGCGAGAGCGACGACGGCTTGCGTCCGAGGTGCGATGCGATGTCCGAGGTCGCCGCGCCCTCATCGGTCTTGCCCTTCGTCAGCTCGGCCATCGCACGCAGGTACTCCCGCTCGGCCGGCGTCGCCCGCTCGTAGCGCGAGCCGAAGAAGCCGACCGCGAGCTCCGCCTCCGCCTCCGGTGCGGCTACGCCGACGTCCTCCGCGGTGATCGGGTCGCTCGGCGCCGCGTCCCAGGCGGCCTTGCCGTAGGCCTGGATGAAGTACGGGTAGCCGCCGGCCGCGTCGAAGAGCGCGTCCAGCGCCTCGTCGGTGATGCTCGCGTCTTCGCGCGAGACCGGCGCGATGATCGCCTGGTCCGCGTCGGCGCGGACGAGCCGGTCGATGCGCACGTACCGGAACAGGCGCTCCGAGTACGACTTCGACGCCGACAGCACCGCGGGCAGGTGCGGCAGCCCGGCGCCGACGACCACGAACGGCGCACCGGACTGGGACAGCTCGTGGCAGGCGGCGCACAGCGCGGAGATGTCGTCGGCGATCACGTCCTGCATCTCGTCGATCAGCAGCGCGACGCCGGTGCCGACGTCCTGGGCCAGCTCGGCGACATCGGTGAACAGCTCGACGAGGTCGATCTCGATGTCACCGGAGTCGGCCCGCCCCTGCGTCGGCGGCACGTCGATGCCCGGTTGCCAGCGGTCGCGCAGCTTGGCGTCGCTCGGGCTCGCACGCAGCGCGAACGCCTTGAGCACGCCGAGGACCTGCTCGACCCGGTCCGGCGCCCGGTGCCGCACGGCGAGATCGCGCACGGCCCGGTGCAACGCGGCGGACAGCGGCCTGCGCAGTCCCGCGTCCGGCCTGGCCTCGATCTTGCCGGCGCCCCACCCGCGGCGCACGGCCATCGACCTCAGCTCGCCGAGCAGCACGGTCTTGCCGACCCCGCGCAGTCCGGTGAGCACGAGGCTGCGCTCCGGGCGCCCGCGCGCGACCCGCTCGAGCACCACGTCGAAGGCCGCGACCTCCTTCTCCCGGCCGGCGAGCTCGGGAGGGCGCTGTCCCGCGCCGGGGGCGAATGGGTTGCGCACCGGGTCCACGATCGCACCGTATCCAGGTTTCTAGCGGGAACCCGATATTGCGCCAGAAAGCCCTACGGCGTGTCGCGTTTCCTCCGGCAACGCATCCCGCTCACGGCCTGGTATCGCGCGGACGCGCACGGTAACGTCCCTGATCGTCAGTTGGAAAATCACATCTCGTCGGGGAGATTTCGTGAACATGTATCTGATCAGGTTGGCCCGCTCGGTCGCGATCGGCGCCGCCACGGTCGCGCTGGCCGCCGTCCCGTTCGCCGCGAGCGCCACGGCCGCGCCGGCGACCACACCGGCATCCGTCGCGATCGAGGACATCACCCCGGCGTCGCCCGGGGACGGCACGATCGAGGGCGCCATCCAGTGGATGGAAGGCCACGCCGGCAACTCCGGCTGGGAGGGCTACTGCGAGATGGCCGTGGAGAACGCCTACGGCACCACCGGCGTCTGGGCGTCGGCGATCGCCCACTGGCAGGGCGCGATCCAGTGGGGCAAGGCCCACCCCGGTGACTGGAACGCGCCGCGCGGCGCGTTCGTGTACTGGAACACGAGCCAGTGGGGCCATGTCGGCATCTCCGACGGCAACGGCGGCTTTTACTCCTCCAGCGTCGCGGGCGCGATCGGGCACCGCACCAACAAGAACTACTTCGTCAACTACCTCGGCTGGAGCGACGCCCAGGTGCCTGCCTAGTCGGCTTCGACGATCGCGGTGACCCCCTGGCCACCTGCGGCACAGATGGAGATCAGGCCCCGGCCCGATCCCTTCTCGTGCAGCAGCTTGGCCAGGGTGGCCACGATCCGCCCGCCGGTCGCGGCGAACGGGTGGCCCGCGGCCAGCGACGAGCCGTTGACGTTCAGCTTCGACCGGTCGATCGAGCCGAGCGGCTCGTCCAGGCCCAGGCGCTCCTTGGCGAAGTCCACGCTCTCCCAGGCCGCCAGCGTGGCCAGCACCTGCGAGGCGAACGCCTCGTGCATCTCGTAGAGATCGAAGTCCTGCAAGGACAGTCCCGCTCGCGCGAGCATCCGCGGCACCGCGTAGGCCGGCGCCATCAGCAGGCCCTCGCGGCCGTGCACGTAGTCGACGGCCGCGGTCTCCGAGTACGTCAGGTGGGCGAGCACCGGAAGGCTGCGCGCGGCGGCCCACTCCTCCGACGCCAGCAGCACGGTCGACGCGCCGTCGGTCAGCGGTGTCGAGTTGCCCGCGGTCATCGTGCCCTCGCCGCCGCCGAACACCGGTTCGAGCTTGGCGAGCTTGTCGGCCGACGAGTCCGGCCGCAGGTTCTGGTCGCGGGTCAGCCCGAGGTAGGGCGTGAGCAGGTCCCCGAAGAAGCCGCGCTCGTAGGCCGCGGCGAGCTTCTGGTGCGACGCGGCGGCCAGCTCGTCCTGCGCCTCCCGGCTCACGCCCCATTCGCGCGCGGTGACCGCCGCGTGCTCGCCCATCGACAGGCCGGTCCGCGGTTCCGCGTTGCGCGGGACGTCCGGCACGATCTGGGTCGGCCGCAGCTTGGTGAGCGCCTTGAGCCGCGCGCCGACGCTCTTCGCGCGGTTGAGCTCGAGGAAGATCTGCCGCAGGTCCTCGTTGAGGCCGAGCGGCGCGTCGCTGGTGGTGTCCACGCCGCCGGCGACCGCGGAGTCGAGCTGACCGAGCGCGATCTTGTTGGCCACCTGGAACACCGCCTGCAGGCCGGTGCCGCACGCCTGCTGGACGTCGTAGGCGGGCGTCTCGGGGGACAGTTTCGAGCCGAGCACGCTCTCCCGGGTCAGGTTGAAGTCGCGGCTGTGCTTGAGCACCGCGCCGGCCGCGACCTCGCCCAACCGCTCGTCCTGCAGGCCGAACCGGCTCACGAGACCGTCGAGCGCGGCGGTGAACATGTCCTGGTTGGACGCCGTGGCGTAGCGGCTGTTGGACCTGGCGAACGGGATCCGGTTGCCGCCGACGATCGCGACCCTGCGCACCTGGTCCATCTCTCGATCACTCCCCGACGGTCGACCCGCTCTGACATCGTCCCGGCTGGCAATCCTAACCTACTCGCGAGTAGGCTCGGCGTCGAATGAGGCGCCGAACACGGAAAGCGGAGCATCATGACCGACCGCTATCAGCAGTTTGCCCGGTCCGGTATCGGCCGGCAGGTCGTCCGCCGGCTCGGCCTGCCCAACCCGACGCCGCTGCGCCGATATCGCTCGGGCGACCCCGTGCTCAACGGTCCGGCCCTGGTCGGCGCCGCGCAGGGCGGCCGGCTGCTCGACAGCGTGCACACCGTGCTCAAGGCGGCCGGGATCGAGGCGCTCACCGAGCCGCTCGCCGCGGCCGACGGCGAGAAGCCGGCCATCTCGACAAGGCACGCCGCGCTGGTGTTCGACGCCACCGGCATCACCACGCCGGAGCGGCTGCGGGAGATGTACGCATTCTTCCATCCGGTGATCCGTTCGGTCGGCACCTGCGGCCGGGTGGTCGTGCTCGGCACGCCGCCCGAGTCGGCGGGCGACCGGCGTGCCGCGATCGCCCAGCGCGCGCTGGAGGGGTTCACCCGCTCGGTCGGCAAGGAGCTCAGGCGCGGCGCCACGGTCCAGCTGGTCTACGTCGCGCCGGGCGCCGAGGCGGCCGTCGAGTCGACGCTGCGCTTCCTGCTGTCGGCCAGATCCGCCTACGTCGACGCCCAGGTGATCCGGGTCGGCACGCATGGATCCGGCACGGCGGAGCCGGACGACTGGCAGCGGCCGCTCGCCGGCAAGGTCGCGCTGGTCACCGGCGCGTCCCGGGGCATCGGCGCGTCGATCGCGGACGTGCTGGCCCGCGACGGCGCGCACGTCGTCGCGCTCGACATTCCCGCGCAGGGCGACGAGCTTTCCGCGGTCGCAACCGGGTCCGCGGCACCGCGCTGCAGGTCGACATCACCGCCGCGGACGCTCCCGCGCGGATCGTCGAGCACCTGAAGGAGCGGCACGGCGGGGTTGACATCGTCGTGCACAACGCCGGCATCACCCGGGACAAGACCCTCGGCAAGATGAAGGAGTCGGCCTGGGACGCCGTGCTCGCGGTGAACCTCGCCAGCCAGCTCGCGGTGAACGACGCGCTGCTCGCGGCGGATGCGCTGCGGCACAACGGTCGGCTCATCGGCGTCTCGTCGATCGCGGGCATCGCCGGCAACGTCGGCCAGACCAACTACGCCACGAGCAAGGCCGGCGTGATCGGCATGGTCGACTCCTACGCCCCACGGCTCGCCGAGCGCGGCGCGACGATCAACGCGGTGGCTCCCGGCTTCATCGAGACCAAGATGACCGCGGCCGTCCCGCTGTTCATCCGGGAGGCCGGCCGGCGGATGAACAGCATGTCCCAGGGCGGCCTGCCGGTGGACGTCGCGGAGACCATCGCCTGGTACGCGAACCCGGGGTCGGCCGCGGTGAACGGCAACGTCGTGCGGGTCTGCGGCCAGAGCCTGCTGGGGGCCTGACGTGGCGATCACCCAGCTGTCGGCCGCGCCGAGCCTGGCCACGCTGTACCCGAGGGCCGTGCTCACGGGGTTCCGGCGCAAGGGCGGCGAGCTGCCGGACACGTCGTACTCGCTGGCCGGCGTGCGCGTCGACCCGCGGCATCTCGCGGCGTACAACCGGGTGTGCGGGTTCCGGCTCGGCGACGAGCTCCCGGCCACCTACCCGCACATGCTCACCTTTCCCTTGCAGATCAAGCTGATGGCCGCGGGTGACTTCCCGTTCCCGCTGGCCGGCTCGGTGCACGTGGCCAACCGGATCACCCAGTCCCGGCCGCTGCGCCTCTGCGACGAGCTGGAGCTGCGCGCGCACGTGGCGGACCTGCGCGACCACCCGCGCGGCAAGCAGTTCGACATGATCTCCGAGGCGCTGATCGGTGGCGACGTCGTGTGGACCGACGTCTCGACCTACCTGCGCCGCGGACCCGGCTCGGGCTCCGCGGAGAGCAAGGAACATCGCGAACCGCCCGCGCCGACCGCGGTCTGGTCCGTGCCGGCGGACATCGGCCGGCGCTACGGCGAGGTGTCCGGCGACCGCAACCCGATCCACCTGCACAAGCTCACCGCGAAGATGTTCGGCTACCCCAGGGCGATCGCGCACGGCATGTGGACCAAGGCCCGGTGCCTCGCGGCGTTCGAGGGCCGGCTGCCAGCCGCGTTCACGATCGACGTACGGTTCAAGCTGCCCGTGCTGCTCCCGTCGAAGGTCGGCTTCGCGGCGTCCCCGGACGGCGCGGGCTGGCGGTTCGAGCTGTTCGGCGCCCGCAACGGCAAGCCCCACCTCGAGGGGACGATCAGTTCTGTCGGTGCCCCGGCCTAGCGTCGGCGGCATGAACCGCACGGATCGGCTGTACGCCATCGTCGAGGACCTCCGTGCCGTCGCGCCCCGGCGGCGGTCCGCCCGACACCTGGCCGAGCGCTACGAGGTGAGTGTGCGCACCATCGAACGCGACATCGACGCGCTGCAACAGGCCGGCGTGCCGATCTTCGCCGACCAGGGTCGCTGCGGCGGGTACGCCGTCGACCCGGCGATGACGTTGCCGCCGTTGAACTTCACGCCCGCCGAGGCGGTCGCCGTGTCGGTGGCCCTGCGCGGCGCGGCCGGCTCGCCGTTCGCCCGGGAGGCCCGCAACGCCCTGGGCAAGATCATGGCGGCCATGCCCGCGCGGCACGCGTCGGCCGCGCGCGAGCTGGCCGAGCGGGTCCAGTTCATGGCTGCGGCCAACGCGGACGAGCCCGTGGCCATCCCGCTGATCATCGAGCACGCGGTGGCCGCCCGGCGCGTGCTGCGCATCGACTACGTCGACCGCGACGGCGTGCCCACCGAGCGCGAGGTCGAGCCGGTGATGTTCCTCGCCGGGCTGCGCGGCTGGTACCTGGTGGCCTGGTGCCGGTTACGCGACGGCGTTCGGGTGTTCCGGCTCGACCGCATCATCGGCGGCCACGACACGGGCCGGCCGGCGCCCGCGCGGCCGACCGAGTCGATCGCCGTCTGCCTGCCCGGCAATGTGACGCGCGTCCCCGCACTCGCCTGAAAACACCGACAGGGGGCTGTCGCGAAGCCGTCCGATCCTGGTGTCACCAACCAGGAGGAGGCATCGGAT
The DNA here is from genome assembly GCF_009379765.1 of Actinophytocola sp. Classification (GTDB taxonomy): domain Bacteria; phylum Actinomycetota; class Actinomycetes; order Mycobacteriales; family Pseudonocardiaceae; genus Actinophytocola. The sequence goes on along the minus strand of NZ_WHTD01000029.1, from coordinate 502 downwards.
GACACACGGAACGGTCGGCTGGATCCAGGTCGACACGGACGACCCCGCGGGCGCCGAGAAGTTCTACGGCGAGCTGTTCGACTGGACGTTCGCGGCCGACCCGAACGGCGGCGGCAAGTACCACCTGGCCACCGGCGCGGGAGCCGAGCACCCACACGGCGGGATCCTCGACACCGAGGGCAACTCCCCGAGTCGCGCGACGTTCGTGGTGATCGTGTCGGACGTGGCGAAGGCCGTCGCGGAGGCGGAGCGCCTCGGCGGCAAGGTCGTCAACCCGCCCACCACGACACCGTCCGGGCTGACCTTCGCGGACCTGCAGGACCCGGCCGGCAACCACTTCGGGGTGTTCACCCGGCCGGGGGCTTAGGAATTGTCTCAAATTAACTTGTACATGTCGTGATTGTTCTGTCATGGTTCTGGTATGGCCATGGTCGTGGAGATCGATGAGCAGGTCCTGGCGGCGAAGTTCGGGACGATCCTGCCGCACTTGGATGAGCGGCAG
>NZ_WHTD01000072.1 GCF_009379765.1 Actinophytocola sp. | reverse complement strand
TGCGCACGACCTCGTCGGTGAGCTCGTCGTCGGAGACGTCGGGCAGGAAGTGCGCGGGGTCGCGCTCGAGCTGCTCGATGAACACGCCGTCGGCGGTGATCTTGGCCTTGGCCTGGCGGTCGGCCGAGCAGGAGACGGCGAGCCCGACGGGGCAGGACGCGCCGTGCCGGGGGAGCCGGATGACGCGGACGTCGTGACAGAAGTACTTCCCGCCGAACTGCGCGCCGATGCCGAACTGCCGGGTCATCTCGAGCACTTGCTGCTCGAGGTCGACGTCGCGGAAGGCGTGGCCCGCGGGGCTGCCTTCGAGCGGGAGGTTGTCGAGGTAGCGGGCGGAGGCGAGCTTGGCGGCCTTGAGGGTGTGCTCGGCCGACCGCCAGGCCAAGGCCAAGATCACCGCCGACGGCGTGTTCATCGAGCAGCTCGAGCGCGACCCCGCGCACTTCCTGCCCGACGTCTCCGACGACGAGCTCACCGACGAGGTCGTGCGCATCGACCTCACCCGGCCGATGGACGAGATCCGCGCGACGCTGTCGACGCTGCCGGTCAAGACGAGGCTCTCGCTCAACGGGCCGCTGGTCGTCGCCCGGGACATCGCGCACGCCAAGATCAAGGAGCGCCTCGACGCGGGCGAGCCGATGCCGGACTACCTGCGCAACCACCCCGTGTACTACGCCGGCCCGGCCAAGACCCCCGAGGGCTACGCGTCCGGCTCGTTCGGCCCGACCACGGCCGGCCGCATGGACTCCTACGTCGAGCAGTTCCAGGCAGCCGGCGGATCACAGGTCATGCTCGCGAAGGGCAACAGGTCCCGCCAGGTGACCGACGCCTGCCAGACCCACGGCGGCTTCTACCTCGGCTCGATCGGCGGCCCGGCCGCGCGCCTCGCGCAGGACTGCATCAAGAAGGTCGACGTGCTCGAGTACCCCGAGCTCGGCATGGAGGCCGTGTGGAAGATCGAGGTCGAGGACTTCCCCGCCTTCATCGTGGTCGACGACAAGGGCAACGACTTCTTCGCCGGCACCTCGCAGCCGACGCTGCAGGTCGCGTTCCGCCGGTAAGGCTGTGACATTTGGCTCGCTCCGCTCGCCGGTGAGCGGGCCTTCACCCGATGTCTTCCCTCCTGCGCTGCTCACTCACTCGTACCTCACTCGCTCCGCTGCTCGTCAGTCCAGACACCGGCGGCCCACAGTGTCATTGGCTCGCTTCGCTCGCTGGTGAGTGGGCCTTCACCCGATGTCTTCCCTCCTGCGCTGCTCACTCACTCGTCCCTCGCTCGCTCCGCTGCTCGTCAGTCCAGACACCGGCGGCCCACTCAGCGCCCGCCGGCCAGGAAGATCTTCCGGTCACCCAGCGGGGCGTCCAGCCGGACCGTGACCGGCCGCGGCGTCATCACGGCCGTGCACACCGTACCGTCCGGCCGGCCACCCTGCGGCTGGTCCAGCGGGCGCAGCATGATCCGCACCTCGCTCGCCGACTGGTCGACGACCACCGCCTCGGCGTCGGTGCAGCCGCTGCTGGCCGCGGCGAACATCTGCAGCGAGTAGTCGTCGTCGAACACCCAGACCTCGCCGCGGTGCTCGTAGTAGACCGGCAGCGCACTGGCGTCGACCTGGCCGGCCGGCACCTGCCGCACACCCTCCGGCACGACCACGCCAGACGGGGACACCGACACCGGCGGCTCCGGGGTGCCTTCCGTCGGCTTCGGGGCCGGCGGGTCCTGCGGCTTGCTGACCGGCGGCAGCGACGGGAGCTCGGTCGATGTCGCCGTCGAACTCGCGGTGTCCGGCGCGGCGCCGGCCGAGTCGCCCGCCGGCGCGGCGTCCTGCCCGCAGCCGGCGAGGCCTACCACGGCGGCCGCGGCCAGGGTGGCGATGAACAGTGCCCTCATGGTGTGAGGACGGTAGCCGCCCCGCCGCTGGTTGCACGCGGAGCGGTGCCCGGTCGCACAGGGGCGGGCGCGACCGGGCACCAGGTGGGGCAGCGATGTCTAGCTCTTGCGCTGCACGTTCTTCAGCACGAGCTTGCGGTCGGCCAGCGGCTGGTCCAGCTCGGTGGTGAGCTTCGGGTAGCGCAGGTCCATCGTGCAGGGCTTCGGGTCCTTCGGCACGGTCTCGATCATGGTGAGCACGACCTCGCTGTCCGACTGGGTCGGCACCTCCACGCTGGCCTTGCCACAGCCACCCTCCTGGGCGACCACGCCGACGGTGCGGCCGTCACCCTCGGTCCAGACCATCACCGGAAAGCCCTTGGGCAGCGCCGTCGCGTCGATCTGGCCGGCGGAGACCTTCTCGCCGCCGGACGGTGGTGTCCGTGCCGGTTGCTTGTCCGGTTCCGTGTCGGCCGGCGCGGACGTCTCGGTCGGGCGGCTGTCGCCCGCGTTGTCCTGGTTCTCTTGCGGGTTGGCGCAAGCGCTCGCGAGCAAGAGCAGAACGCCCGCGCCAACGACGGTTCCTAGGCGTTTCATGTGCAGAGGACGAGCCCCGTGGCACCGGGCGTTGCACCCGCCGTCGCAAACCCTACTTTCGTAGGAAAGTGCCGGTCAGCGACCGCAGCCTGCGTGGGCCGCTGTCCTGCTGGGACGGTGGCGGGCCGAGCTTCACCCTGGAGCGCACGACCTGCGCGCCGCCGGTCGAGGCCAGGATCGGCTCCAGCGCGAGCCAGCGCACCCGCGGCAGGTCCTCGGCGAGCGCGGCGACCCGGATGACCAGGTCGGCGAGCGCGTCGAGGTCGACGGGCTCGCTCCCGCGGTAGCCGGTGAGCAGCGGCGCCGCCTTGGGCGCGCGGACCAGCGCGGCGGCATCGACGTCGGTGAGCGGCAGGGCCCGATAGGCCCGGTCCCCCAGCAGGTCGCTGACCACGCCGGAGAGCCCGAAGGACACGAGCGTGCCGAACGACGGGTCGTCCTGGACGCCGATGGCGCAGCCGGTGCCCTTGCGGGCCATGCGCTGCACGTAGACCTCCGGCGCGCCGGACAGGTCGGTCATGTCCGCGTACGCGGCGCGCACGGAGCCCGGAGTGGACAGATCGAGCCGGACACCGACCAGGTCCACGCGGCGCCAGAACCGTTCGCCGGTCGCCTTCACCGCCACCGGGAAGCCGAGCGCGGTGGCGGCCGCGACCGCGTCGTCGGCGCTCCCGACCGTCCGGTAGGGCACGACGTCGATGCCGTAGCAGTCGAGGAGCCGCGCGACGTCGTCGTCCCCCAGCTCGGTCAGCTTCCCGTCCACATCGGACAGAACGGCGTCGACGACGCTCCTGGCGGTCTCCGCGTCCACGTGTTCCGGGCGGACCAGCTCACCCTGCGGCGCGGTCCGCCAGCGGGCGTATCGGGAGGCCCGGGCGAGGGCGAGCACGGCACGCTCGGGGCTCGGGTACGACGGGATCGAGCCGCGGCCGGGCGCGCCGCCGGGGCCGGGCACCGCGAGCTCCGCGGGAATCCCTTCGGTGGCGAGGAACGTGGAGACGATCGGCTTGCTCTCGTCGATCCCGGCGACGGCGTCGCGGATGGCCCTGGCGTAGGCGGTGCCGGGGATGGTCAACGGCGGCACGAACACGACGACGAGCGAGTCGACGTCGGGGTCTCGGAGCGCCTGGCGGACCGCGCCGGCGAGGACGCGGTCCGGCCGACGCGCCGACGTCCACCGGGGCCCCGGCGAGCTCGAGGTCGCGGGCCAGGACTGCGTCGGCGGCGAGCACGCCGATGGCCGAGGAGTTGCCGACGATCGCGACCCGGCCGCCGCGGGGCAGCGGCTGGTGGGCGAGCAGCAGCGCGGTGTCGAAGAGCTGGGCGATCGACTCGACCCGGATGACACCGGCCTGCTCGAAGAGCGCCGCGACGCTCGCCTCGTCGACCTCGACCGAGGTGGCGGCGAGTGCCGGCAGCACGGCGTTGCGGCCGGACTTCACCGCCACGACCGGCTTGACCCGGCCGATCCGGCGGGCGAGCCGGGCGAACTTGCGCGGGTTGCCGAACGACTCGAGGTAGAGCAGGACGACGTCGGTCGCGGGGTCGGTCTCCCAGTACTGCAGCAGGTCGTTGCCGGAGACATCGGCACGGTTGCCCGCGGAGACGAAGGTGGACAGGCCGAGCCCGCGGGCGGCGGCGTCGGCGAGGATCGCGGTGCCGAGCGCGCCGGACTGGCAGAAGAACCCCGTCCGGCCACGCATGGGGATACGCGGTGCGAGCGTGGCGTTGAGCCGGATCTCCGGGTCGGTGTTGATCACGCCGAGGGCGTTGGGGCCGACCACGCGCATGCCGTGCGCCCGGGCCTCGTCGACGAGGCGACGCTCGGCGCTCTCGCCGTGCGGGCCCGTCTCGCCGAAGCCCGCGGAGATCACGACGAGCGCCTTGACGCCCTTAGCGAGGCAGGCGTCCATCACCTCGTCCATGCTCGAGGCCGGCACGGCGACGACGGCGAGGTCGACGTCGTCGGGGATGTCGAGCACGCTCGGGTAGGCGGGGACGCCGCGGACCGACCGGCGCTCGGCGTTGACCGGGAAGACGGGCCCGGCGAAGTCGGCGCGCAGCAGGTTGCCGAGCACCGCGTAACCGATCTTGTCCGGGTCGACGGAGGCGCCGATGAGCGCGACCGAGCGCGGGTGCAGGAGGTTGTGCACGCTGCGGGCCTCGGCGGCCTGCTCACGCGAGCGGGCGACGGCGACGGACTTCTCCGTGGGGTCGATGGCGAACTCGAGGTGGAAGACGCCTTCCTCCATCTCGCGGGCGAGCTGGTAGCCGGCGGCGCGGAAGACGCCGAGCATGGCGGCGTTCTCGGCGAGCACCTCGGCGACGAACGTGCGGATGTCACTCTCCCGCGCGGCGGCGGCGAGGTGTTCGAGCAGGATCGGGCCGAGGCCGCGGCTCTGGTGCGCGTCCTCGACGACGAAGGCGACCTCCGCGCTCGACCCGCCGTCGATGCGCTCGTAGCGGGCGACCGCGACGATGTCGTCGCCGAGCTTGGCGATGAACGCGACCCGGTCGTGGTGGTTCACGGTGGTGAACCGCTCGAGGTCGCGCGGGGGGATGTGCGGGTAGGCGCCGAAGTAGCGCAGGTAGCGGGTGCGCTCGGACAACCGGCCGTGGAAGGCGAGCAGCTCGTCCGCGTCGGTCGGCACGATCGGTCTCAAGTGGACGGTGCCGCCGTCGGACAGCACCACGTCCGCCTCCCACCACTTCGGGTAGTCGAACGAATCCATCGCCGTCGGCCTCTGGTCTCTCGGGTCGTCAGTCTCTCGGATCGTCGGGATCCAAGCCGTGCAAGGGAAAGACGGCGCGGCGGGTGTCCCGGATGGTGTTGTCGACCCGTTGCTCGATGTCGCCGTCCCACGGGTCGAAGTCGGTGCTCTTGCCGTCGTTCATGGCCGACGGCAGCTCGGCGTTGGGCGCGATCGTGTCCACGTAGTCCGTCCACTCGCGAGGAAGCGTGGTGTCGGGATCGACGTCGCGGTCGAGCATGGTGGCGATCAGGTGCGTCCACGACCGCGGGACGACGCGGAGCAGCTGGTATCCGCCACCGCCCGCGGCGAGCCAGTGGCCGCCGGAGTAGCGCTCGGCGAGGTCGCGGACGGTGCGGTAGATCTGTCGGTGGCCGTCGACGGACAGGGAGAGCGCGGCGAGCGGGTCCTCGTCGTGGGTGTCGACGCCGCACTGGCTGACGATCAGCTGCGGCTGGAACGCGTCCAGCAGCGACGGCACGACCGCGTGGAACGCACGGAACCAGGCCCGGTTGTTGGTGTAGGGAGGCAGCGCGATGTTGACCGACATGCCCTGGGCGGCGTCACCCCCGGTCTCGTCCGCGAAGCCCGTGCCGGGGAAGAGCGTCAGCGGGTTCTGGTGCAGCGAGATCGTGAGCACGCGGGGGTCGTTGTAGAAGGCGTCCTGTACGCCGTCGCCGTGGTGGACGTCGGTGTCGAGGTAGGCGATGCGCTCGAACCCGTTGTCCAACAACCAGGAGATGGCGATCGCCGTGTCGTTGTACACGCAGAAACCGGCGGCGTGGTCGCGCATGGCGTGGTGCAGCCCGCCCGCGATGCTCACCGCCCGCTTGGTGACCCCCGACGCGATTTGTCTCGCCGCGAGCAACGAGCTGCCGACGACCATCGCGGAGGCCTCGTGCATCCGGTCGAAGATCGGGTTGTCCGGAGTGCCGAGCCCGTGGCCGACGTCCCAGCCGGCCATGGGCGCCTCCCGCACGGCGGAGATGTAGCCGGCGTCGTGGATGCGCTCGATCTCCGACTCCGGCGCCTGCTCGGGCACCAACAGTTCGATGCCGTCGAGCACCCCGAGCGCGGTGGCCAACCGGATGGTCAGCTCCAGGCGGATCGGGTGCAGCGGATGCTCGCCACCGAGGTCGTAACCCAGCAGAGCGGAGTCCCAGACGATCGCGGCCGGCTGATCCATGAGATCACCCTATCCGGGCAACGCGGTCCCAGCCCTCCGCGCGATGACGCCCCACCGCACCCGAAGGCGCCCAACCGCGGCGGTGGGTGAGCCGACGGCGCGGGGCGGGCGAGCTCAGCCCGGCTCGTTGCCGGTGGCGACCGGGCGGTCGGGGTCGCCACTCCACTCCGACCACGAGCCGACATACAGCTCGGCCGGCGCGATCGGGCTCGTCACCCCCGCGACCTCCAGCGCGAGCACGACCGAGGCCGCGGTCACGCCCGAGCCGCAGTAGGCACCCACGGGCTCGCCGTCCGCCGCGCCGACGCCGACGCCGGCGAAGCGCTCCGCGAGCCGGGCCGGCCGCCGCCAGCGACCGTCCTCGCCGACGTGCCCCGCGAACGGCGCGTTCACCGCACCCGGGATGTGCCCGGCCCGCGGGTCGATGGGTTCCACGTCGCCGCGGTAGCGCTCCGGCGCCCGCGCGTCGAGCAACACGCCGTCCCGAGCGAGCGCGGCGGCACCGGCCGCGTCGAGCACCGGCATGCCGCCGGGCCGCACGGTGATGTCGCCCGGCTCCGGCCTGGGCGCGGCCGTCGTGACGAGCCGCCCCTCGGCCGTCCACCCCGCGAACCCGCCGTCGAGCACGGCTACCTCACCGTGACCCGCCCACCGCAGCAACCACCACGCCCGCGCGGCGATCGACCCGTTGTCCGCGTCGTACACCACGACCGGCCGGTCGGCCCGCACACCAGCCGCTCGCAAAGCGCGCTCCAGCACCTCCGGGTCGGGCAGCGGGTGCCGCCCGGCCGCACCCGGCGGACCGGCGAGGTCGGTGTCCAGGTCGAGGTGGATCGCGTTCGGCAGGTGCCCGCGCTCGTAGTCCTCGCGCCCGGGCGGCCCGCCAAGTCGCCAGCGCACGTCGAGGACGGCGGGCGGCAGCGGACCGGCCATCGAGGCGGCAAGCTCGGTGCACGACATCAGCGGAGAGGACACCGGACCATTCTTCCCGATGCCCGCTCGCCCCGTGGACGCCGCTCAGCCGCACGGCGTTCACCCTGTGCGACCACACCAATGCTCCACCCGGGCGAGCGACTAATATGGTCGCAGACGAGTCCGCGTTGGCGACGTGGTGCGGCGGCACTCAAGGTGACCATTGAGCGCCCCTGTCGGCGGCTTGTCCTGGCACGAAGGGGAGCACCGTGAACGAGCTCATCGACACCACCGAGATGTACCTCAAGACGATCTACGAGCTCGAGGAGGAGGGTGTCGTCCCGCTGCGTGCCAGGATCGCCGAGCGGCTCGGGCAGAGCGGCCCCACGGTGAGCCAGACGGTCGGCCGGATGGAGCGCGACGGGCTGGTGATCGTCGCCGGCGACCGGCACCTGGAGCTCACCGACCACGGCCGCGCTCTCGCGGTCACCGTCATGCGCAAGCACCGGCTCGCCGAACGCCTCCTGGTCGACGTGATCGGCCTGGAGTGGGAGCACGTGCACAGCGAGGCGTGCCGCTGGGAGCACGTGATGAGCGAGGCCGTCGAGCGCAAGCTGGTCAAACTGCTCGGCCACCCCACCACGTCCCCGTACGGCAACCCGATCCCGGGTCTGGACAAGCTCGGCGAGGGCGAGCCCGCGCCGCCGGTCGAGGCCGACCTCGTGCGGGTCGACGACGTGGCCCGCCGCGGCGGCGGCAAGGTCGAGATCCGCCGCATCGCCGAGCACGTCCAGCTCGATCCCGACCTGATGGCCGAGCTCAAGGCCGTCGGCGTGATCCCCGGCCAGACCGTGCACGTCGGCCCGTCCAAGGGCGACGGCAACGTCATCGAGGTCTCCGGCGAACACAGCTCCGCCCAGGTCGCGCCGACCGTGCTGCACGCGGTGCTCGCGCGAGCCAGGTGACCGTCGGCGACGAGACGGACGCAGGCCATATGACCGGCGCCGCCACAGCCGGCGGCGTTCCGGCCCGCGCCGCGAACGAGTTCGCCAAACTGCACGGACAGTCACCCACCGGCGTCTGGTCGGCCCCGGGCCGGGTGAACCTGATCGGTGAGCACACCGACTACAACGACGGGTTCGTGTTGCCGTTCGCGTTGCCGTTCCGGATCGCGGTGGCCGCGCGGGCCCGCACGGACGGGCGGTTCGCGGTCACCACGGTCGGCGACGACGGCCGTCCGCAGCGGGCCGAGCCGGTGCCGGTGGAAGCGCTGGAACCGGCCGGGGTCACCGGGTGGGCCGCGTACCCGTCCGGCGTGAGCTGGGTGTTGCGTCATGAAGGGCTTACCTCCGGGGCTGATCTGCTGATCGCCGGTGATGTGCCGGCGGGGGCCGGGTTGTCCTCCTCTCATGCGTTGCAGTGCGCGACGGCGCTCGCGCTGTTGGGTTTGGCCGGGATCGAGCTGGACCGGCCTGGTGCGCCCAGCCGCTCAGAGGTGGCCGCCTGGGTGCAGCGGTCGGAGAACGACTTCGTCGGCGTCCCGACCGGGCTGCTGGACCAGACCGCGTCGTTGTGTTGTGTCGAGTCGTGCGTGTTGTTCCTCGACGTCCGCTCCGGCGAGATGGAGCAGGTCCCCTTCGACGCCGCCGCCGCAGGCCTGGACGTCCTGGTGATCGACACCAGGGCCCGGCACTCGCACGGCGACTCCGGCTACCGCGAGCGACGCGCCGGCTGCGAGCGCGCCGCCGACCTGCTCGGCGTGCCGGCCTTGCGTGACATCGGGTCGTCCGGGCTCGACGACGCGCTGTCCCGGCTGCCCGAAGAGCTGCGCCCACTCGTCCGGCACGTGGTGACCGAGAACGACCGGGTCCTGCGCGCCGTCGAGCTGCTGCGCGCAGGCCGCCTCGCCGACATCGGCGACCTGTTGACCTCCTCTCATGTGAGCTTGCGCGACGACTACCGGGTGTCCTGTCTCGAGCTGGACGTGGCCGTGGACGCGGCGCGCGCCGCCGGAGCGCTCGGTGCCAGGATGACCGGCGGAGGGTTCGGCGGCTCCGCGATCGCCCTGGTGCCCGATGAGGAGCGGGACACCATCGGGGACAAGGTGCTCGCGGCGTTCGCCGAGCGGTCGCTGCCGGCGCCGGGCCTGTTCACGGCGGTGCCCTCACCGGGCGCAGGTCGCGACATCTGACCGGCACACGACCTGATGAGACCGAGCGGGCGACGTCCCGCGAACCTGAGGAAGCGAGGACCGCGGTGAAGCTGCTCGTGACGGGCGGGGCCGGATATGTCGGGAGCGTGTGTGCGGCGCGGCTGGTGGAGTCCGGCCACGAGGTCGTGGTGCTGGACGACCTGAGCACCGGACACGCGGACGCCGTGCCGGACGGCTGCCGGTTCGTCCAGGCCGAGCTCGCCGAAGCGGCCGGCTCGCTGCTCGCCGAGGGCTTCGACGGCGTGCTGCACCTCGCGGCCAAGTCGCTGGTGGCCGAGTCTATGCAGGATCCGGAGAAGTACTGGTCGGGCAACGTGCTCACCTCACTTCGACTGCTCGATGCGGTCCGGTCGGCCGGCACGCCCAGGTTGGTCTTCTCGTCCACGGCCGCGGTGTACGGCCAGCCGGAGCAGGTGCCGATCCCCGAGAGCGCGGCCACCCGGCCGACCAACACCTATGGCGCCACCAAGCTGGCCATCGATCATGCGATCACCTCCTATGCCACCGCGTACGGTCTGTCCGCGGTGAGTCTGCGGTATTTCAACGTCGCCGGTGCCCACGGCGCGTTCGGCGAGCGGCACACCGTCGAGACCCATCTGATCCCGCTGGTGCTGCAGGTGGCGCTCGGGCAGCGCGAGGCCATCCACGTGTACGGCGACGACTACCCGACCGACGACGGCACCTGTGTCCGCGACTACATCCACGTCAGCGACCTCGCCGACGCGCACCTGCTGGCACTCGAGCACGCCACCCCGGGCGAGCACCGGATCTACAACCTGGGCAGCGGCGCTGGTTTCTCGGTGCGTCAGGTGATCGATGCCTGCCGTGAGGTGACCGGCCACCCCATTCCCGCCGAGGTGAAGGGCCGCCGTGTCGGCGACCCGGCGTCGCTCATCGCGTCGAGCGAGCTGGCGCAGGTAGAGCTCGGCTGGAAGCCCCAGCACGCCGACCTGGCGGGGATCGTGCGCGACGCCTGGGAGTTCACCCGCGCCCGCGCGGGCAACAGCTGACGCCTGGTCTGCGCTCGACACCTGGCGCGGGGTGCGGCCGTCGCGGTGGTCAAGGCGGACGGTCGTGGCCGGAGTTCGGTTTCGGCCACCGGAGCGGTGGTTGGGTTGGGACATCAGGGAACCAGTACAGCCGGCGCGACGGCTGGCGGTGCGCGGGGTGGCTCATTCCGAGGCCTCCGTCCCGGCGTAGACGATGTCGGCCGCGGCCACGCTGGCGGTCAGCATCGCGTGGAAGTCCTTGGGTGGCATGCACTTGTCGATCGCCTCACGTAGCAGGGCTGCCATCTCGTGGTCCGGATCGGCTTCGAGAACCGTCTCGAGGGCCACGTTCGCCAGGACGCCCTCGCCGCGGAGGTAGGCGTTCATCGCGAGCAGGCAGGCCGGCTCCGCGCGCTCCGGGGCGGGGATGGCTCTGGTGAGAACGGTCCAGAGGCGGTCGGCGGCATCGGCCAGGTCGGTGAGCAGAGCGGCGATGCAGTTGTCGCGGACCAGCGGACTGCAGAGCGCCTCGGCCAGTCGGACGATCTCGTCGTCGTCGAGCTCGGGGAGCTCGGAGCCGGCGGCGGCGGATTCGATCGCCCTGCGCACCGTCCGCCACTGGTCGAGTGGGTCGTGCTCGGGAGCCGTGGCCCGCTCGGCCAGCAACTGGGCGCGGTGGGCGACCTGGTCCTCCGGGTCCGGCGCGAGGTTGGCGGCCATCTCCTCCCGGCTCCCGTAGGTGATGAAGCCCGCGACCGCGTGCATCGCGGTGAGGACCGCGCTTCGCGGGTCGCGGATCTGCCCCGTGCACTCCGGGTTCTCGAAGCACCACCAGGTCACGCCGCGTTCGACCGTCGGCACCCAGACCGGATGGACGAGTAGGACGCCGACATCGCCCATCTCGCGCGCGAGGAGCTCGATGAGCCAGCGGTACGGGAGGTCCGGCGGGTCGGCCCGGTCGCCGCCGACGATCACCGGCAGCACCGAGTCGACGTCGTTGGCCGTGACCGCCAGGCACATCTGGCTGACGAGATCGGGACCGTGCTGTGGCTCGGGTAGGTCGACCCGGACCGTGGTGCCGAGTTGGAGTCGGTCGGCGCAGGATCCGGTGAGCAGTACCAGGGAGTCGACCGGCGGGAAGCCGATCATGCTCGGGATGCTGGCGATGAGCTCGCCGAGGTCCTCGAGGTGAAGCGCTCGTTCGGTCAGGGGCGGTGGTGCCGGTCGGGCTGTCATGCCTCCACATTGCGCGAGTACGCGGTGGAGTGGAGATCGACTTCGGAAGCTGGGGACAAGTGGCGTGGTTGTGGACAACCGGCCGTGAACGAGGTAGGGATGGCGTGGAATGTCGGTGGGCGCGGCTACCCTGTCGCGCCCCGCGGAGGTGCCGGCGCCTGGACGCCGGCACCCCGACTCATGTCATCCGCAGTGCTCGAACGGGCTGGTGTAGGAGCTGGAGCCGACCGAGCCGCCCCACCTCACGCACTTGCCGGCGGCCGACTTCTTGACCGGTCCGGCGTAGTAGGCGAAGGAGCCGGAATCCGTTGTCCGGGTCCCGCCTTGCACCTCGAGGAACGCCGAGGTGGCCGACGCGGTGCCGATCGACGTCGACTTGATCGTCGCCACACAGTTGGTGCTGCCGTTGTACAAGAGGTAGGTCGTGCCGGCCGAGCCGAGCGCCGCCCAGTCGATCACCTGGAAACCGCTGCCGCACGCGGCCTGCGGGGTGTACGGATTGTTGGCCGCGCAGGTGTTGTGACTCGTGTAGCTGCGCGTACCCCAGTAGAGGATCTGCGACCCGTTGAACGAGATCCGCACCGCGCTGGTACCCGAGCGCTCCTCGAAGTGCAGGTGCGGACCGGTCGACCCACCGGTGGTACCCACGTTGCCGATGAGCTGGCCGGGGCTGACCTGGTCACCGACAGCCACCCGCTGTACCGACAGGTGAGCGTAACGGGTGGTGAGGCCGCCGCCGTGGTCGATCTCGATCCACCGGCCGTAACTGGTGGATCCCTCGTTGGCGACGCGGGACACCCGGCCGGCCGCCGCCGCGCCGACCGGGTCGCCGTCGTCGTTGGCGCGGTTGAGGTCCACCGCGTTGGCCGGACTGTGATCGCTCCTGGTCTGTCCGCTCCAGACCTGCCCGCAGGGGAAGGGCATCTGGTATGCGGGCGCGGCACTCGCCTCCGGTGGTGCGCCGAACACCACGACGGCGGACGAGGCGAGCACGGCGCCGGCTAACGCGACGGCAACACGGAATCTGCGCATCAGCTACCTCCACGAAGAACGCGACGGGACGTGTCGATCCGACCACGCCATGCGTCCAAGTGGAAGACCTACCGGTTAATTAGGCAGTAAATGGATACCTAACCAAATTCAGATACCGTGATATCCCCACGACCCCGATCACCCGATCGAGCTCTTGCCTTTTCGTTGGCACGGTCAGGCAACATGGTCATGTGTGCGATTTCCTCTCCTCGCTGCCCAAGGTCGAGCTGCACGTCCACCTGGTGGGCTCGGCGTCGGTCGACACCGTCCTGGAGCTGGCCAGGCGGCATCCCGACCAACCCGTGCCCACCGACCGCGACGAGCTGGTCGCGTTCTACGAGTTCACCGACTTCGCCCACTTCGTCGAGGTCTACATCGAGGTCAACCAACTGGTGACGACGGGTGCGGACATCACCGCTCTGGTCGACGGGCTCGCAGCGGACCTGGCCCGCAACGTCGTGCGCTACGCCGAGGTCACGGTCACCCCGGTGGCCCACTTACTCGTGGGCGTCGAGGCCGACGAGCTCGCCGAGGCGCTCACCGTCGGCCGCGCTCTGGCCCGCGAGCGGCACGGTGTCGAGCTGGCCTGGGTGTTCGACATCGCCGGATCGCTCGGCTATGAGCACGGCATCGCCACCGCGGAATGGGTGCTGCGACACCGTCCGGAGGGGACTGTCGGGTTCGGGCTGGGTGGCAACGAGGTGGGCGTGCCGCGCGATCTGTACCGCGACCCGTTCGACATGGCTCGTGACGGCGGTCTGCACCTCGTACCGCATGCCGGCGAGACCACAGGGCCGGAGACGATCTGGTCGGCGCTGCGGGATCTGCACGCGGAGCGGATCGGGCATGGCACCAGCGCGGTGGCCGACCCCGAGTTACTCGCCCATCTCGCCGGCGAGGGCATCCCGGTTGAGGTGTGCCCGAGCTCGAACATCCGGACCAGGACCGTGCGAACGCTCGCCGAGCACCCATTACCCAGGCTGCTCGACGCCGGTGTCGCGGTCACGCTGGCCACCGACGACCCGGGCATGTTCCACACCGACCTCAACACGGAGTACCTGCGCTGCCACGAACACTTCGGCCTCGGCCGGTCCGAGCTGGCGGACCTGGCCCGAGCCGGTGTGCGGGCCGCGTTCTGCCCCCCGGAGCAGAAGTCGCGGCTGCTCGCCGAGATCGACGCGGTGGAGCGCGGTCAGACGAGCCCGGCTAGCTTGTAGGCGACGAGCGAACCGGCCACCGCGACGTTGAGGCTGTGACCGGTGCCGAGCATCGGGATCTCCACCGCACGATCGAGTAGCACGGTGGCCTCGGTCGGGATGCCGTCGCTCTCGTGACCGAGCACTACGACCGTACGCCGCCGGGCCGGCGGTAGGTCTGCGAGCCGGATGGCCTCGTCGGTGAGCTCGACACCGACGATGTCACTGCCGGCCCGGCGCTGAGCGGCCAACCAGGTGAGCGGCTTGTTCGCCCAGTGCACGCACGACGGCCGGCGCAGCGTGTTGCCCCGGTCGAGCGCGTCGCGGACCCACGGGCAATGCGGCACGGCGAGGCAGGCGCCGACCGCGTCGCAGGTGCGCAACAAGGTGCCGAGGTTAACGCCGTACTTCGGCCACAACGGGGCAATGAGGAGGTGATCCCAACAGGAGTGCGCTCGCTGGCGACGATGGCCGCGCAGCTCGGACTTGGTGCGCACCCACATCGGTGCGGCGCTCATCGGGCGCCCGGCAAGGTCCTTTCGAACATGGTGAGAGGCGTTTCGCGGCACGCCCGAGCCATCGACGACGTGACTGAGTCGAACCCATGGTACCGCCGACGCGGACAACGTCGCGTCCGATTCCCGCCAGCTCAATGTCCCGACGCGGGCCAGCATCGGGGACATGCTGATCCGCCACCGAGATGCCGAGCCGTCCGTGGACCCGACCGCGTACGTGGCACCGACTGCCACATTGGTCGGCGACGTGCGGGTGGGACCACGTGCGCGTGTCATGTACGGCGCCGTGCTCGACGCGGAGGGTTCCCGGATCGAGGTGGGTGAGTCGGCGATCGTGTCCGAACACGCGGTGCTGCGGGCTACCGCGGTGACCGATGTGGACACCGCTGTGTCGGTGGGCGACCATGGGTTCATCGGTCCACATGCGACGGTGCTGGGCGCGACGGTGGGACGGTGCGCATACCTGGCAGCCCAGGTGACCGTGCTGCACCTGGCACGGGTCGGGGACGGCGCGAGTGTGGCGGTGGGTGCGCTGGTGCACGCGCGGACCTTGTTACCGGACGAGTTCTTCGTGCCACCGCACACGACCGCGATCGGTGACCCGGTACGGGTGCTCTCCCCTGACCAGACCGACGAGCTCGCCGACGCCATCAGGGGCACGGCATTCGCTGACGCCGCGTTCGGCGTCCGTATCGAGTGGACGGACCGGATCACCCGCTACCGGCAGGTGGCCGAGGTCCGTTCGGCGGAGTACGCCGCGCACGCCGACGACACCGTGGTGGACTGGGCCGACCCGCAAAGCCGTCCTGGCCGGGCAGACCCCACGACACCACGTCGAGCTGAGCCGCCTGCGACGCCGTCCTGAACTGAACCGACCGCGCGACACGTCGCGACTGAGCCACTCGCGACACCGTGCCGGCTGAGCATTCGCGACACCGTCGCGGGCTGGCGCAGACCGTGCCGGACCAGCCCGCGACACCATCGCGGAGTGAGTCAGCCGCGGACCGAGATCGCGCTGACGATCTCCTCAGCGCGGTCGCGTTTTGGCCTGGAGGTCCCAGATCACGTCGGCGATGTCGTCCGGGTCGAGGACATCGAGCCGCGGGTCGTCGACGTCGAAGCCACCTAACCGCGCGGCGACGCCATCACTGCCTCGACCGCCTTGCGCCGGATGAGGCCGCCGATCGGCACGACGCCGACGTACGCCCCGTCGCCGGCGACCGTGATCGACGAGTACAAGCGCTTCCTGTTCGGCGCGAACCAGCTGTTCGTGCTCGCGCACGCAACCAGCTGAGGCCGGGAAAGGACCACTCGCGACCGTCGAGGAGCGAAAGCCCCAGCCGGGCTACTCCGACCTCATGGGCAGGATGCTCGACGAGGAGAAGCGGCGCACCAAGGCACGCAAGATGCTCAGCATCCTGCGGCGCTTCCTCGGTCGGGACGACCTCGCGGGCATGACGGTCGCCGACATCGGCTGCTCGGCGGACTTCATCGCCGACGAGCCCGGCCGAGGCGGGCGCGGAGAAGACCCACGTGTTCGACATCGACGAGCCGGGTCTGGCCAAGGCGCGGGAGCGGTTCGGTGAGCCGGCGGACTTCGTGCACGCGGGCGGCGAGAACATGCCGCTGCCCGACGAGTCGCTCGACCTCGTGGTGTTCAACCACATCTACGAGCACGTGGTCGACCCCGACGCGGTGATCGCGGAGATCCACCGGGTGCTCAAGCCCCGCAGAGGGTGCCCTACAACCCGCGGCCGGAACACCTGCCGATCCACTGACTGAACGAAGATCAGTGCTGCGCGACGGGATCCGGCGCGCAGCGGCGGCCTGTGTCTGCCGGCGGTGCCGCCGGCTCGCGAGCACACCCCTCCCGGCCAAGGCGAGGTCGGCGATCGTGAGCAGGACCCGGGACACGCGAGCAGGGCGACCGGCTGGATGGGGACCTGACCGAGCACCACCAGGGCCGCCTCCCGAGTACCGGCACCCGCCGGCGTGATCAGCACGAGGACCGACGGTCCATGAGAGCGCGTACGCCGCGACCGACAGCGGCACCGCGCTGAGGTCGGTGACCCCAGGTCGCGATCCCGCGAAGCGTCAGCGGCTCGTCCGGCGGCTGCTTGCGGATGAGCTTGAACGCCAGCCGGATCAGCGGGTTCAGCAGCCTCGCACCAGAGAACCCGCTCCACTGCGACGCGACGGCGACCCCGCCGAGCGCCACCGCGACCAGCACCATGCCGGTTCGCAGCCATCGCCGCAGGCCCGACCGTCTCTTGGCGGGGGGTTCCGGCGTGGGGGTCGTCATGGCACTCACCCAAATCCGGGATGGCCGAGCGCTCACGGGCCAGCTCGCCGACCGTCGGGCAGACTCGTGTCATGACAGAAGTTCCCCAGGACGACCCGTACCTCTGGCTCGAGGACGTCACCGGCGACACCGCCCTGGACTGGGTACGGGAGCGCAACGCGGAGACCGTCACCGAGCTGACCGGCGTGCCGCGGTTCGCCGAGCTGCGCGACGAGATCCGTGAGGTGCTCGACGCCGATGACCGGATTCCCTACCCGCGCACGCGGGGCGAGTACCTCTACAACTTCTGGCAGGACGCCGCCCACCCGCGCGGGCTGTGGCGGCGCACCACGCTCGAGTCCTACCGCGGGCCCGACCCCGAGTGGGAGGTCGTGCTCGACGTCGACGCGCTGGGCGAGGCCGAGGGCGAGAACTGGGTGTGGCAGGGCGCCGCGGTGCTGCGCCCCGGCTACCGGCACGCGTTGGTGGAGCTGTCCCGCGGCGGCGCGGACGCCGCGGTGGTGCGTGAGTTCGACCTCGTCACGTTGTCCTTCGTGGACAGTGCGGCCGGCGGGTTCACGTTGCCGGAGGCCAAGAGCCGGGTCGGCTGGATCGACGAGGACCGGATCTACGTCGGCACCGACTTCGGCGAGGGCTCACTGACCAGCTCCGGCTACCCGCGAATCGCCAAGGAGTGGCGGCGCGGAACCCCGCTCGACGAGGCGACCGTCGTGTTCGAGGGCAAGCCGGACGACGTGTCGGCGGGTGCGTACCACGACCCCACCGAGGGCTTCGAGCGCGACTTCGTCTACCGCAACCCCGACTTCTACCGGACCGAGGAGTTCCTCCGGACGCCGGGCGGACTGGTTCGGATCGAGGTGCCGGAGGACGCGGAGACCTCGGTGCACCGCGAGTGGCTGCTGGTCAGCACCCGTTCCGAGTGGACGGCCGGAGACACCACCTACCCCGCGGGCGCACTGCTCGCCGCGCGGTTCGACGACTTCCTGGCCGGCGACCGCGACCTCGACATGCTCTTCGAGCCGGACGAGCACACCTCGCTCTCCTACGAGGCGTGGACCCGCAACCACCTGGTCATCGCGACGCTCGAGGACGTGAAGAGCCGGTTCGAGGTGCTCACCCTCGGCCCGGACGGATGGTCACGGGCGCCACTCGCCGGCGTGCCCGAGGTGGGCTCGGCGGACATCCTCGACACCGACCCGGACGTCAGCGACGAGTACTTCCTCAACGCGAGCGGCTACACCCAGCCGGCCACGCTCCACCGCGGCGTGGTCGGCGGCGAGGTCGAGGTGCTCAAGCGGGCGCCCGCGTTCTTCGACGCCCGCGGGCTGACCGTCGAGCAGCACTTCGCCACATCCGACGACGGCACGAGGATCCCGTACTTCGTGGTGGGCCGGGAGAACGCGGGTCCGACGCTGCTCACCGGCTACGGCGGCTTCGAGGTCTCGCTCACCCCGGGCTACAGCGGCACGACCGGCCGCGGCTGGCTCGCCCGCGGCGGCACGTACGTGGTGGCGAACATCCGCGGGGGCGGCGAGTACGGGCCGACGTGGCACCAGTCGGTGCAGCGCGGCCAGCGGCTGCGGGTGTACGAGGACTTCGCCGCGGTGGCCAAGGATCTCCTCGCCCGCGGGATCACGACGCCGGCGCGGCTCGGCATCCAGGGCGGGTCGAACGGCGGCCTGCTGATGGGCGTGATGCTCACCAGGTACCCGGAGCTGTTCGGCGCGATCGTGTGCCAGGTGCCGCTGCTGGACATGCGGCGCTACCACCAGCTGCTGGCCGGGGCGTCCTGGATGGCCGAGTACGGCGACCCTGACGACCCGGCCGACTGGGCGTTCCTCGGCGAGTACTCGCCGTACCAGAACGTCCACTCGGGACGGGTGTACCCGCCCACGTTCTTCCTCACGTCCACACGGGACGATCGGGTGCACCCGGGCCACGCACGCAAGATGGTGGCCCGGATGCGTGCGCTCGGCCACGACGTGCGCTACCACGAGAACATCGAGGGCGGGCACGGCGGAGCCGCGGACAACGAGCAGCTCTCCTTCAAGTGGGCGCTGGTGTTCGAGTTCCTCTGGGAGCGGCTAGGCGACCAACCTCCCACGGGCTAGCTCCAGCTGGGTGCCGGTGAAGCGGCGGCGCAGCGCCCGGTCGTGCGAGACGACGACCAGCGCGCCGGCGAACGCGTCGATGGCCTCCTCCAGCTCCTCGACCAGGGTGAGCGACAGATGGTTCGACGGCTCGTCGAGCAGCAGCACGTCCGCCTGCCCGGTCAGCAGGCGGGCCAGGCTGAGCCGGCGGCGCTGTCCCGCGGACAGCGCACCCTCGGGCACCCGCAGGTCCGCCGGCCGGAACAGACCCAGGGACAGCAGCCGTTCGGCGTGCTCCTCCGGCCGGCCGGCGCGTCCCGACGCGAACGCCGCGAGCAGCGTCCACTTCGGATGGTGCGCCGGGATCTCCTGCGCCAGGTAGCCGATCCGGCCGCTGCGCCGAACACTGCCCGTGTCGGGTTCGAGCGTGCCGGCGAGTACGCGCAGCAGCGTGGTCTTGCCGGCGCCGTTCGGCCCGTGCACGAGCAGCCGCTGCCGGCCGCCGACTGTCAACGACCCGACGTGCAGCCGGTCGCCGACCCGCACGTCGTGCATGGCGACCGCCGTCTGCCGCACATCGCCCGCGGCGAGCCGGCCGGTGAACCGCAGCGGATCCGGCGGCCGCGGCACCGGCTCGTCCCGCAGCCTGCGCAGCCGTTCCTGGGCGTTGCGCACCCGGCTGGACACCGAGCTCTGCACGCGACCCTTGTCCCGGTCGTAGGCGGGTTTGTTGCGGTCCTTCATCTCCCGGCCGTGGGCCACCTGGTGCGCGGTGGTCGCCGCGAACACGGTGAGCTGGTCGATCTCGTCGCACCACCGCTCGTGGGCCTGTTCCCAGCGCCGCCGCGCGGCGGTCTTCTCGGCGAGATAGCCGGCGTAGCCGTCGCCGTAGCGGGCCACGGTCCGCCGGTCAGCGTCGACCTCGACGATCGCGGTGGCCACCCGTTCGAGGAACACCCGGTCGTGGGACACCGCGACGACCGTGCCGCGGTGCGCCCGCAGGCGGTCCTCGAGCCAGGTGAGTGCGCCGGCGTCGAGGTGGTTGGTCGGCTCGTCGAGCAGCATCAGCTCGGGCGCGGCGGCCAGCAGGCATGCGAGCCCGAGGCGGGCCTGCTCGCCGCCGGAGAGCGTGCCGAGCCCGCGGTCGCGGTCGACATGCGCGAGGCCGAGGGCGTGCATGGCCTTGTCCACGCGGGCATCGGCCTGGTAGCCGTCGCGCAGCTCGAACGCGGTGAGGAGGTCGCCGTACTCCGCCAGCGCCGCCCGGTCGTCCAATGTGGACTCGAGGGCGCGCATTCGCCGTTCCATGGCACGGAGATCGGCGAGCGCGGCGTCGACCGCGTCGGCCACGGTGCGCTCCGGCGGCAGCTCGGGCGTCTGCCCGAGGTAACCGGTGCTGGACGCGGTGACCGTGACCTCGCCGTCGTCGGGCCGGTCGCGGCCGGCGACGAGGCGGAGCAGCGTGGACTTGCCGGCGCCGTTCTCACCGACGACGCCGACGCGCTCGCCGGGGCGGACGGCGAGTGACACGTCATCGAGGAGCAGGCGGTCGCCGAAGGACTTGCGGACGTCGCGCAGGGTCAGCTGAGTGGACAAGACAACCTCCGAGGCATGTCGGTAGAGGTGTGGGGACTCTCGCGATGCCTCAGAAGATCATCGTGCTGCTGCCTCCTAAATGCGACTCCTGTTGCGTTAGCATGGTGTCATGGTCGCAGCCGACACGCAACCGAGTTCTCGTCGCCCCGGCGGCCGGACCGCGCGCACCCGGGCGGCGGTGCGCGACGCGACGCTGGCCGAGTTGGCGGCGCACGGGTACGCGGGGCTCACCGTGGAGGCGGTGGCGGAGCGGTCGGGCGTGCACAGGACGACCGTCTACCGGCGGTGGGGCGGGGTGGACGGGCTGATCGTGGACGCGCTGGACCTGGCCGGCACGGACGACTGGCAGCCGCCCGACACCGGCACGTTCGCCGGCGACTGCGGGGCGCTGGCCGAGGAGGTGCGTCGGTCGTTCGCGGATCCTGTCGAGGGTCCGTCGGCGGCGGCGGTGTTCGAGGCGGCATTCCGGTCGCCGCCGGCGGCCGAGGCGCTGCGCGGCTTCCTGGCCGACCGGCACGCGCGCTCGGAGGTGGTGGTGGAGCGGGCGATGACGCGGGGCGAGGTGCCGGCCGGGACGGACGCGGGTGCGGTGGTGCGGGCGGTGGTGGCGCCGCTGTACCACCGCTTGTTCATCACCCGGGAGGTGCTGGACGCGGAGGCGGCGGCGCGGGCGGCCGCCGCCGCGGTCGCGGCCACGTCGGCCGGGGTGTTCTCCAGCAAGGGATGACGGCCACATCCGGGGACCGAGCTCGCACGCCGCCGAGCGCCACACACAGTATTGACGGGGGCGCCCCCCGATTCCAGCCTATCGGCTGGTACCGACGGTTTCGGGCGATGTCGATCTTGCCTGTGGACAACGCCGGCCACTGTGGACAAGTCAGCCGCGGAGTGCGGCCCAGATGCGGTCCGGCAACACGCGGGCCGCCTTCGTGAGGTCGATGTCGGCGCCGGCCAGCCAGCGGCGGGACAGCTCGGCCACCGGGCCGATAAGAAGCATCTCCGTGAGCGGGTCGGGCAGCTCTACAATGGACCCATCGCGCACGTGCGGGGCCAGCCAGCGCGTCATGCGGGCCATCCGCGGCGCCTTCACCTCCGCGATCGCGCCGGCGTGAGCGGGCAGGTAGCCGGCGTACCCGGACGCGTGGACGAACCGCGCCCGCGCCGGGTGTTCCTCGACGAAGCGCAGGTACGCCGTCACCACCGCGCGCACGCCGCCCCGCGCGGTCCGCGCCCGCTCCAGCGTCACCACGATCTCGTCCAGCAACTCGCCCATGCAGCGCGCGTACAGCCCGGCCGCGAGCCCGTCGAAGCTCCCGAAGTGGTGGTACAGGCTGCCGAGGCTCACCCCGCTCGCCGACACCACCGCCTGCACGGTGAACCCGTCCGGCCCGACCTCGTCGTGCACCGCCAGCGCGGCGTCAAGGAGGTGGCGCGCGGTCTCCTCGCCGCGCCGCTGCTTAACGGGCAACGCCGGTCAGCTCCAGCGCCTGCCGCCACAAGGCGTCGGCGAGCGGCGGGTCGGCGGGGACCGGCCGCTCCTCGCGGACGTCGAAGTACCTGCCGGTGACACCGGTCGTGTCCCGCGCCAGGCGGACCACCGGGTCGGCACCGGCGCTCGGCTTCGCCCAGGTGAGCTTGACGGCCCTGAGCACCAGGCCGAGCACGCCACCCGGATCGCCGAGCCCGGTGCGGATCACGCCGGGGTGTACCGCGTTGATGGTCACCCCGGCATCCTGCCAGCGTTCGCGCGAACAGCGGCAGCACCAGCAGGTTCGCGAGCTTGGTGGCGCAGTAGGTGCGCGTGCGGTGGAAGTCCGCGCCGGTCGGCGTGCGCTCGGGGTCGACCCGGCCGTTGACGTGCAGGCCGGCACTCACCTGAACCACCCGGGTGAGGCGGTCCTCCAGCGCGAGTGAGCTGGAACGGCGCCAGGTGGTTGACCGCGAACGACAGCTCGAGCCCGTTCTCGTTGTGCGCCAACGCGGTCGGCCACAGCCCGGCGTTGTGCACGAGCACGCCGACGGCCGGGCAGGTGTCACGCACCGCATCCGCCGCGGCGGCGACGGTGCGCGTGCTGGACAGGTCGCCGGTCACCACCTCCGCACCCGCGGGCACCCCGGTGGGATCTCGGACAAGCGTCACGACGCGACAACCCTTGTCCAGCAACGACTCGACCACCACTCGGCCGATCCCCCGGTTGCCACCCGTCACCACCGCGGTCCGCATGCGGACAAGGATAACTAGAACATTTTTCTAGAACAAGACTCTATTCGATGGATCGCCAGGCGAGCTCCGGCAGGTTCATGCGCATCCAGCCGAGGTCCACGTCCTCCCCGGCGAGGTAGCGCCGGCACGCCTCGTGCGTGGGGCCGAGCAGGACGAACTCGAGGGTGAGCGGGGGCCACGCCGGGAGGTCGAACCGCGCGAGCCGGTCGAACAGCGGGCGCTTGACGGCGTCCTTGGCGGCGAGCACCGCGGCCCGGCTGTCGCCGGCGAGCTCGACCGCCATGGCCTGGTACATGAACCGCGCCTCGTCGGGATGCGCGACGACCCACTCGAGGTGCCCGTCGACGAGCGCGCGGACGGCCGCCTCCGCGGTGGCGGCCTCGGTAAGCCGGGTGACGAGGTGGGCGAGCGAACGCTCGAACGTGCGGATCAGCAGCGCCTCGACGATCCCCGCCAGGCCGCCGAACAGGTGGTAGACGCTGGACGGGCTCGCGCCGGCGGCCTTGCGGATGTCCTCGATGCCGGTGGCGAGCACGCCGCGCTCGGTGAAGCAGCGCAGCGCGGCGTCCAGCAGCGCGTCCCGCCGCTGGATTCCGTCCCTGCGTGTGCCCGTCACGGTTCGAGCGTACTAACTGGAAGAATCTTCCAATTAGTGCTACAACGGTGACATGGACCTCCAGCTCTCGGAACGCGTCGCCCTGGTCACCGGCGGCTCGCGTGGCATCGGCCGCGCCGCCGCCCTGCTGCTCGCGCGCGAGGGTGCGCGAGTGGCGGTCAGCTACCGGTCCGCAGCGGACGCCGCGGCCGCGGTGGTCGCCGAGATCGCCGCCGCGGGCGGCACGGCCGCGGCGGTGCCGTTGGACCTGGCCGACCACGAGTCGATCCGGTCGGCCGTCGGGTCGGTGGTCGACCGGTGGGGCCGGCTCGACGTGCTGGTGAGCAACGCGCTCGACACGAACGGGCTCACGCTGTGGCCGCCGACGGCGTTCGAGGAGCTGGCGGCGTCCTCGTGGCAGCCGTTCCTGCGGGCGAACGTCGACGGACCGTACGCGGTGGCGCAGGCGGTGGTGCCGGTGATGCGGGCACAGGGCTTCGGGCGGATCGTGCTGGTGTCCGGCACGTCGGCCCTGGACGGCCAGCCCTTCGCGGCGGCGCTGGCCACCGCGAAGGCGGCACTGCACGGCCTGGTCAGGACGCTCACGAAGGAGCTCGGCCCGGCGGGGATCCTGGTGAACGCGGTGCTCCCCGGAACGACGCTCACCGAGCACATCGAGGCGGTACTGCCCGCCGCCGCCCGCACCGCCCGCGAGTCGGCGTCCCCGATCCGCCGGCTGCTGGGACCGGCGGAGGTGGTACCGACGGTCGCGTTCCTCGGCTCCCCACTGAACACCGGGGTGACCGGCGAGCTGGTGCGGGTCAGCGGCGGGCTGTGATCACCGGCCGCCCGCCGGTGACCGCGACGCACGGCGCGGGCTACCCGAGCAGCAGCGCGACGGTCGTGGCGAGGCGGCCGGCGTGGTTGCCGTCGGACAGGCGGCCGTCCCGCTCGAGGGTCACCAGGCCGTGCAGGGCGCCCCACGCGACCTCGGTCAGGACGTCCGGGTCGCGGGTGCCGGCCACCGGCGCGACGGTCGCGCGCAGCCCGGCGAAGGCGTCGCGCAGCGGGACGGGCGCGTCGGGGCGGGCGAACGGCAGGCCGGCGGCCCGGCTGAACATCGCGTCGTAGACGGCCGGGTTGGTCTCGGCGAAGTCGACGTACGCCTCGGCCACCGCGTGGACCGCGTCCGGTGGGGAGCCGACGGCCGTGCGGGCGCGGTCGACGGCGTCCGCCAGCTCGGCGAAGCCCTCGACGGCCACCGCGGCGACGATGGCGTCCTTGCCGGCGAAATGGCTGTACAGCACCGGTTGGCTGTACTCGATGAGGTCCGCAAGACGACGCGTGGTGACCGCCGCCCAGCCCTCGGCCTCCGCCAGCTCGCGCGCGGTGCGCACGATCAGGTCGTGCCGTTCGGCTCGTTCTCGCTCTCGTCTCGTCACGACGTCGACAATAGCAGCGCTAGCTCAGCTAGCACCACTAGTGCTAGCATCGCTACGTCACCTAACAGTGCTAGATCAAGGAGTAGTCGTGATCATTGCCGCGGATATCCTGACCGCGCTCGGCGGTCTCGGCATCGTGTTCATCGGCCTGCGTTACGTGCTGGCGCCCTACGCGAGCGCGGCGACCTTCGGGCTGCCGGACTGGCCGCGCGAGGCGTTCCGGTCGTGGCTCAACCTCAAGGGCGTGCGCGACATCGGCATCGGCCTGCTGACGCTGACGATGCTGGTGGTCGCGTCGCCGACGACGCTGGCCTGGTTCGTGCTGGTCACCGCGCTCATTCCGGCCGGCGACATGCTGGTCGTGCTCCGCTACCGCGGCTCGAAGCCGCTGGCGTACGGCATGCACGGCGGCACCGCGGCCGCCCTGGTCGTGACCTCTGCCCTGCTGCTGCTCGGCTAGAGTCCCGGCCCGATGCGCACCATCCGCACGTCCGTCGAGATCGACGCCGAGCCCGCCGCGGTGTGGGCCGTGCTCACGGACCTCGCCGGGTACCCGAGCTGGAACCCGTTCATCCAGAAGGCTTCCGGGGACTCGTCGAGGGCGCGAGGCTCAGCCTGTACATGGTCCCCGGCAACGGCAGTACGCCCCGTACCTGCACGCCGATCGTGCTCGCGGCGCGGGAGCCCACGGAGCTCCGGTGGCTCGGCACGATGTCGACGCCGGGCCTGTTCGCCGCCGAGCACCTGTTCGCGCTCACCGCGCCCGACGGCGGGCGGACCGAGGTCGTCCACAGCGAGCGGTTCCGCGGGTTGCTGGTTCGCGTGCTGGGCAAAGTCATCTCGCAGACCGAACGCGACTTCCACGCGCTGAACGCCGCGCTCAAGGCCCGCGCGGAGGCGTAGCTCCACCCGGCCGCGATCCGCGTTATGGTGGCGACGCGCCGCACGCGCGCGACCACTGCTGGTGGTCGCGACCATCGCGGCGGCCGGGCTCGTCGTCCGGGTGCGGCGGCCGCGCCGATGGGAGGTGGGGATGAGAGTCATCCTGGCCGGCGCGACCGGCACGATCGCGAGCGAGCTGGTGCCGCGGCTGCGGGCGGCCGGCCACACGGTGCTCGGCCTCACCCGCGACCCGGCGCGGCTGCGAGTGCCGGATGTGCGGCCGGTCGTCGCGGACGTCATGGACGGCGACGGGCTGCTCGCGGCACTCGACGGCGTGACCGCGGACGCGGTGATCCACGAGGCGACCGCGATCACCCGAACGCCGACCCGCCACCGCGACCTGTACGCGACCGACGAGCTGCGGGAGGTGGGCACGCGGAACCTCCTGCGCGCCGCGGAACTCGTCGGCGCGACGCGTTTCCTCACGCAGTCACTCTTCCTCGGCTACGGGTGGGGCGACCACGGGCCGGTGACGCTCACCGAGGAGGCGCCGTTCGCGGAGCTCACCGGCGGTCCGTTCGACCGCCACCTGCGGGCGCTTCGGTCCAATGAGGACCAGGTGCGCGGTGCGGGCGGGATCGCGTTGCGGTACGGACTGTTCTACGGTCCGGAGCCGTCGACCTTCCGGATGATGGCGATGGCCCGCAAGCGGATGCTGCCGGTCCCCCGCCCGTCGGCCACCATGCACCTGATCCATATCGCCGACGCGGCGTCGGCGACCGTGGCCGCGCTGGAGCGTGGCGGTGCCGGCGAGGCGTACAACGTCGTGGACGACGAGCCGGTCGACATGGCCGACTACATCGACGCCGTCGCAGCGGCCGCCGGCGCCCGGCGGCCGCTGCGAATCCCCGGTTGGTTCCTGCATGCGACGCCGTACCTGCACTCGCTGCTGTCCGGCACGCGCATCCGGCTGTCCAACGACAAGGCACGCCGCGAGCTGGGCTGGGCGCCGGCGTACCCCGGCTACCGGCAGGGCTTGGCGACCTTGACGAGCACCTCGCCGACGAACTGACGGCGAGTCATCCCGAGGCGGCGCAGCGCCGGCCCGTGATCGACGGCGACGGCCGTCGCCGCGCCGGCCAGCAGAAGCCGCCAGCCCGCGTTGATGGCCGGGCGGGCCGCTCGGGGGAACGCCCCGCGCAGCCGGTCGAGGTGGAACGGCACGTGGCGCTCCTCGTCGGCGAGGATGCGGCCCGCGACCACGATCGTCAGCGGGTCGGTGGTGCCGTCGCGGAGCGCCCGGTAGTACCCGAGCGCCACGACCTCGGCGACCATCAGCACGAGCAGCTCGAGCCGCAGCCCCAGCGCGCGCCGGAGCCACACGAAGATCGTGTCGCTCCAATGGCTCGCGATGGTCGGCGCGTCGGCCGCGGCCAGGAGCTCGGCCAGGAGCCGGGCGTGGTTCTGCTCCTCGAGGACGAACAGCTTGACGGCGATGGCGTACTCGGCGTCGCCGGCACCGCCGGCCTTGCTGATGAGGTTGGCGCCGTCCCCCGACTCGCCGACCTGGAACCGCTGCACACTGCGGATGATCGCCGGGTGCAGCCGCGCACCGCGGGACCAGTCCGGATCACCGACGTGCTGCCTGCGCTCGGCCGCGGTTTCGAAGTCCTGGATCCACCTGTCGAACATCCCCATGAAACGTTCCTCCCATCCGTCCCCTATTGAAGGACGGATGGGAGGAACGAACGTTGAGTACTGGCGGAGCGCACCCTGTTCGCCACGTGCGCTGTTCATCCAACTGCCAGCGTGGTCAGCTGCCCGCGGTCCAGAAGCGCTGCGGCCTGGCGATCGCTCGTCGAACGAAGTGAACAGCCGACATGCCGGCCTCCCCGGTCGGTCCCGAACGGACCAGCTGAGCCGGAGCCGGGGTCGCGGTCGCAACCCCGGCTCTGACCAGGTGACTTACCTACCGCGGCGCTCGGGTCAGCTGCAGCCGGAGGTCGAGCCGCAGCCTTCGCAGACGTAGCACGAGCCTGCCGGGCGCATCTTCGTGCCGCAGGTCATGCACAGGGGCGCGTCGGCCGCCTTGCCCAGGTGGAGCTCCAGCAGCTCGGTCGAGCTGTGCGCCTCCACGATCTGCGGCTCCGACTTCGCCGCCTCGACGGCCGGGCGGGCCGGGGAGGCGTCGACCGAGGTGCGCAGGCCCTCCAGGTCCACGTCGGACGACGTGCCGTAGTCGTTGTTGACCTGGGCGGCCCGCTCGTCCGCGGTGAACACGCCCAGCTGGGCCCGCTTCTCGTACGGCAGGTAGTCCAGCGCGAGCCTGCGGAACAGGTAGTCGAGCACGCTCGTGGCGATCCGGACGTCCGGGTCGTCGGTCATGCCGGCCGGCTCGAAGCGGAGGTTCTGGAACTTCGAGACGTAGAACTCCAGCGGGATGCCGTACTGGAGCCCGACCGAGATGGACATGGAGAAGGCGTCCATCACGCCGGCCAGCGTGGAACCCTGCTTGCCGAGCTTCACGAAGATCTCGCCGAGGCCGTCATCCGGGTACGAGCCCGCGTGCAGGTAGCCCTCGGCGCCACCGACGGTGAACGACACCGTCTGCGAGGGGCGCTTCTTCGGCAGGCGCTTGCGCACCGGGCGGTACTCGATGACCGTCTCGCGCTCCGCGGCGCCACCCTTGTTGGCACCCTTGCCCGCCGACAGCGGCTGGCCGACCTTGCAGTTGTCCCGGTAGATCGCGAGCGCCTTGAGGCCGAGCTTCCAGCCCTCGAAGTAGATCTGCTCGACGTCCTCGACGGTGGCCGCCTCCGGCATGTTCACCGTCTTGGAGATGGCACCCGAGATGAAGGGCTGCACCGCGGCCATCATCCGCACGTGGCCCATCGGGGCGATCGAGCGCTCGCCCATCGCGCAGTCGAACACCTCGTAGTGCTCCTTGCGCAGGCCGGGCGCGTCGATGACGTGGCCCTGCTCGGCGATGAACTCGACGATGGCCTCGATCTGCTCGTCCTGGTAGCCCAGCGCCTTCAGCGCGCGCGGCACGGTCTGGTTGACGATCTGCATCGAGCCGCCGCCGACCAGCTTCTTGAACTTGACCAGCGCGAGGTCGGGCTCGATCCCGGTGGTGTCGCAGTCCATCATCAGGCCGATGGTGCCGGTGGGCGCGAGCACGGCCGCCTGCGCGTTGCGCCACCCGTGCTCGGCGCCGACCTGCAGGCCACGCTGCCACTCGCGGGTGGCCAGGCGCTGCACCGCGGAGTCGTTGGCGTGGTAGGTGCGGACGAGGTCGTTGGCCGCGGCGTGCTTGCGCATGACCCGCTGGTGCGCCTCGGCGTTGCGGGCGTAACCCTCGTACGCGCCGACGACACCGGCGAGCTCGGCGGACCGGCGGTAGGCGGTGCCGGTCATCAGCGAGGAGATGCTCGCCGCGAGCGCGCGGCCGCCCTCGGAGTCGTACGCGTGGCCGGTGGCCATCAGCAGCGCGCCCAGGTTGGCGTAGCCGATGCCCAGCTGACGGAACTTGCGGGTGGTGTCGCCGATCGGCTCGGTCGGGAAGTCCGCGAAGCAGATGGAGATGTCCATCGCGGTGATGACGAGCTCGACCGAGCGGGAGAACAGCTCCGCGTCGAACGTGCCGTCCTGGCGCAGGAACTTCATCAGGTTCAGCGACGCGAGGTTGCAGCTGGAGTTGTCCAGGTGCAGGTACTCGCTGCACGGGTTGGACGCGGTGATCCGGCCGGACTCCGGGCAGGTGTGCCAGTCGTTGATCGTGTCGTCGTACTGGATGCCCGGGTCGGCGCACGCCCACGCGGCCTGCGCCATCTTGCGGAAGAGCGACTTGGCGTCGACCCGCTCGAGGATCTCGCCGGTGGTGCGGGCACGCAGCCCGAAGTCGTTGCCGGCGTCGACCGCGTGCATGAACTCGTCGGAGACGCGGATCGAGTTGTTGGCGTTCTGGTACTGCACCGAGGTGATGTCGGCGCCGCCGAGGTCCATGTCGAAGCCCGCGTCGCGCAGGACGCGGATCTTCTCCTCCTCCTTGGCCTTGGTCTCGATGAACTCCTCGACGTCCGGGTGGTCGACGTCGAGCACGACCATCTTGGCCGCGCGCCGGGTGGCGCCGCCGGACTTGATGGTGCCTGCGGACGCGTCGGCGCCACGCATGAAGGAGACCGGGCCGGACGCGGTGCCGCCGGAGGACAGCAGTTCCTTGGACGAGCGGATCCGGGAGAGGTTGAGTCCGGCGCCGGAGCCGCCTTTGAAGATCAGGCCCTCCTCGCGGTACCAGTTGAGGATCGAGTCCATGGTGTCGTCGACCGCGAGGATGAAACAGTTGTGCACCCGCAGGTTCGCGGCGAGGAACTCGCCACTCTCGGTCTGGATGTCATAGACCGGCAGGTCGCCGCGGCTCTCGATGCTCGCGATCTCCAACCGCTGCACGTCTCGCGCCGGGATCCCGGGCAGGGCGAAGGACGCTTCCAGCTCGGCCGTCTTCACCGGGTCGAGGAAGCCGATCTCGTCCGCGAAGATCCGCCGGTCACCGGCGTTCTGGATCCTGATCCCCCACAGGTCGTGCCGGTCGGTTCGCTTCTCCTGCTCGCGCCTGACCCGCGCGAAGATGCCGAACCGCGCCAGAAGCGCCTGGGTACCGCGGACCAGCCGCTCGCTGATCATGTCGAGACCAACCAGCGTCGACCGGTCCCGCGCCGAGACGTAGCCCTCGGCCTGGAACAGGCTGCGCAGGTAGGCGGCGACAACAGGAAGGGGTGCCGTGTACAGCCGCTCGGGCACCTCCATCTCGGTGCCCCGGGTACGCAGCCTCCACTGGTCGACGAACTCGGTGAGCACGTTCCCGTACAGCCGGGTGCGCCGGCAGTCCAGCTGGGTGTCCTGTGTGGGCACCTTCCGCTCGTGCCGGTGAACATCGGGGAACACCATGTCGAGCGCGTCGTGAACCCAGGCGAGCTCGGCGTCGGTAACCGTCATCGCCTCGATCGTCAACGACCGGTTGGTGCCGCTGTACTGCCCAACGAATCCGTCGGACTGGAGCCAGCCGGCGAGGGCCGCCTCGGCGACCTCCCGCCGGGTGATCTCCGTTTCACCGAAGGACGGCCGGCGGTGCCACTCGAGCTTGTCACCGACGCGCAGCTCACCGGCCGGCACGAAGCTGCCGGTGCCCTGGCCGCTCGCCCGCCAGACCAGGTGGTCAGCGGTCACGTCCAGCTCGTGCCCCGCCTTGGTGCGAACCCGCAGAACCTCCATGACCCCGTTGTCCTTCGTCGCGACGATCCGAGTCAGGCCGTGCGCGTCGTACACCTTGGTGCCCACGGCATCGTCCTCGACCAGCTTTCCGATCGGAACCATCCCTGCGGGGGTGCTCACCAGAGCCTCGTACGGGAGACACGCCGACACCTGCTGCGGCGACGAGGTGCCGACGTTGAACCAGACCGGCGAGTTGAAGCTGAACACCTGGTGCATGAGCATCCAGATCAGCTCGTGCTCGAAGATCTCGGCGTCCCGCGGCGTGGTGAAGTACCCGTGCCGGGTGCCGGCGTCCACATAGGCCTTGACGACCCGGTCGATGAGCTGGCGCAGCGAGTGCTCGCGTACCGGGGTGCCCGCCGCGCCCCGGAAGTACTTGCTGGTGACGATGTTCGTCGCGTTGACCGACCAGAACTCCGGGAACTCCACGCCCCGCTGCTCGAAGTTCACCGTCCCGTCGCGCCAGTTGGTCATCACCACGTCGCGCTGTTCCCAGGTGACCTCGTCGTACGGGTGCACGCCCTCGGTGGTGTGCACGCGCCGCACGGTGAGCCCGGTCGCCTCCCGGGCGTCCTGCCCCGTTGACGCTCCGACCGTCTCCGTCATGACCAGCCCCTCTCCCTCGTTACCCGCTCGCACTGGCATCGACGTCGCCATCGACGCCACTATCTGCTCCGGCACCGTCTGCTGTGGCCTGTACCGCTGCCTGATCCGTTGCTGCCGGCCAACCGCGCCACGCCGTCTCGACCGACTCATGCCACCCCCTCCTCCGCTGCGTGGCGCCGGAACGCTCCGCAGGCTCCGCTACACCGGCGCCCTGCGCGGACTCGGTGGTGGCATGAGTGTTGACGGTTCGCTCCGCGAGCTCCGCTCATGCCACCCCCTCCTCCGCTGCGTGGCGCCGGAACGCTCCGCAGGCTCCGCTACACCGGCGCCCTGCGCGGACTCGGTGGTGGCATGAGTGTTGACGGTTCGCTCCGCGGGCTCCGCTCATGTCCCCTCGTGCTCCGCGTTCTCGGCGATCGCCACCCGCAGACCGGCGATCTCCTTCTCGAAGTCCTCGATGGAGGAGAACGAGCGGTAGACGCTCGCGAACCGGAGGTAGGCGACCTCGTCGAGCTCGCGCAGCGGGCCGAGGATCGCGAGACCCACCTCATGGCTCGGCACCTCGGCGGCGCCCGTCGCGCGGATCGTCTCCTCGACCCGCTGGGCCAGCTGCTGCAGGGCGTCCTCGTCGACCGGTCGGCCCTGGCAGGCACGGCGTACCCCGGTGACGACCTTCTCCCGGCTGAACGGCTCGGTGACACCGGAGCGCTTCACCACTGCCAGTACCGCCTCCTCCACCGTGGTGAACCGCCGGCTGCACTTGGCACAGGACCGGCGCCGCCGGATGACCTGGCCCTCGTCCACCTCACGGGAGTCGACGACCCTGGAGTCCGAATGGCGGCAGAACGGACATCTCACCAGGATCACCCCTCGCGAAGTTTTGGACCGCCGTGAAGCCCACCTGGTGATCATCTTGTGGATGGCCGGTGGACAACTAAGCCCAACCTGTGGACTAACTACAGCACTGTAACTACTAGATGTTGGGGTCGACGGTACGTCCAGACGCCACATGATGCAAGTCGCCCACAGTGCGACACGCGGAAGAGATGATGTCGCCCAGGTCACTCGGCGCGGCGGTCACCCGCGGTGGTGACACCGGCCGCCGTCAGCCGCGCGAGAGCCGCGACGTCGGCCTGACGGGTATCGGCGCCAGACCCAGAGTGCTGACGCAGAACTCGTGAGTCCCCCACCCAACGGGGGACTCACGGTGCGGGAACGGGGACTCGCGGGCCAGGAGGGTCAGCCGGCGGTGGGCACGTTCAGCGGCTGTCCCGGCCTGACACCCCCGGTGAGCCCGCCGTTGAGCTCCCGGATCCGATCCACCACGGCCGACGGGTCCGACCCCGGCGCCACCCGGCCGGCGAGCTCCCACAGACTCTCGCCCGACTGGACCCGGACCACGGTGGTCCGGTCCGGCACGGAGGACGCCCCGGCGCCGGACAGCATCCCGAGGCCCACGACGGCGAGGCAGACGACGCCGGCGACGGCGAGCATCCACCGGACCGGCAGCCGCGGCTGCCGAACCACGCACGCCGCCCGAGCGACCACCCGAGGCGCCCCGGCGACCCGCCGCCGGGTGGGCGGGGCCAGCGATCGCGCCCGCCGAAGGGGCGGGTCCACGACAGGCACCGGGTAGGCGGACGCCGTGCGCTGCACCGGCAGGCGGTGCCGCACCTGTGACCCTGACTCGCTCCGCTCGCCGGTTCGCGGGCCTGCTCCCGGTGTCTTCCCTCCTGCGCTGCTCGTTCGTTCCTCACTCCGCTGCTCGTCAGTCCAGACACCGGCGGCCCACTCACGGCGCCCGTCGCGGGCTCCGTCGAGTCGCGCGCGGTCGGCGCGTGACAATGCTTCGCTCGCAAGGTCGCTCATGGCTGCCTCCTGACGCGTTCGAACGCCTGCCCGAAGATCGAACAGGGGTTCGATCGAACCCTCGTGCGAATTTGTATCACGGGGGACCGACAAAAACGAGAACCATCCGGCGTGTCGTCGAACAGGTGTTTGATCTCGTCGGGGCGGCCGGTTAACGTCGAAGTCGCAGTTGAAACAGTCGGTCACATCCGGTCGTTCGAACACACGGCCGGCGCGCAGGGAGGCAGGGCAGTGCCACGCAAACCCGGAGGAATACCCAAGGGTGTCCCCAAGCGGAAGCCCCTCAAGGGAAACCTACGCAGCTTCCCGGACCTGAACCACGGCGGCGACGTCGAGCTTCCCGCCCGGCAGCGGGAGGTGCTCGAGGTGATCCGGACCTGGGTGGAGCGGTTCGGCTACCCGCCGAGCGTGCGGGAGATCGGTGAGGCCGTCGGGCTCACCTCCACCTCGTCGGTCGCCTACCAGCTGCGCGCTCTGGAGCAGAAGGGCTACCTGCGCCGCGACCCCAACCGGCCGCGGGCCATCGGGGTCCTGCCGGCGGACGCCGTGCCCGTGCCGCCGGGCGAGGTCGGCGCCACCACGCTGGTCGGCGAGGACACCATGGACGACCCGGCCGACGGCGCGGACGCGCCACCGCGTCCCACCTACGTGCCGGTCCTCGGGCGGATCGCCGCCGGTGGTCCGATCCTCGCAGAGGAGGCCGTGGAGGACGTGTTCCCCCTGCCGAAGGAGCTCGTCGGCGAGGGGTCGCTGTTCCTGCTGCGGGTCACCGGTGACTCGATGGTCGACGCGGCCATCACCGACCAGGACTGGGTCGTGGTACGCAAGGAGCAGACCGCGGACAACGGGGACATCGTCGCCGCGATGATCGACGGCGAGGCGACCGTCAAGACGTTCAAGCGCAAGGACGGCCACGTCTGGCTGATGCCGCACAACGAGGCCTACGACCCGATCCCCGGCGACGACGCGACGATCCTCGGCAAGGTGGTCGCGGTCCTGCGCCGGCTCTGACCACGCGTCTGCGCGAAGCCGACCGGGCGCCCGTCTGCCGTCGCACGGCGGGCCCGGTCGGCGAGCGCGTCCCGGTCGAGGGCGACGCGGTCAGCGCCGGCGCGCGCGCCGGCGGAAGAACAGGAAGACGCCTCCCACGAGCACGACGGTGAACGCGGCGGCCGGCAGGGCCGGCAACCCGTCCTCTCCCCCTGACTGCCCGCTGGTCCCCCCCAACGGCCGCTTGTCGGCGGCCCGGGTGTCCTCGGGCGGGTCCGGGGGCGCCACGAGGGAGGCCGCGCCGGGGACCGCCCGGATCGGCTGGCCGGTGTTCTCCGACGCCGACACCAGGGTGCCGTCCGGCTCGAACGCTATGGCCTCGCCCTGGGCCTCACCGGGCAGCGGCACCCGCACCGGCGCCGTCGTGAGGGCCGCGGGCACGTCGCCGTCCGCCACCGCGTAGACGTAGGCGTCCGTGTACGTCCGCAGCGCCAGCACCGTGCCGTCGGCGTTCATCGCGCCGCCGGTGATCGCCACCGAGCCGATGATGTTCGGCACCGGGCCGCCGGGGGTGTCGGTGGCGGAGATCCGCACGGTGCCGACCTGCTCGAGCGCGGTCGGGCCGGGGCTCGCGAGCTCGGCCGCCGGGCGGTAGACACCCGCGGTGCCCAAGGTGGACTTGGTGACCAGGTACGGCGTGCCGGCCCGGTCGACGAGGATCGCCTCCGTGTCATGTGGACCGTCCGGATAGGTCAGCCGGTACAGCGTCGCCGCGCCGTCCGCGGTCAGCGAGATCAGCGCGACCGTCTTGCGGTCGAGGTCGTTGTCGCCGGTGTCGGACAGCCAGAAGGTGCCGTCCGGCCCGCGGCCGAGATCCTCGACGTCGTAGGGATCGACGGAGCCGACGATCTCGCGCTCGATCGCGCAGTCCTTGGTGAGCACGAAGACCGTGACCGCGGTGCCGCCGTCGTTGACCGCGTACCACCGGTCGCCGTCCGCCACCAGGCCGGACAGCTCGGCCAACCGCGGGTCGGTCATCGTGCACCTCACGACCGGAGCGGCCGGTTGGGGCTGGGCAAGGGCTGCTGCCGGGGACGCCAGCCCCGCCAGCAGCACCGCCGCGAGTACTACTGCCCGCACCTGACACCTCCGTGGCCCGCTCAGGGTTCACGGTAGCGCCAGCAGCGGAAACGCCTCAGGCGGACGTGCCGTTGACCGAGAAGTTCTCCAACATCCCGGCCAGGTCCGCCTTGACCTTCGCCTGCAGGACGGTGCCCTGCTCGGTGTGGCGCTCGGCCAGCACCTCGCCGTCCCGGTGCACCCGCGCGACCAGCTCGCCGCGCGTGTACGGGACCAGCACCTCGACCTCGACGCTGGGCCGCGGGAGCAGCTCGGCGAGCCGCTCGCGCAGCTCCGCGATGCCCACCCCGGAGTGCGCGGAGACGAACATCGCGCCGGGCAGCAGGTGCCGCAGCCGGGCCAGTGCCACCTCGTCGGTGGCGTCGATCTTGTTGACCACGACGAGCTCGGTGGGCAGCCCCTCGTCCCGGCGGTCGGCGATCTCGCCGAGCACCTCGCGGACCGCCTCGACCTGCCACTCCGGGTTGGGATCGGCGCCGTCCACCACGTGCAGGATGAGGTCGGCGTCCGCCACCTCGTCCAAAGTGGACCGGAAGGCCTCGACCAGCTGGTGCGGCAGGTGCCGCACGAAGCCGACCGTGTCGGTGAGCGTGTAGGACAGCCCGTCGGGCGTGGTGGTGCGCCGCACGGTGGCGTCCAGGGTGGCGAACAGTGCGTCCTCCACCAGGACCCCGGCCCCGGTCAGCGCGTTGAGCAGGCTCGACTTGCCGGCGTTGGTGTACCCGGCGATGGCGACGCTGGGGACCTCGTTCGCGATCCGGCGGCCGCGCTTGGTGTCGCGCACCGTGCTCATCGCGGCGATCTCCTTGCGCAGCTTGGAGATCTTGGCCCGGATGCGCCTGCGGTCGGTCTCGATCTTGGTCTCACCGGGACCACGCACACCGACCCCGCCGTTGCTGCCGCCGGCCCGGCCACCGGCCTGCCGGGACAGCGCCGCACCCCAACCGCGCAGGCGCGGGAGGAAGTACTGCAGCTGAGCCAGCTCGACCTGGGCCTTGCCTTCCTTGGACCGCGCGTGCTGGGCGAAGATGTCCAGGATCAACGCCGTCCGGTCGATGACCTTGACCTTGAGCCTCTCCTCCAGCTGGCGTAGCTGGCTCGGCGAGAGCTCGCCGTCGCAGATGACCGTGTCCGCGCCCGCGGACGCGACCATGCCGGACAGCTCCCGGACCTTGCCGGACCCGACGTAGGTGGCCGGGTCGGGCCGGTCGCGGCGCTGCACGAGGCCGTCGAGGACCTGGGAGCCCGCGGTCTCGGCGAGCCTGGCCAGCTCGGCGAGCGACGCGTCCGACTGAGCGGCGGAGCCTTCCGTCCACACCCCGACCAGGACGACCCGCTCCAGCCGCAGCCGGCGGTACTCGACCTCGGTGATGTCGGCGAGCTCGGTGGACAACCCGGCGACGCGACGCAGTGCCGCACGGTCGGAGAGCTCGAATTCACCTGCAGAGAGCTCAGCCAGGTCAGTCAACCCGTTGTCCGCATGCGCGTCGGTTTGCCGCTGATTGAGATTCTCTGTCACGTGGTGAAACCCTCCCGGATGTGGCGAATGTGCTGACTCAATCGTCGCACGGTTCAGCGACCGGATCGACCGGGTTATTCCTGGATGCCGTCCCACCAGGCCCGATCGAGCTCACCGCGGGCCACGAAATCGGCCGGTCCGGTGAGCGTACAGGTGTTTTCCCCGACCTCCACGTGCACCTTTCCGCCCGGCACGAACACGTCGGCCGCGCCGGTTTTCTCACCGCGGCGGTGCAGGACACCGGTGACCGCGGCGACCGTGCCGGTGCCGCAGGAGCGGGTCTCCCCCACGCCACGCTCGTGCACCCGCATGCGCAGCCGGTCCGGGGCCTCCACCACGACGAACTCGAGGTTCACCCCTTCGGGGAACACCGCGGGGTCGTAGCCGGGCCGGGTGGTGAGGTCGAGCCCGAGGTCGTCGACCTCGCAGACCAGGTGCGGGTTGCCGACGTCCACGGCGACGCCGTCGTACGTGGTCCCGGTGACGGTCGCGGCAGACTCACCGAGGACCCGGGACGGGCCCATGTCGACGGCCACCTCCCCGTCGGGACGGATCACGACCGCGCGGGCGCCCGCCCGGCTGCCGACGGGGAACTCACCGGTGGTGACCAGGCCCGCGTCGACGAGGTAGCGGGCGAACACGCGGACGCCGTTGCCGCACATCTCGGCGATGGAGCCGTCGGCGTTGCGGTAGTCCATGAACCACATGTCGGCGTCGATGCCGTCCACATCGGACGGACGGTGCTCGACGGCCTTCGCGCGCACGACGCGCAGCACCCCGTCCGCGCCCAGCCCGGCCCGCCGGTCGCAGAGCGCGCGGACCCTGGCGGCGGTCAGGTCGAGGGACGCGTCGAGGTCGGGCAGCAGCACGAAGTCGTTCTCCGTGCCGTGGCCTTTGAGAAACGGGATACCCACCCCGTCAGGCTAACGCGGCGGCGGCTTCGACCAGGTCGGGGCGGGTGGCGTCGAGCCAGTGGACGCGCTGGTCGCGGCGGAACCAGGAGCGCTGGCGGCGGACGAACCGCCGGGTGAGCTGGGCGGTCGCGGCGGCCGCCACGGCCATGTCGGCGGCGTGGTCGGCGTGGTCGCCGGCGTGGTCGGCACCGTTGTCCAAGGCGTCGATGACCTGCCGGTAGCCGAGCGCGCGGGACGCGGTGCGGCCGTCCCGAAGACCCTGGGGCAGCAGCGTGCGGACCTCCTCGACCAGGCCCGCGTCGAACATGCCGGCCACCCGGGTGTCGACGCGGCGGTCGAGCTCGTCGGTGTCGGTGTCCAGGCCGAGC
Source organism: Actinophytocola sp. (assembly GCF_009379765.1). GTDB lineage: Bacteria > Actinomycetota > Actinomycetes > Mycobacteriales > Pseudonocardiaceae > Actinophytocola. The sequence continues at coordinate 779 of NZ_WHTD01000072.1, read as the reverse complement.
TGGACGGTGTCGTAGCGGGCCGGGCCCGGTCTCGGCATCGTCGCCGAGAACGGGCGGCCGGTCAGCTCGATGACCTCGAGGGCGCGGACGACCCGGCGGCCGTTGGTCGGGAGGATCGCGGTGGCGGCGATGGGGTCCTGGCTGGTCAGCCGGGCGTGCAGGACCTCCGCGCCGACCCGGGCCAGCTCGCCCTCGAGACGGGTGCGGATCTCGGGGTCGGTGCCGGGGAACTCCAGGTCGTCGAGCACCGCGCGGACGTACAGGCCGGAGCCGCCGACGAGGATCGGCACCGTGTCGGCGGCCAGCAGTCGCTCGACGACGGCGCGGGCGTCGCGCTGGTAGGCGGCCACCGACGCGGTCTCGGTAACGTCGAGGACGTCGAGCAGGTGGTGCGGGACGCCACGGCGCTCCGCCTCCGTGACCTTGGCGGTGCCGATGTCCATGCCGCGGTAGAGCTGTATCGCGTCGGTGTTGACGACCTCGCCGCCCAGTGCCTCGGCGAGCGCGATGCCGAGCTGGGACTTGCCGGTGGCGGTCGGACCGACGATCGCGATCGGCCTCATCGGACCGGGTCCCAGACCGCGAGGTGGTAGGCGACGCCGAACGGCACGAGCTGGCGGGCCTCGACGCTCTTCCACCGCCGGCCGTCCGCGCCGACGACGCCGGCCAGCACCTGCCACGGCGCCCGGCCGGCCGCACCCAGCTCCGCGGCGAGGTCGACGTCGAGCGCGAGCAGCGCGTCGGGATCGGCGGCGGCGAGCGCGGCGTGCACGGCGTCG